>JBJYWX010000079.1:0-10659 GCA_046259695.1 Promineifilaceae bacterium (SeqCode) | reverse complement strand
AAACACAGGGACAACCCGCGCCTGCAGCAAGTGGCTCAAGACGTGCTGCGCGTTGACATTTTCCGGATACGACATCGCCACGCTTACTGAACCGTTCTCCTCTCCCAGAGGTAATGCCATGTAGTAGCGTGATAGGGCATAAGGCACTCGCTGCGTGAGCGATGCATCAATTGCGATTGAAGCGAGACTTTGTTGCAGTGTAGGTGTCATTGCTTTGCCGTCCTTCACTGCCAAGGATAGCTGGTTGAGGTAACAGAGCGGTTAGCAAAAAGGTAACAAGCCGGTAACAATTCGGCCTGCCACATCGCTAACCTCAATAGCGGCCTAACGGCCAGGAGTGGGGATCAGAAAGATTAATTCTTCTCAGTTATGGAGTAACCAATGCCCGGAATGGTCTCGATGAGTGAGGTAGGTGGGCTGGCGGGATCGATTTTGGAGCGCAGGCGGTAGACAAGCTGTTTCAGCATCGTTTTGTCTCCCCCTTCCGCGCCCCAAACGGCCGCGATCAGCGCTTCACTGGCAAGAACCTGCCCGGCATGGAGCATCAGTGCCTCCAGCAATCTTGCTTCCAGCGGAGTCAGGCGGGACGTCTCTCCATTGTCCTGCTGGACTTCGTTTCGCGAACGGTCGAAACTGATGCCCGCCAGCGCCAGCACATTGGTTGTATCGCTTACTCCCGCCCGTCGCGAAACCGCCTTGATACGGGCTACGAGTTGGGTGGGGCTGAAAGGCTTAACAACATAATCATCCGCGCCATATTCTAACCCCTTCACCACCGCTTCATCGCCGCTGCGCACGCTGAGGATGATGATCGGTGTCTGCGCCTGCCTGCGAATCTGCCGGCAAACCGCCAGTCCATCTAGCTTAGGGAGGTTTAGATCCAGCACAATCATATCCGGCTTTTCCGTCTCCCAAAGTTCCAGCGCGCTGATGCCGTCGTAGGCAGGGATGACATCATAACCGGCGCGGCGTAAGGTAAAAGTCAGCACATCCGAAAGGGAAAGGTCGTCCTCAACCAGGAGTATCTTCATTGAGCGGCTTCCACCTGCGACAAAGGAATATCAAACCAGAAGAGCGCGCCGCCTTCCGGCTGATTACCAACCCCCACCCGGCCGCCATGCGCCTCAACAATCGTTTTGACTACATAGAGACCCAAACCAATGCCATATTGTTCTTGGTCACCGGAATCCAGGCGCACAAAACTGCGAAAGAGATTGCTCTGTTCGGCCTGAGGGATGCCTGGACCTTTGTCGGCTACACCAACATGAAGCATATCCCCTTGCCTAGTGAGCAGCAACTCAATTGGCTGCCCGATGGCGCTGTACTTACTGGCATTGATGATTAGATTGACCAGTACCTGTGTTAGACGAGCCGGATCCCCGTTTATTTGCGGAAGCTGCGGCGATTCGGCGAGGGACAGCGCTTGATTGCGCCGCTCCAACAACGGGCGTGCGATGTTGACTGCGTTCTCAATGGCCTCGTGTACATGGAATGTTCGCCGGCGCAGCCTGAACTGCCCGGCTTCAATGCTGCTGCTCTCCAACAGGTTGTCGATGAGCGTCTGTAAACTGAGCAAACTAACATGCATCGGCCGTAAAAGCTGTCTTACCTCATCAAGCGAGAATATCTCCCGCTCATCCAGAAGCAGTTCCATTGAGGCAATGAGCGTGCTGAGCGGCGTGCGGAACTCATGGGATATGTTGGCCAGGAAGTAGGTTCGAACGCGGCGCACCGCTTCTTCTTCGGTAACATCGCGAAAGACAAGCGCCACCTGAACCGTATCCGTGTGGGGGGGAGAAAGCTGCGAATTGGTGAGCGCCAAGATCAATGGCTTGCCGCTGCGTGTTTGTACGCCAATCTCCCGCTTCTGTCCGGCAGCGGGGATCTGATCCAGAAACTGCGCGCGATCATCTTCCACGGGCAAGAACAGATCGTTGACAGCCCTGCCAAATGCCTCATCTGCAGACCAGCCTAACAATTGAGACGCCCCTTCACTCCAAAATGTGATCTCACCCTGGGTATTGAAAGTCACGACGCCTTCGACAATAGACTGCAAGATCGCATTCAGTCGCTCGCCCACTTCAGAACTCTCTTGCAGCGCCTCAAGCATGCTGGTTTGGCTGCGGTTCAGCGCTTCGGCCAGCGTCCTGACCTCAGCCGGAGATGCGAACAGGGGAATCGGGGTCGCTAACTGTCCCCGGCCGAGAAGATCCGCCGCTGCCGTCAGCTCCTCCAGGGGAGCGTTCACCTGGCGCACGAACCAGATACTGAACAGAGAGCCTAAGAGCGCGACGGTTGCCGTACTCACCGCTAGAATAAGGAAAGCGTTTCGTTCAGTGGCGATCACATCATCGACCGCAAGGGCTGTCTCGTACAGAAGTTCCGTTCCTTGACCGGTATCCGGAATCGGTGCGTAGGCCGCATAATAGGTGCGCCCACCCACGCTGAGGCTCCGATGCGGGACAAGTTCCCCGGCTTCGGTGGTAGTGAGAGGCGCCAGCAGATCCGCGCCGGCAAAGCTGCTTGCCAGCCGCCGCCCGTCCCGCGTAACAATGCTTTGCTGCATCCCCGTGGCGGCAACGAGATCGTCAAGGAACGGCTGCTCGAGCCAGGTGCCGGCTGTGGCCGTCGCCAAAGATCGGCCAGAAGCATCGCTCGCGGCTGTTTCCTGTGCCAGGAATACTGGGCGGCCGTTTAGGATCGTGAAGCCCGTTTCACCACCGGAAACGCACTGAGCCACGCTGTCGCTGGACGCCAGTAACTGGCCATCGGACGTGCACAGCATCAAGAGGTCCAAACCGCTCTGGTTTTGAAACTCCTGCAAGTACTGCTGCAGCTCATCAAATGATTGTTCCCGGATGAGCTGCTGCAAGGTAGGCCGTTCGGTAAACAGTACCAGCTGATCCCGCACCCGATTCCGTTCCGCCACAAGCAGAGAATGCGTAGAACTTTGGGCGTTATCAACCTGTTCCCACGCCTGCCGTTCCAACTGCGTGCGCGTCAGCCAGAATGCAGGGACCCCGGCGCTGAGCGTGGTCAAAACGATCAGGGCCACGAAACCGGGCAATAGACGCATCGAAGAACTGTTGAGTTTCATCTGGCTCCATTTCTCCCTATGCAAAAACAAGTGCGGGAAATTCTACAGTCATTTTCCCCGCTGTTGAATGCCTTTCCATTTTGCCCCGTTCCATGCCGGTTGGCCATGATTGGCAACTAAACATAATCTGAGCTAGAATATACTTAGTGGCGCGAACAGCGTCTTGGTTTGACAGACTGCTCCTATTTTGATTCAGTTGCAAGACTTATGTTAGCTCGATTTGAGTCGCGGCTTCGACTTCCTGGCAGCTTTCCTTTGGCCTCCGGCGCGCCGCGTATGCCTGCCATTGTCCTTGGCGCTCTAGCCGCCTTGTTGGCTGCCTGGCTGCTCGTTCATTACCTTTTCCGCCCACACTGGTTAGTAGACTTGCCCCAGGCAGTGAATGAGCTGCTGGTCCTCTTCGAATGGTCGGCATTCTTGACCCTAGGGGTTATTGCCCTCTTCTTGAATTGGCGTGCAAGGCGCGAACGTGCCCCACACGCGCTCCCGCTTTCTCCCGACGATCTTTATCAGCTAACACCCAAAGCTTTCGAACAATATGTGGCTGGCCTCTTCCGCAAAAAGGGGTACAAAGTCCGCGTACGTGGACGCAGCGGTGATCATGGTGTTGACCTGGAGCTTGAGCAGCCAGGGCGGCGGGCCATTGTCCAGTGCAAGCGCTACCGTCACCCGATTGGCCCCGATATCGTGCGCGAATTGTTCGGGACCATGATTCATGAGCGCGTCCACCACGCATTTCTTGTCACCACGGCCGAAATCTCGCAGGCAGCGCGTGACTGGGCGCGGGACAAACCAATGACCTTAATCGACGGCTCTACGCTGGTTGAAATCGCCCGCTCGCTCGCTAACGACCCAGGTTGAATGCACCAAAATGCCAAAGGCCTGTTCAGTTCTGATGGGTTTCTAACGCCTCTATCCATCCTGCTAACCGGATTCCTACGCAACTTGATTACAATATGAGAGCTACCATGTCTGCGCTGCATTTCGCCTATGATACATGCAGCGGCGGCAAGCCGGCATTATTGAATACACATCTTTTTTCGAGCAAAAATGAGTAGATCTTTTAGACTATTAACCATCCAAGGGATTGATATCCGCCTCCATTTCACCTTTCCGCTGATCCTACTTTGGGCAGCTTACCAATTTGGATCAGTCTTCGGCAGTTTGAATGGCGCGCTGTTCGGCATCTTGGCCGTAAGCTTATTATTCCTCCTAGTCACCCTCCATGAGCTCGGTCACAGCTTTGCCGCGCGCCGATATGGCGTGCCGGTCAAACAGATCATCTTATCGCCCATTGGCGGCGTGGCGCAGCTGCAGCGCATGCCAGATGAACCTGTGCAGGAATTGGTCATCGCCATTGCTGGCCCTGCCGTGAATGCCCTAATGGCTTTTGTCATCGCAGCCATTGGGTTCACCTTAGGTATCACCGGCTTTGCCCTGGTCAACACCTTCCTGGATGCTGGCAGCGCGACGCTGCCGGCGCTGGTGAGTTACGTCTTCATTTCCAACCTTTTCCTTGCCGCGTTTAACTTGATTCCCGCTTTCCCCATGGACGGCGGTCGCATTCTGCGCTCTCTCTTCGCCATGCGTATGGACTACGCTAAAGCGACCACCATTGCGGCAATCATCGGTCGCGTCGCTGCCGTACTACTCGGCATCTACGGCCTGTTCAATGGCGGCATATTTTTGATTTTCATCGCTCTCTTCATCTTCACCGCGGCCGGACAGGAAGCGCAGCAAGCGCGCGTCAAGCACACTTTGAACCAATTTTCCGTTCAACAGGCGTACTCGCCTTCCGCCTACCGCTTGAGCTCGTTGTATACGCTCGAGCAAGCGCGCAACCTTACTGCTTACACCGGACAGGTATCGTTCCCTGTAGTTGACGGTGACCGCTTGGCCGGCTACCTGACGCGCGGACAGCTTGATGCGGCTTTGCGATCGTATCCCGCCTACACGCCGGTTTCGTCCGTTATGGATCGCAGCGTGAAACCTGTCACGCTGCAGACCTCGCTCTTCACGGTCCAGAAACGTCTGGTCGAAGAGGCCCGCGACGCTTTGCCTGTCATTGAGGACGGGGGCCGTTACTTGGGCCTAATCAGTTCGGCGCACATCGCCCAACTATTTCGTCAAGAGCAAACTCCACCAATTGTTATTGGTCCCCGCAACGCCTGAAACCCTGGCTCCGAAAGCTTTGTCGCGCTTTCGGAGCTTTTTTCTTGACCGTTCCCTCGCTTCCTTCCTACAATCGAACCATGTCCGCAGCACGGCCGTCTGTTGGCGCTCTTGTCCTCTACAAACAGGGACCCGCGCGCATAGTTGAAAATGGCGAAAAACGCATCCTGATCGAAACACAGGATCAGCAGCGCCTGCGTGTACGGCCGAAAGACATCCTGCTTCTCCACCCAGGCCCCCTGCAAAGCATGAGTGATTTATTGGCGGCTCCGGATCTGTTCGCCGATCTCGTGGCTGCCTGGGAGCTTCTGGCCGGCAGCGAAACAACTCTGCTCGATCTCGTTGGCCTGGTCACCAATGACAATACACCTGCGGCAACTTGGGCCGTCTGGCAGATGGTAATGGACGGGCTCTACTTCGGCGGTGAACCTGATCGGATCATCGCCGCAGCGCCTGAAGCAGTCCAATTGGAAAAAGATGCGCGTCTTGCGCGGCAGAAGGAACAGGAAGCCTGGAGCGCATTTGTCGCCCGAGCTAATGCCGGTCACCTGATTGACGAAGATGCCGCTTACGTTGATGAAGTTGTAGACCTGGCCCTGGGCCGCCAGCCACACAGCCAGGTATTGCGCGCTCTAGGCAAGGAACAAACTCCCGAAAACGCCCACGATTTTCTGCTGCAGACTGGGTTCTGGGATTACTCTGTCAATCCTTATCCTTCGCGCGCCGGCCTGCCACTGACCAGTGCCTCAGAAGTCCTCCCGCCTCTTGCGGACGAGCCTCGCCGCGACTTTACGCATCTTGAAGCGCTGGCAATCGATGATGCAGGCAGTCATGATCCGGATGACGCCATCAGTTTAGAAGATGGCCGTTTTTGGGTCCACGTAGCGGACGCTGGCGCACTTATTCACCCAGGCACGTATGCTGATCTGGAGGCCCGCGCACGAGGCGCCAATCTGTACTTGCCCGAGGGTACAGTAACCATGCTCCCGCCGGAAGCAACCCATCAGCTTGGGCTGGGTCTCGCTGAACGCTCCCCGGCATTGTCGATCGGCTTTTTCGTTGAATCAGACGGCCGGCTTTCCGCTGTAGAGATAATTCCTTCCAGGATAGCGGTCACCCGCTGGACTTACGAGGAGGCTGAAACCCATTTAGATGAGCCGCTGCCGGGTCAGCTGCTGCAGATGGCGGCCGCTTATTACGCCCGGCGGCAGCGGAACGGCCTGATCGACATTAATCTGCCGGAGGTTCGCGTAACTGTTGAAGGAGATCGCATAAACATTGCCCCAATACGGCCGCTGCAAAGCCGTAATCTTGTACGTGAGGCCATGTTGATGGCCGGCGAAGCCGTGGCCCAATATGCCCAGGAAAACAAGATTCCTATTCCCTTCACCATTCAGGAGCCTCCCACATCTGAGATGCCATCCGGTGACACACCTTCATCCATGTTTGCCCGTCGCCGGCTTCTACGGCCCAGCCGCCAGTCAACAGTAGTTGGACCGCATAGTGGCCTCGGAATGAGCCAGTACGCCCAGGTGACCAGCCCGCTGCGCCGCTATCTCGATCTGGTCATCCACCAGCAGCTGCGTGCGTTCCTACATGGCCGTCCGTTGCTTAAGGAACAGGCGATCAGCGAGCGCATCGCCGCCTGCGAACTGACTCGACGTGATCTGCGAACGGCCGAAAGACTTTCCCGCGAACATTGGACGCTCGCTTACTTGTTGCAGCAGCCACACTGGCAGGGCGAGGGTATCGTCGTTGAGCAGTCTGGGCGCCGCCACCGCCTTTTGCTGCCGGAATTGGCTCTGGAAACCGATCTTTACCCGCGCCGCGATTACCCGCTTGACAGCGTCTTGCAGCTGGGTCGGCAAGATGTCCAGCTCGCCTACTTGGCAGCGCGCTTTGTTGAACTTACCCCTTCCTAGAACAAGGACTGATTGATATGGCTGCATTTGACTTCACTGAAAAGGTCGCACTTGTAACCGGCGCTTCACGCGGCATTGGCCGGGCCATAGCGCATCAATTCGCCGCCTGCGGCGCCCACGTTGCGGTGCACTACCACCTTAATGAACCCGCCGCTGAAGAGACCCTGGCCGCGCTTCCAGGCGGCCCGCATATCATGGTGCGAGCCGATATCGCCCGTCCGGAACAGGTCGCCGGCATGATCGCCACTGTTCTCGAAGAGCTGGGCACGCTTGACATCGCGGTTAACAACGCCGGCGTCTTCGAGGATCATCCCTTGACGAAGGTTACTTATGACCAGTGGCGGGAAAGCTGGCAGCGCATTCTAGACACCAATCTCACCGGCCCAGCTAATGTCTGCTACCTTGCTGCGCGTCATATGATTTCCGGTGGCGGCGGCCGTATTATCAACGTCTCATCACGCGGCGCCTTTCGCGGTGAACCCCTCGCCCCGGCCTACGGTGCTAGCAAAGCAGGTCTGAATAGTATGAGCCAATCATTGGCCCAACATCTGGCACCATTTAATATCTTTGTTGGTGTGGTGGCGCCAGGCTTCGTCGAGACTGACATGGCGGCCGACTTTCTGGATGGCCCGCAAGGTGACGCAGTTCGCAGCCAGAGTCCACTTGGCCGCGTGGCCCGGCCGGAAGAGGTCGCCCATGCTGTTCTTTTCCTCGCCTCACCCGGAGCCGAGTTCATGACCGGTACCATCATTGATGTAAATGGCGCATCTTATCTTCGTACATAAATACAAACCTAATTTTACGCTGGCGAAATCAATTTCGATAGCTATAATCTGTCTTCAGCTACGTGGGCGCTTAGCTCAGTTGGTTAGAGCGCTTCGTTTACACCGAAGAGGTCGGGGGTTCGAGTCCCTCAGCGCCCATTACGCAGCAGGCATGGCCGGTGGTTCCACCGCCCATACAGCAACGGTTGACAGCCGCAATTTGTGTTATAAACTACAGCCGTCCACGTTCCCCAGACCCTTTTGGTGTTCCGTGGGTGACAAAGTGCTGATGGAGAAGAGGAAAAACAATACCACCTCATACAGGAGAATAGCCTAATGGCAACTCAAGCAGCAACTGTATCTGAAGCTGGCAGCGGTATGTCCAGGCGCGAGTTTCTATACTACATTTGGGCCGCCTCGATTGCCCTCCTTACCTTGCAGGGCGCCGGACTTCTGATCTGGTTTCTGATACCTCGATTCCGTGAGGGCGAATTTGGTGGCAAGTTTGTTCTGGGAATCGCAGAGTTACCGGGCGTCAATGATCCGCCGGTTAACTTCCCAGACGGCCGCTTCTGGCTCGTCAACTTGAATACACAAGAGCCAAATGACCTCATGTTCGCTGCCCCTGACGAGACCCAACCAATAGTTGGTGTATGTGCCGTATACAAAGTCTGCACTCATTTGGGCTGCATCTATTCCTGGACGCCGGCGAATGACCGCTTTGAGTGCCCTTGCCACGGATCGAAGTATCGCCTTGACGGGCGCCGCATCGAATCCCCCGCCCCGCGCACGCTCGATCGTTTCCTCGTAGAGGCGCTGGCCGAGGACAGAACTACCGTACTGGCTACCTCCACGCTATCCAACGATTTTTATGATCCACTTGTCTTGCCGGCAGGCACAACATTCTTAAGCATTGACACCGGCAGCCGCAAGTTGGGCCCTTCCCAGCCCTTGCTTTGCAGCTTCACCGGCAGTTGTCCGTAATGACGAGTGCGTATTCGGCGCTAGAAGGAGTTAATGAATGACAACCTTTGTTGATCAGGTACGAGAACTCGGCGTCAGGCAGGCGGTCATAGCCAAGGCTGACGAAGTCGTAGAGCGTATCACGGCAGGCATGAACGTTAATGATGTGCGTGCCGCCCTGCGTGGTGATGAGCCGCGCCGCCCCAACCCGCGCCTGCGACCGCATGCGGACAGCTTTTGGCTCCATATTCGTCCTAGTTTCTACCATACAGAGGTCACGAATATCTATCCCACCTTTCGCCTGGGCTGGCTGTCGACCTTCATGTTTGTCTGGGAGACCATCACCGGCATCATTCTGATGGTCTTTTACACGCCCAGCCCGCTGGTTGCCTATGGCAACATGTGGAACATTCTCTCCAATGTGCCGCTGGGTCAGCTGTTCCGCAACATGCACCGGCTTGGCGCGGAGGTGATGGTCGTTGTAGTGGCCTTGCATATGCTGCGCACATTTGTTACCGGCAGCTATAAGAAACCACGTCAATTCACCTGGGCCACGGGCATGATTTTGCTGCTTCTTACCCTACTGCTCAGCTTCAGTGGCTACCTTATGCCTTGGGATCAACTGGCCTACTGGGCTTTGACCGTATTCCTGAGCGCCACCGAAGCTGCACCGGCACCTCCCGTTGTCAATCAGAACGTCCTCCTCATCGCCCAGGGCGGCCCTTCACTCGGCGCGAACGGTCTCTTACGCTGGTATTTGCTGCATGTCTTACTCATGCCGCTGCTGCTTGGTATCTTCTTTTTCGTCCACTATTACAAGGTTGTCCTCCATGGGCTTTCGCTGCCGCCTGGCCGCGAAGAAATTGGCGAGGACACGGCCAAGCGCGTGCCGCGTGACGAACGCACCTACTTCATCCCTGACATTTTGACCAGCGAACTGATGTGGACCGCGCTGCTTTCGTTATTCTTAATTGCCGGCTCATTGTGGCTCTGGGACGCACCATTGGAATCACACGCTGATCCTGTCGTGACTCCCCTCCACGTCGTAGCGCCCTGGTACCTCTCGTGGTCACAAGGCTGGTTGAAGCTGGCTGACAAGACCATTATCGTGGGCTTTATCCCCGCCCTACTGGTCGCCTTTATGGTCATGCCCTATTTTGAGGTTGGCAAGAGCCGGCGCTATGCTGACCGCCGTGTCGGTCTGTCGGTGGCTATGTTGTTCATTGCCTTCATGCTCGTCTCCAACTGGATGGGCACGCCGGAATTCCGTGTTGAGAGTTCTCCCGACCGCGAAGTGGGCATCGGCGTGCTGCCTGAAGAAGGGCCGAGCCTGATGATGGCCGTACCGTTTGAGGAGATGCAGCCGGGTTCCTACTTGCCTGGGCAGATTGTACCTGGTGCACCTCACCTCACCGCGGCCCTGGCCTACTATGAAGATGTCCTGGCCCAACATAGCTGCACCATGGGCAATCCAGCCCTGGCCAATTTTGACGTGTCTGACTGCCGCGTAGAAACCCTGGAAAGCGGTGAAGTGCGCTACGGTGTGGGCATCAATAACAAGGAAGCGATGCCCGATCCTTATTCCGAGCTGCGCGTCGAGCAGGTACAGGACGATTTATTAAAACTGACCCTCTACTTTGAGGTTGCCAATCCCGACGACTTGAACGAGATACTGTTTACATCCGACGAATGGGTGAAATTCAAGCATCAGGACGCCAACTATGCTGAGGAATGCCGCTTC
>JBJYWX010000078.1:0-14510 GCA_046259695.1 Promineifilaceae bacterium (SeqCode) | reverse complement strand
GCGGGCAAGGAGACTGAATGATCCGTCGTTTGCTGCCCCTGCTGATCGTCTCCATGCTGCTCACGGCGCTGGCAACACAAGTCAGTTTGGCGCAGGATGGGGATCAGGATGGGCCAGTCGTCAACGGCCGTGCCCTGGAAAAATCTCGCTTGCCAAGGCCAATGATCGATGGCGTAGTCGAGCCCTCTATGGTGCGCGAGAGCACTAGCGGCATACTTTCGATACTGGCCGATGATCCCAGTGATACCTGCGAAGATGCAACCGATATTGCGCTGGTGCCGGAGATTCATCCCGCCGATGGTATCAGCTACGACGTGCTCAATGCCACTTCCGTAAACAGCGATCCGGTGTTGACCTGCATGTGGGGAACACCGCAGCGAACCAAAGGGTTCCGCACGGTCTGGTACAAGCTCCTTGTACCGGCCAGCGGGCGCATCACCCTGGACACCTTCGGCAGCGCCTATGACACCGTGCTGGGGGTCTATAAAGGGGAGTGTGGCGCGCTGCAGCAAGTGGCATGTAATGACGACAATAATGGCTTCACTTCCGGGCAGACATTAGCCGTCACCGCCGGTGAAGAGTTTTACATTGTCTTCGCTGACCGCGAACCCGGCATTCCCAATATTCCCAACTCAACGAATTTGCAGTTTTCGGCCTTCCTGGAACCTATCCAGGCGCGTTGGGATACGGTAGATACCCAGCAAACCACGCCGGCCATCAGCCGCCACGCCACCGCTGCTTACCAGGGCAAACTGTACGTCATCGGCGGCCAGACCGGCGGCGCGGGTGTACCATTTGTTTCCAACCAGGTACTGCGTCTCAATCCAGGCAACGGTAATTGGAAAGTAATGGCACAGATACCCGGCGCGGGTTACTCCAACACCACCGCGGCCCTCGTAGGCGACCATATCTACGTTCCTTCCGGCTATAACGGTAACGACCTCGGCTATGACGGCCTGCATTGGTCTTATCGCATACCGCCTAATGACGACGCGCAGGATTTGGGCACGTGGTCGACGGTACGGGCTTTGCCGGAGAAAGTGGCCTGGGCGGCCTCGGCCGTGCCGCCCTCGACTGATAATCCTGGCTACTATTTGATCGGTGGCACGGCATCGACCAATCTATTCGGCGAGAACACCACGGCCAGCAACCGGGCTTATTTCTACAGCGTGAACAGTGACAAATGGCTGCCGATCACGTCGATGCAGACCGCACGCTACGCACACACCGGCGCGTGGGTAGGCACCGGCAATCGCGGGGCTTGTGTCGCCGGAGGGCTTGGCGTGCAGAATGGCGGTTTTGTCTTACATACCAGCGCCGAATGCTATTGGCCCGGAACCGGTTGGCGCTATATCGGTGATATGAACATCGCGCGCATTGGCGCCGGCAGCGCAGTTGGCCCGGACGGCAAATGGTATGTCTTCGGCGGGCTTACAGTCATCGCCGACGTGCTCGTGCCCGTGTTGCAGACGGAGGTATATGATCCGCGCCTCGGCACCTGGACGTTGATGTCGCCGGAGTTCAATTTGGGCGGTCAGGATATATTGTCGGCACGGGGCTACCCAAGAGGCAGTTTCATCGGCAACGATCTCTATGTTGTTGGCGGCAGTATTTTCGTGGATGGCGAGCATGCCCTGCCGCTCACCGAAAAGCTTACGATCCCGCCGGTGAGCCAGTTTATGCCCATCTCGCTGGCGATGGGCCAGGATTACCTGCTGCCGGACGATACGATAGGCATGGCGCGCCCGCTGCCCTTTGGTTTCCACTATCGCGGCAATTTTAACAAGCAGCGTGACTTCTATGATTTCTTCAGCTTTAGTATCAGCGAGCCCCAGGATATCACTATTCAACTGCAGGTGCCGGACGGCAATAATTTTGACCTTTATCTCTACGGCCACAACAAGACTGAATGGGGCAGCAGCACCAACCCGCTGAACGGCGCGGATGAACTGATCGAAATGCGGCAGTTAGGAGCGCGCCAGTATTTTGTGCTGGTGGAGCGGAAATTCCCCACGGGCTCCCCGGATAAGGGCGCGAACTATGATCTGGTCATTCTCAATTAGTAACTGCTATTTACGGGAGCGATCATGACAGCCAAACCGGTCCGTGTCCTGCACTTCGCGGACGCGCATATTGATATCGCCAATTACGGCCGCCGCGATCCTGAGAGCGCGCTGCCCGTACGCGTGATGGATTTTCTGTCCGCTTTGGACCAGATCATCGACGCGGCGATCGACGAGCAGGTCGACCTGGTACTGTTTGCCGGTGACGCCTACAAAGATCGCAATCCCCAGCCGACCTTCCAGCGCGAATGGGGCAGGCGCATGATGCGCCTCTCGCAGGCAGGAATCCCTACTCTGCTGTTGATCGGCAATCATGATATCTCACCGGCCACGGGCCGCGCGCATACACTGCAGGAGTACAAGACCCTCAGTGTGCCGCATGTTCACGTGGCGGACCGTATTAAGCTTTGGACACCGGCCATGCTGGGCGTGCCGCTGCAGGTGCTGAGTGTGCCCTGGGTATCACGCAGCCAGCTCATGACGCGCGAAGAGACAAGCGGGCTGACCATGGATGAGATTTTCGACGGCATGGAAGAGCGCGTCACCCGGGCGATTTTGAATGGCATAGACGCCGCCGATCCAGAGCTGCCTTTGATTCTCACCGCGCACGCTAGCGTGCGCGGCGCGACCTACGGCAGCGAGCGCACCGTAATGTTGGGCGATGAGCTAACTCTTGGCGGCCGGATCATCGCCGATCCGCGCCTCGACTACGTCGCCCTGGGTCATATCCACAAGCACCAGCAGCTATCACCAGGCGACAGCCAACCACCGGCCATCTATCCTGGCTCGATTGAGCGCATTGATTTTGGCGAGGCAAGGGAAAAGAAAGGATTCGTGCTGGCGGAGGTGAGCAAGGGCCAGACGGTCTGGCAGTTCATCCCGCTTAAGACACGTCACATGCTGGATTTTGCGATAGACACGCCCGATCCCGAGACGTTTATGAGCGATATCATGAGCAAACTGCCGGCCCCGGAAAAAGTACGCGGCGCCATCTGTCGCCTGCGACTTACCTATGCGGCCGATTGGGAGCCCCTGCTCGACGAAAAGCAGATCATCGACTATTTTCATGAGGCCTTTAGCCTGCAGATTCAGAAGCACCGCCTCAGCGAACGCCGCTCGCGGCTGGGCGACACGTTAGCCGTGGAATCGCTTTCCCCGCTGGAACTTCTTGAGACGTACTGGCGTACTATCGGCATGGAAAGTGACGAAATCACAACCATGCGCGACCTGGCCGGCGAGGTCTTATTTGCGGCCGACGAGTAAACCCGAATGATCCCCGTCAAACTAGAAATCACAAATTTCCTCAGCTATCGGCGGACGGCGGTGTTGGATTTTGGCGGCATCCACCTGGCTGGCATAGGAGGCCCTAACGGCGCCGGCAAATCGAGCATCATGGAAGCAATGACCTGGGCCCTATTCGGCCAGAGCCGCGTGCGCAGTGACGATGACCTGGTCAACCGCCAGGCGGGTGAGGACGGCATGGCCGAAGTGCGCTTCATCTTTCGCCTGGAAGAAGTACGATACCGGGTCATTCGCAGCAAGCAGGCAGGCAAGACGACCTCGCTCGAACTGCAAATGGACGCCGGTGACGGCGGCTGGAAGTCACTCAGCGAAAGTAAGATCCGGGAAACGCAGGCGGCGATTGAAGGGCTGCTGCAAATGAACTACGAGACCTTCACCAACGCCAGTTTTCTGTTGCAGGGTAAGGCGGACCAGTTCACAACGCGTACTCCCAGCCAGCGTAAGGAGATACTGGCTGAGCTTTTGGGCGTGACACAGTGGGAAGACTTACGTGAGCGGGCGAGTACTGCACGCAAGACGACGGAAGGCGCGGTCGCCATGATCGAGGCTCGCCTGGAGGAGATCGCCAACGAGCTGGCTGAGGAGCCGGCGCGGTCGGCCGCCCTGGAACAGGCTGAGGCCAACCACCTGGTACTAACCGAAAGACGCCTGCTTAAGGAAAAGCTGCTGGCCGAAACGCGCTTAAATGAGTCAGCGCGACAACAGCTGCGCGACACCATCAACGAGCTCGAAAGTGAATTGAAGCGCCTGGGAGAAGCGCACGCGAAGGCAGAACAGAGCCTGCAGGAACGACTGGGCAGGCAAGAGCAGCTGGCAGCAATTATCGCCGGCGCGGAAGGCATTGAAGCCGACTACGCGGCCTGGCAAGCTGCAGATGCGCATTTGCAGACGCTGCGCGAAGCAGCCCAGGCGCACAATGAGCTACTGCAGAAGATGCAGCCGCTGAAGGTGCAGCTGGCACAAGCGCGCAGCCGCCTGGAACAAGAACAGACAGCCCTGCAGGTGGAAAAAAGCCGTGTTGAAGCGGCTGCTGACGAGCAAGCGACCGTCAGCAAGGCGCTTGCAGGTGCTGAGCAAGAATTGGCGCGCCGGCAGGAGGCACTCACCGCGGCGGCGGAACAACAAGAAGCGCTGCAGAGCGCCAGGGCGGCACTGCAGCAGACGCATGGCGAGCGCCGTCTGTGGCAGCAAGAACTGCAAGGGCTGCAGGCACAGGCGCAGCAGATAAACGCCCTGGCCGTGGAGAAAACGGCCGAGCAACAGGCAAAGGAAGCGGCGCAAGCGGCGATAGAAACGCTTAGCGAACAGATCGAAATCATCGACGAGCAGCAGCAAAACTACAACCAGCTGCAGGCAGAACTGCAGTCGCTGACGATGCAGCAGCCCGTCTTACATGAAGAAATGAACCGTCTCAAGGGACGAATTGACGAACTGGAGAGCGCCGCCGGCGGCGGTGACTGTCCTCTCTGTACGCAGCCGCTGACCGAGGAGCACCGGTTCACAGTTATTGATTCACTGCGCGCAGATGGCACGTCGCGCGCGAACCTCTATCGCACCAACGAAGCGCGCATAAAGGCGCTTAAGGTGGAGCTCCCGCAGGTTGAAAAAACGATCCAGAAAGGCCCCCCTTTGGTACGGGACCGCCAGGCCCAGCAGAAGAGGCTGGTTCAGGCCGAAACGCGCCTGGAAGAGATTGCCGCGGCGCAGTCGGCCTGGTCGACTACGGGGGAAAAACGCCTGGTCGAGCTGGCCGCTTCGCTGGCTGACGAAAGCAGCCTCAATGAGCAGACGGCGCAGGTTGAAGCTCTTGAGGCAACCGTGCGCGCCGCCAAAGAAGTTCAGGACACGGTGCAGGCGCTGCAGAAGGATATTGCTGGGTATACAGCGCGCCTGCACCAGTTAACACAGCGGCAAGAAGAATGGAAAACGGAAGGCGCGAAGCGGCTGGCCGAAGTGGCCTCGCTGCTGGCCGCTGAATCATATGTTCCCGAAGCGCGCCTGGCGTTGGCGCAGCTGCAGGAGGAGCTGGACGGCATCGCCTTTGACGCAGGGGAGCTGCAGGCGGCAACTTCACGGCGGCAGGAGCTCGCGGACGCGCCCGAGCGCTACCAGGCGCTGCGCGAAGCGCGCGCTGCCCTGGAACCACTTCAGCAGGCGGTAGTTGATTTGCAGCAGCAGCTCAAGGCACAGGAGCAGGAGCGGATGCAGCGCGAGAAACGGCTGGCGGAAATGCGCGAACAGCTAAACGTGCTTGATTCAGGCGCTGTGGACGTGAGGGGCCTGGAAGCGGAAGTGACCGAGGTGCGCGAGGCGGAAATTGCCGCGGCCCAAAAAGTCGGCGCGGCCAGACAGAAAATACAGGTGCTCGAAAACCAGCGCGCCTTGCGCGAGGAACTACAGGCAGAAAAGAAGGCCCTTACGCTGCGCGTGCAGCGACTGACGCTGCTGGAGAAATCATGCGGACGCAAGGGCGTGCAGGCGCTGCTAATAGAACATGCTCTGCCTGAAATAGAAGAAGGGGCCAACGATTTGCTGGATCGCCTGACTGGCGGCGAGATGAGCATCAAGTTCGATACCCAGCGCCGGCTGAAAAGCCGCGATGCGATGGCCGAGACCCTGGACATCGTTATCTCCGACCGCGCCGGTGAACGGCCGTATGACAATTACAGCGGCGGCGAGCAGTTCCGTATCAACTTTGCCATTCGCCTGGCGCTATCACGCCTACTTGCCCACCGCGCCGGTGCGCGCCTGCAAACACTGGTGATTGATGAAGGGTTTGGCAGCCAGGATCCGCAGGGCCGGCAGCGCCTGATCGAAGCTATTAACGCCATTCAGGACGATTTTGCCTGCATCCTGGTAATCACACATATCGACGAACTGCGGGAAGCGTTCCCGACGCGGATCGAGGTCAGCAAAGAACCGGTAGGTTCGACGATCAGCGTTCAATAAACTCGATTTGGCGCGTATCGGGAACGTTTATTCGCCGGGATCGCCCAGGTAAGCGGCGGCGCGCAAGACGAAGCGCGACAGTTCACGTATGAAAGAAGGCGCTTCTTCGGCACGCTCGGCGCGGGCGATAAGGTTGAGGATGGCCGCATCAATAGCGCCGGAAAGAGCAACGGCGGTCAGCCGTGGATTTTGGGCAGCCAGCATGTTCTTTTCCAGGGCAGTTTTAACCGGCTTTTCCCACAGAAGCACCATACTTTCGCGGAAGGCCGTGCGTTTATCATCTAGGGTAGGAATAGCGCCCACACCGGCGATGAGCAGTAACTGCACAACAGCCGGCTCATAGATGGCGATGCTGACATAGGCCTTCAAAGCGGCTCTGATCTGCTCCGGAAAGGATACCCGGCTGTTTGCTGCCTGCTGCAATGTCTTAAGTAAGAAATCGGCCGTTTCGTCAAAGAGATGGATAAACAGGGTTTCCTTGTCGGGAAAATAGAAGTAAAAAGTACCCACCGACACGTCGGCTTCCTGCACAATGTCACGTATAGTCGCCGCCTGGTATCCTTTTTCAGCAAAGGTCTTTACCGCGGCTTGCATCATGGCTGCGCGCTTGGCATCCTTTTTTTGGCGCGTTTTTTCGCTGCTCTGGTAGGGCATGGCTCTATTGTAAGCGAGTTACCGTATGCATGCGAAAATTGCCTCTGGCGCACACGGTTGTGTGGACAGTTAAGATGAATGGCCTTAATGAACTATTGCTTGATCACGATGGTGTTGAGCCGCTGTACCGGCAGCTATACGATCAGCTGCGGCAGCGTATCCTGACCGGTAAACTGGCCCCCGGTGCAAGAATGCCTGGCACGCGCAAACTCGCGGCCGCGCTCGGCATTGGACGCATCACCGTCATTCAGGCCTACGTGCTCCTGGCAGAAGAAGGGTTTTTGCAAAGCCGGCCCGGCGCAGCCTCTACCGTGACCGATGCGGCAGGACAGATTGAGGCGGCCGCACCCGCATTTTTTGAACCGCAGCTGTCGCCCTGGGGAAAGCGCATTTCCAGCGAAAGCGTCCAGCCGCGGCCGTCGCGGCCGCGACTAGAGATTGATTTTGGTTTCGGCCGTTCCTTCCCGCATATCTTCCCCTATGGCGTCTGGCGGCGGCTGCTGGCCCGTTATCTCAGCACGGACGACGTCATGTTGTCCCGCTATGGCTCACCGGCCGGTTTCCTGCCGCTGCGCGAAGCCCTGGCCGGCTATCTGCAGCGCCACCGCGGCGTCAACTGCACGGCCGATCAGGTGATCATTGTCAGCGGCGCGCAGCAGGCATTGGACCTCCTGGCCCGCCTGCTGCTGGCGCCGGGCGATGAGATAGTGGTGGAGACGCCCGGCTACCGCGATGCATACCAGCTCTTTCTGTCTCATGGCGCGCACCTGTTGCCCCGCGCCGTTGACGAGCACGGCCTCCCGGTAAACCATCTGCCGTCCGGACACCGTGTAAGACTCGCCTTTGTCACGCCTTCGCACCAGTTTCCACGCGGCGGCACGCTGCCGCTGGAGCGGCGGTTGGCGCTGCTGCAGTGGGCGCAGAACGTGAACGCACTGATTATCGAAGATGATTACGACAGCGAGCTGCGCTACGACAGCCGGCCACCCAGCGCGCTGCAGGGACTGGACAGCAGCGGCCATGTTATCTACCTGGGCACCTTCTCGAAGGTTCTTTTTCCGGCGCTGCGTCTCGGCTACGTGGTGCTGCCGCCGCCGCTCGTCGGGCCTTTTGCCGGCGCGCTGGCCCTGGTCGATCGCGGCGCGCCGACACTTACGCAGGCGGCCGTGGCCGATTTCATCGCCGGCGGCCACTTCGAGCGACACTTGCGCCACCTGCGCGCCGCCTATGGCGAACGGCGCGCGGCGCTGGTCGATGCCCTGGACGCCACCCTGGCCAAGGAAGTCAGCTATTCGCAGATGCCGGCCGGACTGCACGTCATGCTCATGCTGCACGAGGCCTGCAGCGAAATCCAGGTAATACGTGATGCGGCCGCTGCTGGGGTGGGCATCTATCCCGGCGCACCCTACTATGTAGAACACCCAGCCCCACCTTCGATCCTGCTCGGGTTCAGCGGCCTGGACACGGCCCAGATCAAAGAAGGTATACAGCGTCTGGCCGCAGTTATTCCGCGCTGTGGAACGGAATAGCAGTCAGTTAGTCAGTTAATCAATTAATCGGTAATCAGTAGTCTCTTCTCCCGCGTGCTTCAGCGCTTTTCCGCGCTCGTCCGCGTTCTATTTCGTTATCCTGCCGGGAGAAAAAGGAGGGCCACCCCGGTGATGGCTATCACGGTACCGGCTACGCCGCGGCGGCTGACGGGATTCTTATAGACAATGTACTCAATGGGAATAAGCAAAATGGGCGTCAGGGCCATTAGTGTCGAAGCGACACCCAGCCGCGCATTCTGTACGGCGATGAGCGAGAACCAGATCCCCAGAAAGGGCCCAATGAATGAACCGGCCACAACAGCTTGCAGAGCCTGGCGATCGCGCCACATCTGAAAGGTGTGGCGCACCCGCCGCTGTAGGATGGCAACGCCCCAGAGGACAATCACGGCGATGAGGATGCGGATGACTGTCGCCGACACAGTGGAATATCCCCCTACCAGCCCGTAGCGCGCCGTCACCAGGTTGGCTACCTGGCCCAGGGCGGCAGCCAGGGCAAACAGGATGCCGGTGCGATACTGTTTATCTTCGACCTGCGTCCTGCCTCTGCGTTTTTCAGTGACCACCCAGCCTATGCCACCGACCGCCATCAAAGTGCCGGTCAGTTCAATGGTGCTGATCCTTTCCCCAAACAGGATCCAACCAAAGAGCACGCTGTAGATGGGGACAGTTGACATAAGAAGCATGGCGAGGCGTGGACCAATCAGGACGTAGGCCTGGTAGAGAAACGCATCGCCAAGCACCAGGCCCAGAATGCTGGAGATGGCCAGCCAGAACCAGCGAAAAGGCGCAGCGTCCAAGGGAAATAGCGTCCCTTCAACCAGGAGATGGGCGGCGAGGAGAAACAATAAAGCAAAAAGAACGCGGCTGCGATTGAGAACGCCGGTGCCCATGCGCCGACCGCCGAAGTTAAAGAAGACGGCCGTTAGGGCCCACATGACGGCCGTCGACAGGGCGGCCAGTTGACCTAGAAACATGCAAGTTTACACTAGATGGGTCGCTGCTCTTCCATGTACAGCGTTCGTTTCTTATCGATTACTTTCAGGCAGCGGCGAACGCGCCGCCGGAGTTTCCTATTGAGCAGCCGGCTGGCTTCCTTTGGCGGCAGAAAACGAAAACTACGCAGCTCCTCAAGGGGCAGGCGAATGGCGGCGACTTGTTCGGACGTAAGCACTGGTCCGAGGAAAATGAAATGAATGCTCTCCGTGCGCCGGTCCGTCTCGCCGCTGTAGTCAACCGCGAGCAGGCGCAGCGGTTCGCACAGTAAGCCCAGCTCCTCGGCCGTTTCGCGAATCGCCGCCTGCCGCGGCGACTCGTTTGCTTCTACGACCCCGCCCGGCAGTTCCCAGGTTTCCTTGTAGGCCGGTTCAACCACGAGCAGCCGGCCCGCCTGATCAAAAAGGAGCATGCCACTGGAAATACGCTTTTTAGGTAATGACGCCTGGCGCGCTTTATTGTCCACGATAAACGTACCTTTCCTGTGCAGGTTTAACGCCGCGGCGCGCGCGGAAAACGATCGCGCACCTGGCGAATGTGATCCGGTGTGGTGCGGCAGCAACCGCCGATGCAGGCAGCGCCCACTTTGCGCCATTCGCGGCTCAAGCTCCCGTAAGTTGATGGATCAGATTCCCCTATCCACTGCCGCCGGGCAACATCGAACTGTTCACCAGAATTAGGATAGACGATGATCGGCTTTTCCGTAGCGCTGCGGATTTCGCTGATCAGGGAAGTTATATAGCGCGGCGCGGTACAATTGACGCCGATCGCCGCCACCCGACTGCAGGAATCCAGGTAGGCGGCGCAGGCAGCTACCGGCGTGCCGTCGCTGATATGGGCGCCATCGCGGCAGCTAAAACTGAACCATGCCCAGCGATCGGGCGTTGTTTCGAGAAGGTCGGCCAGGGCTACCGCTTCCTCGTAATTGGGAATCGTTTCACAGGCGAGAACATCCGCCTCGGTACCCGCAAGGATGGACCAGCGCTCGCGGTGAAATTCGAACAGGCCGGCGCGATCCAGATCATAGGCGCCCGTATATTCGGAACCATCGGCGAGGTAAGCGGCGTAGGGTCCCACGCTGGCCGCCACCAGCGGCCGGATAACCTCGGCGCGGTAAGCGGATGGTTGAGCCTGCCAGTAAGCGTCCCGGGCTTCCAGCGCAAGGTCAACCGCGAGACGAATAAGCGCCGCCGCCTCGTCGTGCGATAAGCCCCGTGACATGAAGCCGGCAACTGTGGCCTGGTAAGTAGCGCTGATGATGACGTCGGCGCCGGCCCACAGGTAATCGGCATGGACCTGGCCAATGAGCGCGGGATCGTCCATCAGCATCCGTGCCGACCATAGATCGTCGTTCAGGTCAGCACCGCGGGCCTCCAGTTCCGTGGCCAGCCCGCCATCAACAACAAGGACCCCGTAGCGATCCAGAAAAGGCTGCAGTGGGTTCATTAATTAAGCGCCCCTATCCAGGACGGCCGAGGCGGGAAAAGCGCGCGCAAGAGTACGGCCGCTTCGGCATTGGCCGCATAGCAGTCGGCGTAGGCATGATCCAGTTCATCCAGGCTGCGATGGCCAAACAGAAGCTGCAAGAAAGTCAGATTAGGAAAAAGCGCGTCCGCGTCTTCCACGGCCTTCGGCTCATACTGGTCAATTGCGGTCATCCGTCCGCGGTCAAAGGTCAAACGCAATGTATCGCGATAGAAGTTGAGGCGCAGCATGCCGCTGTGACCGGCCATCACGCTCGCCGCCAGCCTTTTTTCCAGAACGGGCACAATATGTTGTATAAAGCCGGGCAAATCGGGCACACGCACATACCAGGCATAAGGTGGGCGCATCTTTTCCAGCTGGCGGTCAAGGGCAATAATGAGCGGGTGCGTTTCGTACAACGGTATGGTGATGCTCGTCAACGGCTTCTCGCGCGTGGCATTCAGTTTTTCGAGCCGCTGCTTGAGTTTGCTCATTATGAATGTGGCGATACTACGCCAGGAATGGCCGGGCGTAACGCCTACTTCTTTCAGGAGAAGTATCCCTTCCACCGCGTCAGCAGCGAAGTAAGCGACGGCTTGCCCGGACTGATTGAGTATAATCTGAGCGTTCAGCGCGCCAACAGAGTCTCGATGCGCTTCCGTTAGCTGGAAACGCCAGATCTCTTCCGAGCGCTCCAGGCGCAGCAAGCTGCCGGCAGAGTGCTCATTATAGAGGGTCTGCAGCAGCGGAATATCGGCCGCGGTCGCCGGCCGTGTTTGGTAAGACTTCTCCTGCGGCTGCTTATCATTACCAGGCCTTGTAAAGAAATATTCACGTCCGCCGCCAAGATTGACCGCCATTTCATAGCCAAACTGGCGGTAGTACCAGGGGATGCCGGTGATCGCCTGCATCCTGTCGCCGCGACGCTCACTGACCGCGTGTGCGATCTCCATCTGGCGGCGGATCAAGCCGCGGCGGCGGTACGCATCCTCCGTCCCCACAAGTTCCGGGCGACCGACGCCAAAGGGGATGCCGTCATAGGACCATGTTTGCGAAATGAGGACCATGCTGGAAACAATCGCGCCGCTGTTTGTGTCCTCCACGACAGTAAAATCAGTCGCTTTTGTGGTCGGATGGGCGCCGCCAAGCAGGTCGCGCGTCCAACTTCCCAGCCACATTTCGGGCCGTTCCGGCTCGTCGCTGTGGATGCGTACATTGAAGTCGGATAGTGCTTCGGCGTCTTCGGTCCTACCCCAGCGCAGCAGCAGATTATCGGGCAGCTCTTGGGGCAAGTTCAGTAGGGATGTTTGGGTCATTGCCATATTTCCTATGGTGTAAGCTCATACTCAGGCCGTATTTATAGCAAGTTTGAAGGGCGGCGCAATGCTGCCACAGTGGGGCTGCTGCGTAAGATATCCGTTTGAAACATGCCCGAATCTTGACTTCACAATGGCCATGTGCCACACTATTCTTGGCGGAAAGTATGCCGCTTTATATTGTCTATTAGAAGCTTTTATCTAAGGAAATTCCATGTTCTTTTTTGATCCACGTTGGCTGATATTCGCGCTGCCGGGCCTGCTGCTTGGGTTATGGGCGCAGAGCCGCGTGCGCGGATCGTTCAATAAATATTCAAAGGTGCGCACGATGCGCGGCTTGACCGGAGCGGAGGTCGCGCGCCAGATGCTCGATCAGCAAGGGCTGTATCACGTGACCATTGAGGAGTCCCAGGGCAAGTTGAGCGACCATTATGACCCGCGGTCACAGGTCTTGCGCCTCAGCCCGGACGTCTATCGCTCAGCAAGCATTGCTGCGGCCGGCGTCGCGGCCCATGAAACGGGTCACGCCTTGCAGGATTCGCGAGGCTACGCGCCGCTCAAACTGCGCAGCGCCATCGTGCCGGCCACGCAGTTTGGCTCCATGCTGGCGCCTTGGCTTTTCCTGGCCGGTTTTCTGCTCCATATCACACCTCTGGCGTGGGCCGGGCTTATCCTCTTTGGTCTGGCGGTGATTTTCACGCTGGTCACGCTGCCGGTGGAATATGACGCCAGCAAGCGCGCTAAGAAAGAGCTAGTAGCGAGCGGCATCCTTATCGGTGACGAGGTCAATGGCGTCAACAGGGTGCTGGACGCGGCGGCGCTCACCTACGTCGCAGCGGCCGTCTCGGCTGTCGGGCAGTTTATGTATTACGTCCTGCTGCTGGGCGGCGGGCGGCGGAGATAAGCGGCGCGGCCATATTCCGGCTGCGCGCACACTCAAAATAAGAAAAGGCCTCGCTTCCTTCAAGGAGCGAGGTCTTTTTTTCACTTGGCCCGGGCTGTCTATGCCCTTTGGATAGCTGTTTCTGCCAGGGCAATGGCACCGAGAACCCCTGCCTGGCTGCCCAGGCCGGGCCTCACAATGTACGAATCTATTTCTTCAAGCACGGCCGGATGCTGCACATAGCCGTTCAGATAGGCCAGTGTCTTTTCCCGCACCCGCGAAAGCAGGCCAGGCTTATCCATTACACCGCCGCCCATGATGATACGCTGTGGTGAGAGAATACAGGCCAGGCTCTGCAGCGCCTGTGCCAGGTAGCCGGCTTCTAGTTCCCAGGCCGGATGGTCGGGAGGTAGGTGCTGGCCGCCCTGACCCCAGCGCTCGGCGATGGCCGGCCCACAGGCCAATCCTTCCATACAGTCGCCGTGATAAGGGCAGGTGCCCGGAAACGGGTCACGCCGCCAATCATGGTCGAGGCGCATATGGCCGATTTCAGGGTGGACCAGGCCGTGTAAAAGGTGGCCTTCGGCTATCACACCGCCGCCAATACCGGTCCCTATAGTGAGATAAACAAAAGTGGTTAGCCCGCGCGCCGCACCCCATCGCCCTTCTCCCAAAGCAGCGGCATTGACATCGGTATCAAAGGCCATCGGCACGGAGATTTCCCGGCGCAAACGGCCAAGAAAGTCGGTCTGGGCCCAGCCCGGCTTGGGCGTCGTGGTTATGAACCCATAGGTTGGCGAACCGGGGTGCGGGTCAACAGGGCCAAAGGCGGCGACACCCAGGGCAGAGATGCTTTTGCCTCCTGCGGTCTCGGCAGCGAAGAATTCCAGCGCTCGGCCGATTGTTTCGTCCGGCGTGGTAGTGGGAAACCGCACTTCCCGCAGCACTTGCCCATCAGAAGTGCCGATCGCGCACACAAACTTAGTTCCCCCGGCTTCAATGCCTCCTAACAATTCGGTCATCCCACTCCCTCATCAACCTGCACCCAGTAATATGCGTAGGGCTCCAGCGCCAGGTCATTGTGACCGGCCAATTCGCGGCCGCTGAGGCGGTCGATTAAACGCCCGCCGAAACCCATTTCGGCCAGGCGGTAGGCAGGTACAATCTGCGGCGCCTCGCTGAAATTGCCCAGGATCAGTACCCGGCCGCGCGGGCTGTCGCGCAGCAGGCCGAAAACGTGCTCATTGTGCGTCCAAACAGCATGGGCCCCTGCCTGGGCATGCAGGGCGGGCAGCTTCTTGCGCGCGGCAATTACGCGTTGCAGGCCTTGGAAAAT
>JBJYWX010000077.1:0-3556 GCA_046259695.1 Promineifilaceae bacterium (SeqCode) | reverse complement strand
GTTACGCTGAAATGAAGTTCGGCGCCGGGAAAAAATCAGAAGTTGAAACAATGGTTTTCACCCTGGGCACGGGCATCGGCAGCTCCCTGTACATGAAGGGGCACTGCGTGCCAAATCTTGAGTTAGGACACCTCTACCTGCCAGGGCACGACGAGGATGCTGAGCGCTATACGTCCGATCGCGCCCGCCAGGAAGAGAACTTGAGCTGGAAAGAGTGGGGCAAACGCCTGAATGAGTATTTCCAGCATATCGAATTTCTCTTTTCGCCGCAGTTGATCATCATTGGCGGCGGGGTAAGCAAGAAGCATGACAAGTTTCTGCCTTATATCAAGACGAAGGCCAAGATTGTACCAGCGAAACTGTTGAACGAGGCAGGCATTATCGGCGCGGCGGCAGCGGCGGCGAATGGCGGCGATTACGCATTTTAGCCACAAACCTGGTCAGGGTACTCAGCAGGATTTTGAATAGGCTGCACGATTTCCACAAAGTAGGCGGGAAAAATCATGATTAATAGGCTTCCCGGACCACGTCTCGCATTTCTGCCGGAAGCGGATCCTGGAGCGCTCGCTGAGTGTATGGTGGCAATGGCCAACAGCGATGGCGGACTTATAATCCTCGGCGTTGATAGTGATGGCCGGCCGGCCGGCGAGGTCTGGGAAGAGGAAGCAGAAGGCGCTCTGCAAGAGGCGGCCGCCTTATGTAGTCCGCCGGTGCCAAGCGGCTGGCAGATGGTGGAGACCAAGGCGGGCACGCTGGTGGGGATCCAGGTAGATCGCAGTCTTGACCTGCACGCGATGGCGGACGGCCGGGTCCTGGTACGCAGCGGGACACATAACCGCGCCCTGACCGGCGATGAAATCAATGACCTGGCGGCGAGCCGGCATACGGCTACCTTTGAAACAGAGCTGGTTCCTGGAGCGCGCCAGGACGATTTTGATCCGGAGATAATTGGCGAGTTCCTGGAGCAGCGCGAAGTGCGCAGCGGTGGCCGGGTGGGCACGACGGCCGAACTACTCTTTGAGATGGGGGCCACGGATCGCGAGGGTAATCCAACCGTAACAGGTATTTTGCTGTTTGGTAAAAACCCTCAGGCGTTCTTTCCCCAAAGCGGCATTGTCTTCGTACGCTTTCCGGGCGAGGAGGCGCGCGGTGAAGATGGCGGCATCGGCTACGGCCGTCGTGATGAACTAGCCGGTCCCCTGGCGCGCCTGGTGGCGCGAGCCTGGAACGTTGTCTTCGAAGAGATGCGTGTAGGAGCGACCGTGAACGGCCTGGAAAGAGAAGAGCTGACGGAATACCCTCGATTTGCCGTACGAGAAGCCCTGGTAAACGCCGTTGCTCACCGCGACTATCGCATCAAGGGCCGGCGCATCGAAATACGCATGTACAGCGACCGCCTGGAGATTCTTAGCCCTGGTTCACTGCCGGGCTATATGACCCTGGACAACCTGGTCGATGAGCATTTTTCGCGCAACCCACGCCTGGTGAGTGGCCTTTACCAATGGGGCTATATTGAGGAGTTGGGATTGGGTATCGACCGTATGATCGAGGAAATGGTCGATTCCGGGCATGCTCCACCGCAGTTTAGCGCTACGCCCCATTCTTTTAAAGTGGTGCTTTCGAACAAGAGAGAACGGCCGGCCGCGCCCAAATGGTCGCGAAATATGAATGAGCGCCAGATGCAGGCCATAGCTTACGTGCGCGAATATGGCAGCATTACCAATTCGGACTATCGTACCTTATGCCCGCAAGTTTCGACCGAGACCTTGAGATTGGACCTGGTTGATTTGGTAGAAAAAGGGCTGTTACTGAAGATCGGCTCCAAGAAGGGAACGCACTACATCCTTAAATAAGCAGCGTTCGCTCCATGGCACAATCCATAGGCAAAAAAACAGAGACTGCCAGCCTTAGCAGCCTCTGTTTTTCTGTTTGGTCGGACGAACAAGAGACGCTAAATCTCCAAGGATTTGGTATCGATCAAAGCCTGCGCCTGCTCCAAGAAGATATCCGGGGAAACCGCGCCCCGATCTTCGTTTTCCCGCGTGCGCACAGCCACCGAATTGCTTTCGACCTCATTGTCCCCGACAACCAGCATGTACGGGATCTTCTGCAGCTGCGCATTGCGGATTTGCTTGGTCATGCGATCGCCGGAGGAATCGACTTCCACGCGCAGCCCAGCGGCGCGCAATTTCGCGGCCACTTCTTTTGCATAGGGCAGGTGCCGGTCAGCGATTGGGATCATGATCGCTTGAACCGGGGCCAACCAGAGTGGGAAGGCGCCGTTGAAATGCTCAATCAAGATGCCCGTGAAGCGTTCCATGCTGCCGAAAGGCGCGCGATGGATCATCACCGGCCGGTGCTTCTGCCCATCTTCACCCGTATATTCAAGATCAAATCGCTCCGGCAGCAAGAAGTCGACCTGAACCGTGCCGAGCTGCCACTCGCGCTTCAACACATCACGCACGATAAAATCGAGCTTGGGTCCATAGAAGGCGGCTTCGCCCGTTTCAACGGTGTAGTTCATGCCAGCTTTGTCGGCCGCCTGGCGAATGAGCCTGATTGCTTGCTCCCACATTTCGGGCGCACCGGCGTACTTGTCGCTTTCGGGATCATTCGTGCCCAGGCGCGCGCGAAAATCACTGAAGCCCAAGGCACTGAATACATACTGGATCAGCTCAACAACACCAATGAACTCTTCTTCCAGCTGTTCCGGTGTGACAAAGAGATGGGAATCATCTATTGTGAAGCCGCGTACCCGTGTCAGGCCGGAAAGCTCGCCGCTTTTTTCGTAGCGGTAGACCGTGCCAAACTCGGCCAGGCGCAGCGGCAGATCACGATAACTGCGCGGTTCGCTGCGGTAGATCTCGATGTGGTGCGGGCAGTTCATCGGCCGTAACAAGAACTGTTCATCATCAATCTCGATCGGCGCGTATTGGCTATCTTTATAATACGGATAGTGCCCGCTCGTGATGTAGAGGTTCAGGTTGCCGATATGGGGTGTGATGACCGGCAGGTAGCCGCGCGCAATTTGTGCTTCGCGTAAAAACTTCTCCAGTTCTTCGCGCAATATTGTGCCTTTGGGCAGCCAAAGCGGCAGACCACTTCCTACCAGCGGTGAGATATGAAATAGGCCAAGCTGTTTACCAAGACGACGGTGATCACGCTTCTTTGCTTCCTCGAGCAGCTTAAGATAAGCGTCAAGGTCCGTGCGATTTTCCCAGGCCGTACCATAGATACGCTGAAGTTGTGGATTATTCTCGTCGCCGCGCCAGTACGCGCCGCTGCTGCGCAAGACCTTTACCGCATTGGCTTTGACTTGCTTCGTGTACGCGACGTGTGGACCACGACAAAGATCCACAAAATCGCGCTGGCGATAGATGCCGACCTCGCTAACAGGTTCAGAAATGGGTTCGCCATTCTCATCCACCTTGCCAGCGGCGAGTTCATCAATCAATTCAAGCTTGTAAGGTTGCTCAGAGAAGAAGGCGCGTGCCTCGTCGATCGTCATCGTTGACCGTTCAAAAGGCGCATTGTTCTTCAGAAGCTCTTTCATTCT
>JBJYWX010000076.1:0-23301 GCA_046259695.1 Promineifilaceae bacterium (SeqCode) | reverse complement strand
GGCGGCAGGAGCCGTCGAACCGCGTCAGGTCCGGGAGGAAGCAGCGCTAAGGCGATACTCCTGGGTGCCCAGGATCACCTGGTCGTCGCCGGCCTTTTGGGCGCATCAAGCCATGAGCTGAGGACTGGACGACGCGCCGCTGAGAATAGGGGGCGCCGCGCTCAGTCCTCAGTTCGTATCAAGCGCCGAATAAGGTTATGTCTCGCTCCGTACTGCTGATTAGCGTGCTGCTTCTCCTGGGAATCGCCAGTTTGGCCGCGGCCGGTTTTTTCTTCCTGAGCGGGCACGGCGATGCACAGACTATCGCCGCCGTCTTACCCTCGCCCACGGCATCCATCCAGGCGACGGTCATTTCATCTATAACGACACCGACGCGCCTTCCTACCGCGACTCCCGTGGCCTACAACGTTAATCTGCGGCTCGCTGAGACGGCGCAGGACCTGCACACGACCGCGACCACGGTTGGCGAGGTCCTGGCCCAGCAGGGAATAGTACTTGGCGAAGACGATACCGTCGATCCCTCCGCTGAAACCCCTCTGTCCGAGGGACTGATCATACGCGTCCGGCAGGTGGTTCCGCTCACCATTCATGTTGATGGGCAGGCTCTGGCCGTTTTTAGCCCGGCCGCTACCGTTGCCGAGGCATTGGCCCAGGCCGGCATCGCCGTTAGTGAAACCGATATCGTCACTCCGCCGCGCGACCAGCTCGTGGTGGCCGGCGCCGTCATCGAAGTCGTTCGCTCCGGCGAAGAACTGCTCGTCGAGGATGAGATCGTACCCTTCCAGACCATCTACCAGCCAACCGATACACTCGATCTAGACAGTAAGGAGCTGCTTAGCAGCGGCGTGCCTGGCATCCTGCGCCGCAGCGTGCGCGTGCGCTATGAGAATGGCGTGGAGGTCAGCCGCGAAGTTGAAGGGGAGTGGTTTGAACAAGAGCCGGTGAACGAAGTAATCGGTTATGGCACGCGCATAACGACCAACGTCATTGATACGCCCGAAGGGCCGCGCGAGTACTGGCGTGTCGTACGCATGCGCGCAACTGCTTACACCGCGTCCAGTTCCGGCAAATCGCCGGATCATCCATCTTACGGCATTACGGCCAGCGGGCTGCCGGCCGGCACCGGCATCGTGGCCGTCGATCCCAACGTTATCCCGTTTCGCTCCGAGGTCTACGTGCCCGGCTACGGCATTGGCTTTGCAGGAGATACGGGCGGTGGCGTCAAGGGCCGCTGGATCGATCTTGGCTATGATGAAGATGAACTTAAGGCCTGGAACGGCTATGTTGATGTTTACTATTTGTCGCCGGTGCCGGCGGAGATCAATTACTTGCTGCCGGAAGTGCTGCCGTGAGCGAGCACCCCAAACATCTCCTAAACAGCTACGGACTCACGCCGAAAAAGAGTCTGGGGCAAAATTTCCTCTTCGATGACAATATCCTGGCACGCATCGCCGGCGCAGCCGATCTGGCTCCGCGGGAAACGGTGCTGGAAATTGGGCCGGGATTAGGCGCGCTAACGCGGCAGCTGGCGGCGCGCGCCGCGCGCGTGGTGGCGGTAGAACTGGATGATCGCCTGCTGCCGGCTCTACGACACGAGCTGGCCGGCCTGGAGAACGTAGTAGTCGTGCACGGCGATATTCTTGCACATGATCCGGCGGATTTGATCAGCGGTCCCTATGTCGTCGTGGCCAACGTACCCTATTACATTACTGGCGCTATCCTGCGTCACCTTCTTGGCGGCGCGCATAAGCCGTCGCGCCTGGTGTTGACGGTACAAAATGAGGTGGCGGAGCGCTTAACGGCTGAGCCGCCGCATATGAGCTTACTGGCGGTCAGTGTGCGATATTACGGCGCCGTGACCCCGGTAACCGTGGTCAAAGCGGGCGCTTTCTGGCCGCGGCCTGATGTAGATTCGGCCATAATCCGCATCGACCTATATGAACATCCACAAGACAATGCCGCCGCTGAAGATGCTTTCTTCCGCCTAGTCCGCGCCGGTTTCAGCCAGAAGCGCAAGCAGCTGCAAAAAAACCTGCGCCAACTTGGTCTGAGCCGGGCAGCTATCGCCCGGGCGCTATCCGAAGCAAATATTGAGGGATCACGCCGCGCAGAAACGCTGTTGCTGGCCGAATGGCATGCCCTGGCCGAAGCGCTGGCACAAGCCGGCGGCTCAGATCATTAGACCGGTTCAAGCGGCACGTGGGGCTGCGGAGGCAGCTCAATCCCTATCGCGTCGCCAGGTCGCACATCGCCACCCACCAGGACAATGCCCATCACGCCCGCTTTGCGTAGCAGACGTCCTTCCTCATCCCGATCCAAAACAGCAGCTAGCAATCCTTTTTCAAATTCATCCAGCTGCGCGCAAGGGTTGCGCAAACCGGTGATCTCGACGACGGCATCTGCACCCAGGTGCAGCTTCGTACCGGCGGGCAGTCCCAACAAATCCACCCCGCATGTTGTCACATTCTCACCCATGTCGCCAGGAGCGACAGAAAAACCCTGCGCCTGCAGTTCGTCTATCAACTCAGCGTGGATAAGATGCACCTGACGCAAATTAGGTTGGGTCGGATCCTGCCGCAAGCGCGAGCGATGCTTCACGGTCTTACCGGCATGCACATCGCCTTCAACCCCAAAACCAGGGATGAGCGTAATCTCCAGATGGCCCGGCTTACTAAAATTGTAGCTGCTGCAGCGGCTAACGGCGGTCACATAATGGTCCATCGCACCTTCCTCTCACCTTCAATCATGCCCGCTTCTAGCTGATTGTCAAAAGCCTTGTACCTAAAGCCACTTGACGGGAGCCTTCAGTGTACTTATAATGTCACCATGTCATCATATGACCTGATGAGATTAACAGATGAACATCACTAGAACCAAACGAACCTATTTTGCTGTCCTCGCCCTCAACTGGCTTGCGGTCGGCTTGACGCTGCCCATTTCTGTGCTGTTCATGCAGGCGCGTGGTCTAGATTTGGCCCAGGTCGGGCTGGTCATGGCCCTCTACGCGGCCACGGTCGCCCTTCTTGAGCTGCCGACCGGGGGCCTGGCCGACAGCATCGGCCGTAAGCGCGTAGCGCTGTTGTCCAATACCATAAGCCTGCTATCCGTGGCCGCACTGCTTTTCGCCTTTTCCTTCTGGTGGATTTTGCCGGGCATGATCCTGCTTGGCATAAGCAGGGCCCTCAGCTCCGGGGCGCTGGATGCCTGGTATGTAGACAGCCTGCAATCTGGCGATCCGGCTGTTGATTTGCAGGCGGCACTGGCCCAGGCCAATACCATTACCTTGGTAGCCTTAGGCGCCGGCACGTTGGCCGGGGGCGCACTGCCCACCCTGTTTTCCAATTTGCCGCCAGCAACAGATGCAGTTCTCTCCCCCCTGTCGACCCCGTTCATCGTATCACTCTTTTTCAAGATCGTTCTGCTGCTTCTAATTGCCCTGGCCGTTGTAGAACCGCCGCGCGCCGGAGGCCAGGCTGCTAACTGGCGAGATGGGGTGCGGGCAGTACCATACATTGTTCGCGATTCCATAGCGCTCACCGTTCACAACCGCTTTCTCCCTTATTTGCTAGGGGCCGCGCTTGTGGGCGGCTTCACCCTATCCGGCGTGGAGGCGTTCTGGCAGCCGGATTTTGCGCGCCGTCTGGGCGATGTAACGGGTCAGAGCTGGCTGTTCGGGCTGGTAATGGCGCTGAGCTTCCTGGCAGGTATAGGCGGCAATCTACTCTCCATCCCACTCAGCAAACGAGTTCGTAACAATTATGCGCTGCTGGCCGCCGGAGCCGTCGCCCTGCAGGCAGCAGCGCTTTTTGTTATGGCGGTGATGCTGCCTGCCGCTGGCTTCGTTGGCGGATTTTGGGCGTTTTACTTGAGCAACGGCCTGGTGACCTCGCCGCACGAAACGCTAGTAAACCGCGAGATTCCTGCCCAGCGACGCTCCGCTATGCTTTCCGTGCACTCCCTGGCCACTTATGCCGGCGGATTTCTAGGCAGCATTATCTTGGGCGCCTTCGCCGAAACGCAAGGCATCTCCACGGCCTGGTTCGTCGCGGCCGCTGTAGCAGTGGTATCATTCCTTCTATACGTGCGTATCGCCCGGCAAAAAACGCACACGACGAGCGGCTATGAACAACGAGCTCCCATTCCCGACAGCAGTACGAAAGCAAACGCTGGCTGAGCAGGTCGCCGCCAGCATCAAGGAAGCGATCCTGGCCGGCCGTTGGCAGCCTGGCGAAGCACTGCCCACGGAACCGGAGCTGGCCGAGCTGTTCGGCGTCAGCCGCGCGGTTGTGCGTGATGCAACCCGTATGCTGGTTGCGCAGGGATTGGTAGACGCGCAGCACGGCCGTGGCGTCTTTGTCACCGAGTCACAGGTGGAAGCGTTCGGCGACGCGCTGTTGCTTGCTCTGCGCCGAGAAGGGGCGACTGTATGGGACGTAGAACAGTTCGAGCAAATGGTTTTCCCTGAGGTCTGCGCGCTAGCGGCTGAGGAAATCTTACCCGCTGAACTGGCACAGCTGCGGGAACTGGCGGCGCATTACACTGAGGTTCACAAACTTGCAGTAGCAGCAGAGGAAGAGGGCACTGACACCTCCAGAGAAACGGCCGATACGGCGATGTTACAGGCATTCCGCGCTTTTATAGCCGCCATCTTCGCGGCAACGCACAACGCCCTTTGGAAGCTGCTGGCGCAGCCGCTTCTACGCCAACGAAGCGCACGTGATTGGGAAACGGATCCTGAGGAATCCTCAGCGGCGCAGCTAGCTGCCCTCGAGAAACTGTGGATCGATACGCTTGTTGCCGTAATTGCCGGCGGAGATGCGGATGAGGCGCGTGAAGCGGTACGGCGTCTTATGCAGCTGCCGGTTGAAGCGCAGCAGGCAATGCGCCAAACACCAGTGGGAGAAAAAGCCCATATTCGCCTCAACCGTTGAACCGCGCCAAGCAAGCCTGAACTTAACTGCCGGAAACGTTGCGCCAGGAATCCAGCATGGTCCAAGGCCCAGCAGTTTCCTGCAAGGCATTTCCTTCGGCGGAAGGGTCCCCAGTGGTCCGTTCTGCGCGCTGCAGCACTTCAAAGACGGCCGCCGCTAAAAGGATATCGTCGGAGAGCGTTATTTCACCTGTCCAACCTGCCATATAATCCTCAAGAAAGCGTGTCGTCGTATTGCCCGCGATGTACTGCGGATGGGCCAGAATCGCCTGCAAATAAGGAATGTTGGTCGTGACGCCGAGCACTATCATCTCGGCCAGCGCGCGCTGCATCTTGCGCACTGCTTCGGTGCGATCCTGGCCCCATGTTATGACCTTCGCCAGCATCGGATCGTAATAAGGCGAGATCGCCGCGCCGCTTTCTACGCCATCATCAACGCGCAGCCCGGGCCCTGAAGGCGCGCGATAAGCCGCCAATGTGCCGGTGGAAGGCATAAAATCGGCGGCCGGGTCTTCGGCATAGACGCGGCACTCCAAGGCATGGCCGCGCCCGCTGACCGCCTCCTGACCAAATGGAAAGGCCTCCCCGGCTGCGATACGGATCTGCCAGGTCGCCAGGTCGATGCCGGTTAGTTGTTCAGTTACCGGATGTTCAACCTGTAGGCGCGTGTTCATTTCCAAGAAGTAGAAATTGCCCTCTCCGTCCACTATAAACTCCACCGTACCTGCATTCGTATAGCCCGCGGCCCTTGCCAGGCGCACGGCCGCTTCGGCCATGCGTGCCCGCAAATCGGCCGTGAGTATGGGTGACGGGCTTTCCTCAATGATTTTCTGGTGGCGGCGCTGGATGGAGCACTCACGTTCATAGAGATGCAGCATCTTGCCCCGTCCATCGCCCAAGACCTGTATTTCCACATGGTGAATCTCTTCGAGAAATCGTTCTACCAGCATGTGGTCACTGCCAAAGGAGGAAAGGGCCTCACTACGCGCCATTTGGAGAGCACCGGCAAAATCGGCTGCCTCGCGCACGATACGCATCCCTTTGCCGCCGCCTCCGGCGCTGGCTTTGATCAGCAGCGGATAACCGATCGTCTCGATGGCCACCATGAGCTCATCCAGGCTCAATCCCGCGCTGTCCAGCCCTGGCACAACAGGAACATGGGCTTGCTGTGCCAGCTCGCGCGCGGCAGCTTTGCTGCCCATGCGTTGGATTACGCCTGGCTCGGGCCCGATGAAGGTTAGTTTATGCGCGGCGCAGGCAGCGGCAAAAACGGCATTTTCGCTCAGAAAGCCATAGCCCGGATGAACCGCCTCCGCGCCGGCCAGGCGCGCGGCGCGAAAGATCGCTTCCTGATTCAAGTATGTTTCGCCGGCCGCGGACCCTTTTAGCGGGTAAGCTTCATCCGCGAGGCGCACCCAGGGCATGCCGGCGTCAGGTTCAGCATATACTGCGACAGCTCGAGCGCCCAGTTCATGGCAGGCCAGGATAATGCGCCGCGCAATTTCACCCCGATTGGCGATCAAGATCTTCTTGAACATAACCTTGTCCCTTATAAACGCGGCCCTTATGATTGAGAATTTGCCAGTTCCGGGAGGCAAAGATCCGGGTTTCCAGCCAGTGAGATTGTAGTGATTTCGGGCAGAGACGCACCTACAATTCCTCCGCGTGGGCAGTTAGCCATTCAACACCAAAATCCACGAGGGCGCGCTGGGACATGAGGCGGCAGGCGGCTGCGGCGACCTGGCCGGTAGTCACTTCGTAGGCGGCCTCGAAGGCAACGCCCAGCTCTGGGAAGCGCTGCTCATCGTAGTCAATATCTGGGAAGCATTTCCAGACACGGACACCATCCTCCAGCCATGGCGCGCTGGTCTCGATAAGCTGCGGATTTGGCGCACGCACTTCGGATAGGTGCAAAGAGGTATTGTTATCATGGCCAACGCCAATGAGCAGCACATCACCATTGAGATCGTAAATTCGTGCCAGCGGCGAACGCTCGCCAAGGGCATAGGCCAGTTCGTGTCCGGCGGTTACGAAATTCGCCTCTTTACCCCAGGCGGCAAAAGACAACTGCGGGTGGTCACTGCGCAGTACATCGGGCCAGGTGCGAAATAGTTCGGCTATACGACCCATACCGCGCGTTGGTGTGCGGCGGGGATCATAGAGCGGCATCGTGGCCCGGATAGTTTCCTGCCACGTCTCCGGCACCGGCGGGTGCTGCCACTGCGCCGGATCGGAATAATCGCCGCTGTGAGCGGGCATCACCAAAGTGCCCTCCGGCGTCAGCACATCCATCAAAGACCACAAGACGGCCACCGCGCCACCACTTACCCACCCCAACGAACTGAGTGCACCATGGACAAGCACCACCTGACCCGGAAACAGTCCCAGGCGGCGAAAATCAGCGGCCAGGCTTTCACGAGTGCCCGGCTCTTTTACGCGGGCAATACTGTCTGCCTCGGTCATCAATACCTCTCCTTGGCGCCTGTTACTAAGTTCCCGGATGTGATAGCCGTCACCCGCAGCGCTCAAGAATGCCAGGCCGGCGTGCGCTTTTGCAGGAAGGCGGTCATTCCTTCACGTCCTTCAGCCGAATCGCGGCGGCGGGCGATCAGCTCCGCGGCATAATCCCCTTGCTCGGCCGCCGGCTGGCCAGGGATGGTGCGCAGCAGTTCCTTGATCGCGGCCTGCGCCCCGGGCGCCCCGAGTAGCAGCTGTGCGACTCGTTCGGCCACGGCCGCATCCAGTGTCTCTTGGGCCGCTACCTGTTGTACCAAGCCGATTTGCAGCGCCCGTTTCGCATCAAAACGCTCACCGCTAAGGAATAGCTCACGGGCGGCGCCGGCGCCTATTTTTCCTATTACGAAGGGTGATATGACTGCAGGTATCAAGCCCAGGCGAACTTCACTGAAGGCAAAAATGGCGTTCTCGGCAGCCACAGCGATGTCGCAGCAGCTCACTAAACCGGCCCCACCGCCAATGGCAGCGCCATTTATGCGGCCTACCACGGGCTTTGGGCAGCTATTCACTGCCTGCATCAGATCATAGATCGCCCGGCCCCCGGCCACATTTTGCTCAAAGTCAAAATCGGCCGCGGCGCGCATCTCGGATAAATCGGCGCCAGCACAGAAAGAACGCCCTTGTCCGGTCAAGACAACCACGCGCACCTCCGGTCGCCGGCGCAGCTCTTGGAAAAGGGCTATTAGCTCACCAATCAATTCCTCGGTCAAGGCGTTATGCACGGCCGGCCGGTTCAAAGTCACGGTGAGGACTTCTTCCTGTAGGTCTAGGTTTAGATTCGGGCTGCTGATTAATCCATCCATGGGTGCTTCTCCTCAACAAAAAACCCTCCCATCGCTGGAGCAATGAGAGGGCATATTGTAAGACGGTTACGCTGGGAAATGTAGTCGCGCGCGCTAATCGACAGCGTCGGCCGCCGGTTCCTGCAGTACCGGCTCTGCCACTGCCGCCTCTTCAGCGGCAATTACCTCGCCTTCCGGAAGGCGGCCGTTGGCCGGCTCATTCATCATCGTCTCAAACTCCATGCGGTCGAGGGTCTCAACTTCCATCAGAGTCTGCGCCAGGTTGATCATCTTATCCCTGTTACTGTGAATGATGTTCAATGCCCTATCGTAACTCTGAGCAAGGATACCCTTAACTTCCTCATCAATGGAGCGCGCCGCTTCCTCGCTGTAATCGCGGCCACCGCCGCCTAGGTAGCCATATTCGCGACCCAGGAAGGGACTGCTCGAACCATTGCCATAAGTTGGCAAGCCAAGCGATTCAGACATGCCATATTCCATGACCATCGCGCGGGCGATTTGAGTCGCCTGCTGCAGGTCATTGGATGCGCCGGTGGTCACCCGGCCGAAGAAGGTCTCTTCTGCCGCCCTGCCGCCAAGCGCCATGGCGATGCGATCCATAAAGTACTCGCGGCTGACAACGAAACGATCCTCGGGCAAGGGCATCACGTAGCCACCTGCACGGCCGCGGGGCACAATGGTAATCTTCTGAATGGGATCCGTGTTGGGCAGGAAGAAACTGACGACGGCGTGGCCCGCTTCATGGTAAGCCACAGTTTCCTTATCTTCTTCGCTCATCACGCGGCTCTTACGTTCGGGGCCCATGACGATGCGGTCAAAGGCATCCTGGAACTCGCGCAACCCTATCGTTCGCTGGTTGCGCCGCGCGGCAAAAATGGCCGCTTCATTGATCAGGTTTTCCAGGTCCGCGCCTGAAAAACCGGCGGTCAATTTGGAGATATCCTTGAAACTCACTTCGCCAGCAATCGGTTTCCCGCGCGCATGCACGGCCAGGATCTTCTCACGGCCGCTGATATCCGGTAGGTCGACAAACACCTTACGGTCAAAGCGGCCAGGACGAAGCAGCGCCGGGTCGAGAATATCGGCGCGGTTAGTCGCCGCCATGACGATTACGTTCGTCTGGTTATCGAACCCGTCCATCTCAACCAGGATCTGATTCAAAGTCTGCTCGCGTTCGTCATGCCCACCGCCGAGACCAGCGCCACGCTGGCGGCCGACCGCGTCGATCTCATCAACAAAGACAATAGAGGGCGCGCCCTGCTTCGCCTTTTCGAAGAGGTCGCGTACGCGGCTGGCACCGACGCCAACAAACATCTCTACAAACTCGGAACCGGAAATATGGAAGAAGGGCACGCCGGCCTCCCCGGCCACAGCGCGGGCCAGCAGCGTCTTACCAGTTCCAGGAGGGCCAACCATCAGGACGCCCTTGGGAATGCGCGCCCCGACCTGCACGAACTTCTCCGGTTCGCGTAAGAACTGCACAACTTCGACCAGGTCTTGTTTCGCTTCATCAACGCCGGCGACGTCATCGAACGTTACCGTTGGCCGGTTGCCTTCATTGAGATTCTTGGCCTTGCTGCGGCCGAAGCCGAAGATACTGTTGCCGCCACCTCCCTGCATCTGCCGGAAGCCGCGCGTAAAAATCCAGATCAGCAGCAGCACTGGACCAACCGAAATCAGAATGGTGAAAAGGGTGTTCCAGGTCGATTGGTCATTATTGATCCATTCCACCCCATTGTCAGCTAGGACCTCCTCGGTGATGCCGAAGTAGGTCAGCACATCTTCTGGGCTGCTGCGCGCGTCAATGGTAGTACCAAGTTCGGTGCCGTCGTTGAGCGTAAGCGACAATGAGCTGCCGGTGACAGTGATGGTTTCAACTTCACCTTCTTTAACCTTTGCCATCGCTTCGGGAAGGCCAATCTGCTCGGGGCCGCTAAAGCGACCGCTCAGCCAGAGCTGCAAACCCAGGATTATTGCAAAAATCGCCAGGATCCATACCCAAATCGGCACGGAGGGGCGGTTGCCATTGGATTGGTCATCCATAAGCCAGATTACTCCTGAAACATTACAAGAAGAGCGGATGCGGCAGGCGGGAAACCGGCGCATTATATTGGACGCACATTGTACGTCTCATGCTCAACTGTACCAAAATACATTGGGAATACGTCTTCATCATTATTGAGTTCGGCTCACCCCCTAAAGGGGCTCAAAGAGCAGGAACCTTTCTCTCGTACTTTGTACCACTTGACGAAACAGAATCCACATTTCAATGCCGTTTCTTATGCAAGTTTAACGCCATGTGGTTAGACATCGCGGGCCAGTGCCCACTATCTATCAAGGTGGGAAACCCGGCATAGAGAGTTGTGGTGAGGTCAAATTGTGATGGTTGACAACGGCGGTAATTGGCGTAAGATGGCCCCATGCAGCCGACAAGTGTACCGGTTAACCAACAGGCGCTGGCCGGTGTTTGGCAGACATTCATGGGCGGCAGCCAGCTTTCGCCTACGCAACAGGAACTGCTGGATCCCGTCATACGTCTCTCCTGGCAGCGCTGTTTGCCGCGCCTAAATCCATTCTCCACGCCGCGCCCGGCCCCGGTTCGCCCGCATGCCTTTGCGGCTCTTCTGCGCACTCAGAGTGAGCTCATATCCATTACTACGCCACTCATTGAAGACATATATCAGATCATTGATGGCACCGGCTGCGCTATCTTTATCGTCGACGGCTCTGGCTGCAACCTGGCAATGGCCGGTGATGCACAGGCATTGGAAATGATTGATCATCTCGGCCTTGGGCAGGGCGCCTATTGGTCTGAAGGGCGTATCGGCACCAATGCCCCAGGCATAGCCATGATCAGTGCTATGCCGGTAATGGTTGCCGGCGCGGAGCATTACTGCGCCACATACCACCCGTATTTCGGCAGTGCGGCGCCCATTCATGATATACGCGGGCGTATCGTAGGCGCGATCAGCATGTGCGGCCCTGTCGAAGCGCTCAACCCCTATATGATGGCGCTGGTCATGTCGGCTGCTTCGGCCATCAGCAATCGCATCCAGGCGGATTGGTCGCTGCAAGAGGCCAATCATCGCCTCAGCGAAGTGAACACTGTCCTCAGTGCCATCTCTGAAGGTGTGATAGCCTGGAGCACTGGCGGCGAAATTCATCATGTGAACGAACAGGCCTGCGAGCTGTTGGGTTTGAACGCCACCTCGGTTATGGGCTACCAAATAGATGAAGTGCTGCAGCTGCCATCCGTGATTGCGGGCGCGGTTAATGGGGGGCACGAGCTGCGCAATCAGGAGGTAAACTTCCAGGTTGATGGGCGGACGGTACGCACGCTAGTTACATTGCGGACCATTAAGGACACCGCTGGCGAACCTGCGACTTACATCACCTTGCTGCGCCCTATCGAGCAGGTACGCCGGCTTGTACAGCAACAGGCCGGCACACGCGCCACACTGACCATTGACGATGTGCATGGCCAGGCCCCGTCAATCCGCCAGACGCTGCGCCAGGCGCGAATCGCCGCCCGCGGCACGGCGCCAGTATTGCTGCGGGGCGAAGGGGGCGTAGGCAAGAACCACCTCGCCCAGGCGATTCACAATGATGGACCGCGGGCCGCACAGCCTTTCCTCTCTATCAACTGCCGCGCCATTCCCCATGAGTTAATGGTTGCCGAACTGTTGGGCGAGGAAGAAAACATTCATGTGCGACCGAGTAAGTTTGAGCTGGCCGAGGGCGGCACGCTTTTCCTCGACCAGGTAGACATGCTGTCGCTTGAAATGCAGGCCGCGGTCCTCCAAGTTATCGAAACCGGGCACCTGCTGCACCTTGGCGGCACCCAGCCGGTGCCGGTCGATGTACGCATCATTGCCGCCACCTCGCGCAACCTGGAAAAGCTGGTGGCCGACGGCAGCTTCTTGCCCCACCTTTTTTACCGTTTCGGCGTTTTCAATATCCACCTGCCACCGCTGCGCGAACGAACCGAGGATATTCCCGTGCTGGCGGAGCGTTTTCTTTCCCGTATCACCCGGCGCGACGGCCGTGCGGTCTGGATTGAAGACGAAGCGGTGGACATATTGCGCCGCTATCCCTGGCCGGGCAACGTGCGCGAATTGGAGAGCGTACTTGAACGCGCCGTGCACCAGAGCCAGGATGGCATGGTGCGACCGGCCGACTTACCGGAAAGCATTCGCCAGCGCCGCGTCATGACCGGGGCGCAGCCAACCACGCAGCCTGTCCTGACGGTCCCTGAAGCGGAACGAGAAGCGATCATCCGCGCCGGATGGGCATGTAACGGCCGGGTGACGGAGATGGCACGCCAGCTTCAGATTGGTCGAACAACCCTCTGGCGCAAAATGAAGCGCCACAATATTTCACCCGATCAGTTTAAGTGAACCGGCTCGCCCCTGGGACCTGCGGATGCCTAGGCGGGCAGCGCCTCTTCGCCGCGGGCATGCGCCTCACGAAAAGTAATCAGCCGCTGCGCCTCCTCATCCCATAAGCCAAGACTCAAGGTTCCAAAGCTGGAGCGAAGCGTCAATTCATTCACATCCTGAAAAAGCGGATCGGCGCGATACGCTTCCTCGAGTTTATAGTTGGGAATACGTGGGCTGAGATGGTGAATATGGTGAAAGCCGATATTACCGCTGAACCACTGCAATAGGCGTGGCAGCCTGTAATAGGAACTGCCTTTTAAAGCAGCATCCACGTAGTTCCATTCGTCCTCATGAGCCCAATAGGCGTCCTCATATTGATGCTGCACAAAAAAGAACCAGGTGCCAATCGTCACGGCAAAGTACGTGATTGGAACTTGCACCAGGAGGAACGATTTTAGGCCAACGGCCCAAATCGCCAGAGCCGCCAGCACAAGTATGCCCAGATCCGTCCAATAGACGCTCTTGCGTTCCTTGTTCCACCCCTTCTCCTTAGTCATCTTGAAAGGAAACCGGTAACCGATCACGAAAGCCAAGAAAGGGACAATACCGATGAGGAAGAAGGTGTTGCGGTAAATGCGGTAGCCGAAGCGGCGCCACTTTGAAGCGGCGAAGTATTCATCAACCGTCATGGTGTAGAAATCACCTACACCGCGCATATCATCGAGCTTACCGGCATTAGCGTGGTGGATGGCGTGAAACTTCCGCCAGTGGAAATAGGGAACAAGCGTAAAGAGACCACAAGCGCTGCCCAGGCGATCGTTCCATTTCCTATTGTTAAAGAACGAGCCATGGCCGCAATCATGTTGGATGATGAACATGCGCACAATAAAACCGGCGGTAGGGATCGCCAGCAGTAATGCCAGCCAGTAGCCGATGGAGAGGCTCAGATAGACAAGCGCCCAGCCGGCAAAGAAGAGCATAAATGTGCTGGCTGCCTGCCAGACACTCTTACGCGTATCCGCCCGCTGAAAGGGCTTTACGGATGCCTTCCAGTCGCTCGGTTTTCCGATCTGGCCTTCCATTGAATTGACTTCTACTGCCATTGCCCGTCCTCCAACTGGCAACACGGGAATGATATTACGCATTTGCTATCCCATATTGCCGCGGGTTATTTTACTCAGAGATAATATGATAACCCATCACTTGCGCAGGGGCGAAAAGCCGGGAAGAATACAACGTCCCGGTTTCCGGCCCCACGTATGGGCTCGATAAATATAAAAAGGGCGCATCAATGGATGCGCCCCGCTAAGTTATTTTTGTCCGGTAACCCTCTTAATTCAAGTACTGGCGCAAATGGCCGGCGAAGTTGGGGTGGCGTAGCTTGCGCAGCGCCTCTTTTTCAAGCTGGCGGATACGCTCACGCGAAAGACCGAACATTTCGCCCACTTCTTTCAAAGTGCGCGATTCGCCGTCCTGCAAACCATAACGCAGACGCAAAATACGCGCTTCACGCGGCGTTAGCTGGTCTAAAATGTCGCCGATTTCTTCCGTAAGCATATTGTTGGCGACTGCTTCGGCCGGCGGCGGCGCTTCGATATCTTCGATAAAATCACCGAGTTCCGCATCGGATTCGTCGCCAACCGGTCGCTCAAGATGCACAGGCTGGCGGCTGGTGCGCAGCATCCAGCGCACGCGCTCGGCGGGCAGTTCCATGTGCGTGGCAATCTCTTCTGCCGTTGGCTGGCGGCCGAATTCCTGCTCCAGCTCTTGCGCTACCTGGTACAGCTTACTAATGCGGCCGCCGAGGTGCGCCGGGATGCGAATCGTACGGCCGTGATTGGCCAAAGCTCGCGTTACGGCCTGGCGGATCCACCATGTAGCGTAAGTGCTAAAACGATTGCCGCGGCGGTAATCGTACTTCTCCACCGCTTTCATCAGGCCCACATTGCCTTCCTGGATCAAATCCAGGAACTGCAGGCCGCGGCCGCGGTATTTTTTGGCGATGCTGACGACCAGACGTGTATTGGCGCGAATCAGATGCGCGCGCGCTGCTTCACCAATGGATCGAATGTTAGAGAGATGATCTTCTTCATCCGGCGTCAAGATGGCGCTGCATTCGCAAAGCGTGAGCGCGGCTTCGCGTCCCGCCTCGATTTTCATCGCCAACTGAACCTCTTCCTCCGCGGACAACAGGCCCTGCTGGCCCATCTCCCGAAAGTAGAGGCCGACCGAGTCATCGATAGGCACATTGCTGAGATCGAAGAGAGGGGCGGCATGCGGCTTACCCTCTAGTTCGGCCGTTTCCCCATCGGCGGAAGCGTTGCTGCTGTCCAGCGCATCTTCCTCGGTCTCATAGACCGTGACACCTACCGCCATCGCTTCTTCGAGCAAGCCTTCCAACAGCGGTAGATTGTTCTCTATGTCGGGTAGGACCTCAAGAATCTGATCGTAGGTCAAATACCCTTGTTCTAATCCATCTTCGAGTAAGGTGCTGATGACATCGTCGTCAGCAGACAATTGACTAGACAAATCACTCATAACTTAGCGTTAAGTAACCTTTTTCTTCCTCTTTACAGTTTTGCCAGATAGGTTGACGGCTCGCCACCGATCGCCCGCTTAATCCAACATCGATGCAGTCTAGCATACCCAAGGATCAAAAGTCAAGGGGCAAACAACCAACCATTATATCTATTTTAGTCTCTTTGCAAAAGAATTCTGCAAGATCGCGGTTAGAGCTCATCTTGCGCCAGCCACCCGAGCTTATGGTGGTGCCCGCCAGCGGCGGAGCATACGGTTTGGGCGCTACTTCTCTACCAGATTGCGTAGGGCGGTGATATTGACGGCGTCCATCTCGATCTCATTGCCCTCGTCATCTTCTTCCGTCTTTGGCGTTTCCAGGTGCGCGGCATGACTCGACCAACGGGAATCGTTGACAAAATTGGCGAAGCCCTGCAGACCGATTTTCCCTTTTCCGATATGCTCATGCCTATCTTTTTGCTCACCAAGTCCGAATTTGCTGTCATTAAAGTGAAAGGTCTTGATGTTGTCCAGGCCGATCACGCGGTCGAACTCGGCCATTGTCTCTTCGTAGGTCTCTGGGGTGCGGATATCATAGCCGGCCGAAAAAACGTGGCAGGTATCAAAGCAGATGCCGAGGCGCGCAGGATGGTCGCACGCATCAAGCAGCTGGGCCAGCTGCTCAAAGCTCGCGCCAAGATTGGTACCTTGCCCTGCCATGGTTTCCAGGCAAACAATCGTATTTGGCGCGGAATCGGCCGTTTCTTCCAGCAGCCGTTTTACTCCCTTGGCAATAGCCGCCAGGCCGCTTTCTTCGTCTGACTTGACGTAGGAGCCAGGGTGGAAAGTAAGAAAAGGTATGCCCAATGCACCGGCGCGTTCAACTTCAACCCTTAACGCCTCGTAGGACTTTTGCCAAAGCTCCTCTTTGGGCGAAGCGATATTTATCAGGTAGCTCGCGTGTACGGCAACAGGATGGATATCCGCATATTCATCCGCTGCTTCCTTATATTGATCTATATCTTCTTCGGTTAATGGTTTTGCTTTCCATTGGCGGTTGCTCTTAGTAAATACCAGCATGGTATCACAGCCGCATTCCGCGGCGCGAGCGAATGCCTTATATACGCCACCGGCGGCACTTATATGCGCCCCTAATCTCATGGTTCCTCCATGTTACTCAACAAGTCCGTTTTTTTGTTTGCAGCGAGGCCGGCACGAATCGCTGCCGGCTGCTTAGAAGGCGTTTTCGTCCGGTAGTTCGCTGCCGATATAACCGACAGTCTCGCTCCCATCCAGCGAATAAACAGCATCGCCGACGACGCGCCAGATAACATTACCCGCTGTATCGATGATGAAGTCTCCTTCGATCCGTCCGGTCGCTTCACCCTCAAGCGTATAAAGTGTATTGCCGGAGAAAAAACCAAACTGCTCGCCTTTACGATCAATTAAGCCGCGCATATCACCCCCTTTCAGGCGGCGCAGGCTACGGAATCTCGAACTCCGCCTGGACCGTGCCTGCAGCGTCATACAACACTACTCTATCGCCACTGTTCCAAAGCGCTTCCTCAAGGCCCCAATATAGATCTGTTGCGCTGTCCTGGCCTGAACCGGTGTGCAAAGCGATGCCGGCGCCATCGCCAAAGAGTGTGAGCTGGCCAAAGCTGTAAGTGTGGCCCAGCTGGTCGGTTAGTTTCCAACCAGCCAGAGACGCCTCGCGGCTGCCGTTGTTGACGATTTGCACAGCCTCACTGTTCATTTGTCCTGCGCTAACAACGTCGGCGATCAGCAGCAGCGCCTCCCCTTCGGCAGCGGGCTCTGTGGGAATAGGCGTCGGTCGCTGTGCGCCGGAAGCATCCAGCTCTTCTTCGCCGCCCTCCTGCGTATCAGCCGGCTCCGGCAGCGCCTCTCCCTCCTGCGGGATGACCAGCTCCTGGCCAACGGAGAGGAAGTTGGGGTTGCTGATATTGTTGGCAGCCATAATGGCGTCGACGCCAATGTCATACTTCAGGCTGATCTGGCCCAACGTGTCGCCGGCCTGAACTACATGCAGACCCGGTCTATCTGCTTCTTCGCCCGCTGCCTCTTCGGCAGGCGCCGGTTGAGAGGCGGCGGCCGCTTCCTCATTGGCCGGTGCTGCGCCCTGCACCGTAGCCACGGGCGGCACCAAAGCGGCTACGGGTTCTGCTTCCGTCTCGCGACCATCCCACCACCATAAGACCGCCAGCACAACGGCCGCGGAGACAAATATATTAAGCAGCAAGAAGGGCAACATGCGACGAAACGACATGGTTCACTCCCGATTTTACGGCAATTCTACATCGCCGATATACCATCGCAAATGCCGGCTCGCGATTTGAACAACATGCTCAAATCAGGGACAATATCGACAACCACACAATCATATCTTAACTCACGAAGCAGCCTATTTCAAAGATGTGCCTTGCGAGCGGGCTAACAGCCAACAATTTGACACTTGCAGCGTAGCAACGTGAACAAGGCTACTTGCGGAGCGGCGGCGCCAAAACGATCGCCACCCATATCTTTAGGAGAGCAGTCATGTCGCGCCAGATTAAGAGCTTATTTCTTAGCGCTGAAGTCGCCCCTTTTGCCAAGACCGGCGGGTTGGGTGACGTAGGGGGCTCACTGCCCAAAGCCCTGGCTGATGCCGGCCACGATGTGCGCGTGGTCATGCCGGCCTATAAGCGCATCGAAGAAGGTTACCCCGGCGTCGAGCCCATGGAAGGACAGCTGGTAGTACCTACCGGTTATGGGCCCATTACCTGCGGCGTCTTTCAGAGCACCCTGCCCGGCAGCAATGTACCTATTTACTTCATTGGCGAGTGGCATCTTTACAACCGGGACAATATCTACGGTTACTGGGATGATCCTTATCGCTTTGCCTTTTTCAGCCTCGCCGCTTTGCAGCTGACGAAAGCACTCAACTGGAAGCCGGATGTTTTGCATGCTCATGATTGGCACGCCGCGCCGGCGATTACCTGGCTAGCTACCGCCGGCCAGGGAGATGAATGGTTCCAGGGAATCGCTTCCGTCTTCACCATCCATAATCTGGCCTTACAGGGCACGGCCAACTGGCAGATCCTCGACTACATGGGTATCCAGACCCACTCGCTGACCGAAGAGGCATATGGTGAAGTGAATTTTATGGCCCGCGGCATCTACCATGCAACCATGGTAAACACCGTCAGTCCCACGTATGCGCGCGAAATTATGAGCATAGAAGGCGGCGCAGGACTGGACGGGCTTCTGCGCCATCGTGCTTATGATGTGCACGGCATTCTAAATGGGCTCGATTATGACAGCTGGGATCCACGCTCCGACGAACGACTACCGTATCATTTTGATCTCGAATCCGTGGATGATCGCCTTCAGAACCGGAGAGCGCTGCAAGAATATGCCGGCCTGCCTGTCCGGGACAATATCCCTTTGGTAGCCATGGTCTCGCGCCTGACCTGGCAAAAAGGCCTCGACTTAATGGGCCATGTCATCCATTTGTTGATGAACGGGTTCTCTGGCGATGCGCAGTTCGTTGTCCTGGGCACCGGCGATGATCACTACGAGCGGATGTTTGCTCAGTTGGCCGAATATCATCATGATAAGATGACCGCCTTCCTGGATTATAACGCCGGACTGGCGCCCCTTATCTATGGCGGCAGCGACATCTTTTTGATGCCTTCTCTGTTCGAACCCTGCGGCCTGGGCCAGATGATTGCTATGCGCTACGGCAGCGTGCCCGTCGTGCGCGCCACGGGCGGCCTGGCCGACACGGTCCATGACGGGATCACCGGGTTCACATTCTATGATTTTAGTGTAGAGTCATTCTGGCACGCCTTGCAGCGCGCGATCTACATTTACAATGTCGACAAGGAAGGCTGGCACCACACGCAGCTAAACGGAATGATGGCTGATTTTTCCTGGTCTCGATCGGCGCAAGGCTATCAACAGTTATACGAGTGGGCGATTGCCCGCACTTTAGGAGGATGACCCATGGAATTTCCCCGCGCCGCCGGTGTATTAGTCCACCCAACATCCTTTCCCGGCCGCTACGGTATCGGCGATCTGGGAGGGCCGGCTTACCAGTTCGTAGATTTCCTGGAACGCGGCCGCCAATCTTTATGGCAGGTCCTGCCTCTCGGTCCCACCAGCTATGGCGACTCGCCCTACCAGTGCTTTTCCGCCTTTGCCGGTAACCCCCTGTTGATCAGTCCTGACAAGCTCGTCGAGGAAGGGTTCTTGCCGGCCCAGGCGGTCGCCGATGTGCCGGCTTTTCCACAAGACAAAGTAGATTTCGGCTGGGTTATCGATTTTAAGCAGAAGCTGCTGCGGCAGGCCTTTGACTACTTTGAGCAGCACGGCAGCGAAGATCAGCGTTTTGCTCTCGACGCATTTTGCGAGGAGCAGGCCGATTGGCTGGATGACTTCGCCCTGTTTATGGCCCTAAAAGTTCATCATATGCACCAGGATGGCGGTGTCTGGAATACCTGGCCCTATGACATTGCTCACCGCAAACCGGAAGCGATGGCCTGGTGGTCAAATTACCTTTCTACCGACGTGCGCTATCACAAGTTCCTGCAATTTATCTTTTTCAAACAGTGGCTGGGACTGAAACAGTACGCGAATGAACGCGGTATACAGATTGTGGGAGATATCCCGATTTTCGTGGCTTTTGACAGCGCTGATGTGTGGGCCAACCCCCAGCTTTTCTTCCTCAATGACGATGGTTCACCCATGGTGGTCGCCGGCGTGCCGCCGGATTATTTCAGCGCGACCGGCCAGCGCTGGGGCAACCCCTTATATCGTTGGGATGTCATGAGCGCCAACGATTACGCCTGGTGGACGGCACGCCTCGAGATGTGTTTTACCCAGGCAGATATCGTGCGCATTGATCACTTCCGTGGCTTCGACGCTTACTGGGAGATACCGGCCACGGAGCCAACGGCCGAGATCGGCAAGTGGATCAAGGGCCCCGGTCAAGCCTTCTTCGAGGCAATGGAAGATAATTTGGGCAGTCTGCCGCTGATCGCCGAAGATTTGGGCGTGATCACACCGGAAGTCATAGCGCTGCGCGATCGCTTTAACTTCCCAGGCATGAAGATTCTGCAGTTCGCCTTTGGTGGCGAACGCAACAGCACCTTTTTGCCGCATACCTTCACCCAGAATTTTGTGGTCTACACCGGCACGCACGATAACGAAACAGTCATTGGCTGGTACGGAAACGCCAGCGAGGAAGAGCGTAGGGACGTCCTCAACTACATGAATGTTCCCAACGGCAACAATATCGCCTGGGACTTGATTCGCCTGGCCTGGGCATCGGTTGCCAATACGGCCGTAGCCATGCTGCAGGACCTTATGCAGCTGGACAATGAAGCGCGAATGAATTTTCCTGGAACGCCGAGCGGCAACTGGCAGTGGCGCTACTTGCCCGAAATGCTAACCGATGATATTGCTTCCGGCCTGCATTACCTTACCAACCTATACGGTCGTTTGCCCGAAATGGAGGCATAATGCTGCCATAAAGACTGTGACAGCCAACGCCGATAAAAAACACCCTCTGAATCTCGCTCGCGGCAAGCCAGATTGAAGGGATTTGACATTTATACGGCGCTATGAAAGAATCCGCATCCAACACGCCCCCGTAGCTCAGAGGATAGAGCACCGGCCTCCGAAGCCGGGAGCCCAGGTTCGAGTCCTGGCGGGGGCATCGTCGCAATTCTCGCCCTATAATTCCCGCCTTTTATATAACAATTTCCTATCGGTTATGACACACTGCATTATGCTTTTTGCCTAGAAAACATATGACATGTGTCACTCCTAATACCTCTCAGGTTCCAATAAGATTAGTGTAGAAGCCAAACAGAACCCTATTTGTGAAGTTTTTCTCAAATGATGGGTGCAAGGGGTCATATCGAATGACCCCTTTGTTTCTGGAGGAAGGACGGTGAGTCTGGATAGTGAAACGCGCGAGATGATCCTCGATACACTGCGCAGGTACGCCGAGGACAGACTGACGAATGAGTATCTGCTGGAGCTGGATCACAAGGACGAGTTTCCGCGGGAAGTACTGAACGAACTGTATGATCCCATGCGGCTGGGACTTCATTTGCTCTTCATCCCCGAACAATACGATGGCCTTGGCGGCGGGGCCTATGACATCTATCGCGTGTCTGAGCTGATGGCAGCCATCGATCTGGGCATCGCGACGGGGGTTCTGGCGACATTCCTTGGCTCCGATCCAATTCGCGTCGGGGCTACGGAAGAACAGAAGGCGCGCTGGTTCAACCGACTGGCGCAAGAATCATTGCTCATGGCCTACGGCGCCACCGAACCACAGGCGGGCAGCGATCTCGCAGCCATGACAACCAGGGCCGTGCCAGTCGAGGAAAACGGCGCCGTGACCGGCTATCGTATCAGTGGGCGCAAACAGTGGATCAGCAATGGCGGCGTAGCCGATCTATACACTATTTTGGCTTTGACCGACGCCGGGCCAACCTGGTTTGTCGTCGAGCGCGGCGCGGATGGTTTCGCCGCCGGCAAGGCGGAAGACAAGCATGGCATTCGCGCCAGCAACACCGCCGCGCTCTTTCTGGAGGAAGTCTATGTCCCGGCGGAACAGATGGTTGGTGATGCGGAAGGACAGGGGCTGCAACAGGCGCAGGCCGTTTTCGGTTACACGCGTTTGATGGTAGGTACGTTTGGCCTCGGTGCAGGTTGGGATGCCCTGAAGAAAGCAATTCGCTATTCCCATGAGCGGGTGCAGGCGGGCGACACGCTAGACAACAAGCAGGGCTACACGCACAAGCTAATCGTCCCTAACGCGGCCCGGCTGGAAGCGGCGCGTGCCTATATCGAATGGGTGGCGGAACGGCTAGACAGCGGCGAAAACGGCCTGCAGACGGAGGGGGCGGTGGCCAAATACATGGGCACCGAAGCCGGCAATAAGGCTGCCGAAGACGCCATTCAGGCCCTGGGCGGCTATGGCTATACCAGGGAATACATGGTCGAGAAAATTAAGCGGGACGTGCGTATCACGACTATATATGAAGGCACGTCTGAAATTATGGAATGGACTATTGCTCGTGATCGTTGGGGCGAACACCTGCGGTCGCGTGGTGGGTACTACTTCGATTGGGCCGAGCGCCTTGAGGCCAAGCACCAGGTGGAACCCCAAAATGGCGCCGGCGTGGCAGCCCTCGCACTGCGCGCTCTGGCGGTGATCCTGGAACGCTGCCGGCTAGACCGCCTCACGCGCAACCAGCACATACTTTTCCGCCTGGGGGAACTGATTGCCTGCGCTGAAACAGCCGCCCTATTCGCTGAGCGAGTGCTGTCCCATCCGACCGAGGCCATCGCCCTCGACCAGGCCACGCGCCAGGCGTTGGCGCGCATCTATGCCCGTGAAGCTGCGCTGAAAGTAGCCACCGACGGTTTGCGCTGGACAATTGGCGCTGGACAAAGCGATCCCGAGTTAGCAAACAAGTTGAACCTTTCCGCCATATACGCCTCGCAAGCGGGACTTATCGAGGACATGAATTATGCCCGTGACCGCTTGAATGAAGCATTCCGCTAGTTGCCGCGCCGCCCTTTGGCGGCCGACAACGACTTCAGTCAGGCCGTCAGGTCCTGGTTACTGCCACAGAAAGGAGTACAGCGATGCAATCGTCAGAAGATAGAGCGGTAGCAATCGTGGGGCTAGGAGCCATTCTCCCGGACGCTTTGAACGCGTCTGCGTTTTGGGAAAACATTGTTGGCAAGCGTTATAGCATTACTGACGTGCCGCCTGAACGCTGGAGCGTCGAGGATTATTACGACCCGGATCCCAGTGCAGCGGACAAGACCTATACTAAGATTGGCGGCTGGGTGCGAGGGTTCGAATACGACTGGAGACGTTTTCGCATACCCCCCAAGGTCGCGGCGGCAATGGATGAAGGGCAGCAATGGGCGGTAACGATCGCCGCCGAGGCGCTGGCCGATTTCGGCTACCCGGAACGGCCGCTTGACACCGAAAACACCGCTGTGATCCTGGGCACGACAATGGGCGGAGAACAACATTACACCACCCATACACGTATCGCTTTCCCCGAATTTGCCAATGCCCTGGCCAGTGTGGATGAGTTCAGCCGGCTGGCACCAGATGTGC
>JBJYWX010000075.1:0-3888 GCA_046259695.1 Promineifilaceae bacterium (SeqCode) | reverse complement strand
CTCGGCCGTCATATTTACGCGGTTGGCGGCAATCCTGAAGCGGCCGAATTGAGTGGTATCAGCGTCAAGCGCATTACTCAAGCCGTTTTTGGATCTATGGGTATGCTTTCCGCCTTGGCTGGGATCTTATTTGCCGCTCGATTGCAGTCAGCGACGACAACCGCCGGAACTTTGTTTGAACTAGATGCCATCGCCGCTTCCTTTGTCGGTGGTGTCTCCGCCGGTGGTGGTGTCGGCACCGTCATAGGTTCGCTCATAGGCGCATTGGTGATGTCCTCACTGACTAATGGCATGAACCTGATGGGCGTCGATATCTCCTATCAATATATCGTCCGTGCCTTTGTACTCGCGTCTGCTGTCATCTTCGACGTGGTTACTCGCGGCAAGACAGAGTAAGAAACCTTATTTGAGTCGATAGAGCGTTGACTACCCTGCAGGTTGCAGACCAACTGGTCAAGCCTCGCGTTGTTTTGCTGCTATGACGAGGTGAACTTACCAGTATGATGGTGAAGGAACACTCACGGCAGAAACTTCAACACCACAGGCATATTCATGACTGTTTTATTCTCTTAGTTCATATTTAGCCCCTGCAGATGCGAACTAGCATACAAGGACCCCTGAGAACAAGGGGTCCTTTTCTTTTTCCTGTGCCTGGGGTTCTACGATCCACATCTGGAAGACCTATGGAAAAGCGAATTCTACTGGATGCGCGGCCTTAACATTTCCGCGCACGGGGACAACGGCCCACAGACCGCGAGCGCCGCGTCCGGGGACGCGTCTGTAACTACAGTAATAAGGATATGCATGCCTGAAGGAAGAGCGCATCCTAGCGCACTTCCTTCGCGCCTTGCGCCTCGTAACGACTGGCTAGCACCGTGACTGCAAGCTCTTCCAGCCAATTTACCTTTCGGATCCTTTACTTATATAATTGAGTTAAGCACTGGTACAGAGACGGTTGCCCTTCCTAAACAAACTGGTTGGATCAGTTATCGGGAGATAGATCTCTCTGTAACAAGGGTGGGTTATCATGTCTGGAGTAGTATGTGCCATCCGTGGGGGACCCCACAGCCAGCCGACCATCGACAAAGCCATTGCCCTTGCCGGGAAAACAGGCCTGACCCTCTATTTTCTTTATATCGTCAATCTCGATTTCCTGGCTCACGCATTAAGCACGCGAACGTATACTATCAATCAGGAGATGGAGTTAATGGGGGAGTTCATCCTGCTGGCCGCCCAGAGGAGGGCGGCTGATCAGGGAGTGACGGCCGAAATCCTGGTGAGACACGGCAGCGTCGGCGAGGAAATTGTCAAATTTTGCCAGGAAGTGAGCGCGGATTATCTTGTACTGGGCCGGCCACAGTTGGATGAAGAAGAGGCAAACGTCTTTACCGCTGCCCGGTTAAGAATGTTTGTAGAGCTGGTGGAGAAGCAATCCGGCGCTAAGGTTATTTTGCTGGGGGAAGACGAAGAATGAGCGGCCGGTCCCGCCTCAATATTGCTAAGGGCGGTCTTATTCTTGTAGCCCTGATGATATTCTTATCCGGCAAGCTCGCCCTGGCCCAAGGTGCGGAGCCGGGCGACGGCTCAGAAATGGTCTTTCTGGTAACCGGCACGGTCGTCGACCGGCAGGACCTGCCGGTGAAGAACGCGCTGGTCACGCTTTTCGACGGGACAACGAGTGAGCTTCTTGCCGAAGGCATCACCCAGCCAAACGGCCGCTACGCGATGAACTTGGATGTGTCCATTCCCGATAAAGTCATCATGCACATCGAACGGCCGCACTTCCACGAAGCGGATGTCGAGCTGGGAGAGGAGGCGATCCAGACTTTACGTCTCGGGCAACCCGTGGGCGTCTCCGAGGTGGTCCTTGAGCGCAAAATCACACCTGCGTTCTGGGTTGCTACCCTTGTATTTGCCGGGATTCTAGTGCTCATCGCCACGGGCACCCTCCATAACACTTTAGCTGCCTTGTTGGGCATGGCCATCATTCTTGCAGTTAGCTACCTTGGCGAACCTATCAACGATGGCCTGTTCATCTTCCTATTTCAAGGGGCGCTCGACTACGTAGACTGGAACGTGATCTTTTTGATCATGGGTATGATGATGGTCATCGCGGTGGTTGAACGAACCGGTATTTTCCAATGGATGGCCTTCATGGCTTACCGCGTTTCAGGAGGCAAGACCTGGCTGCTGGTGGTCATACTGATGCTTATCACGGGCATCGCCTCGGCTTTTCTGGACAATGTGACCACCATGCTCTTGATGACACCGATTAGCGTTCAGATCGCTCTGGCGTTGGGTATCAATCCATTGACTTTGATCATGCCAGAGGTATTTGCCTCCAATGTAGTTGGGATAAGCACCCTGATCGGCACGCCGACGAATATCCTGATCGGATCTTTTGCCCATATTACCTTCACAGACTTCCTCATTAACCTGACGCCAGGCGTTCTGCTGGCCCTCCTTGGACTGATTGTTTACTGTTTGCTGGTGTACCGGAAGGATCTGGAGGCCAGCAGCCACGGTACTTCGGAAGTAATGGAAGAGAGACTTGCGGAACGCGCGCGGATCACAGAGCCGGATCACCTCCGTAAAGCGGCCTGGGTTGGAGCGGGCATGCTGCTCCTCTTTGTTTTTGGCGAACATATCCACCTTATTCCGGCCGTGACGGCGATCATTGGCGCGACAGCCCTGCTCATCTGGATCCGGCCAAACATCGACGAGATGATTGAGGCCGTAGACTGGACCACATTGGTTTTTTTCATCGCCCTTTTTGTCATCGTAGGTGCTGTTCAGGAGGTTGGATTGATTGCTTACATCGCCGAGATCATTGGTCAAGCTGTGGGCAACAATCTGCTGCTGGCCATGCTGGCCGTGATCTGGCTGAGCGCGATCCTTTCCACCGTGATCGCCAATATCCCTTTTACAGCGGCCATGCTGCCGGTAGTGGCCTATCTAACGGCGACCATCCCCGGCGCAAGTAACAAGGCTTTGTTCTTTTGCTTATCAGTTGGCTCGGCCATGGGCGGCAATGGTTCGCTGATTGGGGCTTCAGCCAATATGGTAACAGCGGGGATTGCCGATCGTGCGGGATTCCCAATCACGTACGCTTACTTCTTCCGCAAGGGCTTTCTTGCTCTATTAATTACTGTCGGGCTGGCAACGATCTGGCTGCTGTTCCGTTTTCTCGTGCTGCCAAATTGATGGCGTAGGAGTTCACTATGACTGAAAAAAACCTCCGGCACATCGTTTGCGCGGTCCGCGGCGGGCCGGAAAGCAGAGAGACGGTGAGCAAGGCCATCAATCTAGCGCTGGAGCGAAAGGCCAGACTGACCTTTCTCCATATCCTAGACGCCGAGTTTTTGGAATACGCCATCATCGGCCCATTAAGCGTTGTCTATCGAGAACTTAATGAAATGGCCACATTTACCATGTTGATCCTGACTGACCGCGCCACTCGGCGCGGTGTTGAATGGGTGGACTATGTCTTGCCCGAGGGCAACATACGCGATGAATTGGTTCGTTATGTGAACGAGACCCACGCCGAGATAATGGTCATAGGCCGGCCGACGCGCAGTCCCGGTAGGAATGTCTTCAAGAGTGATGAATTCGATGACTTCGTGACTGAACTGGAACGAGAGGGCAACCTGACAATCATTAAAGTACCGGCCGAACTGCTGGAGGAGGTTTGATAGATAATCTGGCTTGATATGTCGGGGCAAAAACAAGACTGTTGGCTGTTACACGCCTTCTGTAGATGGCGCTGAGCTGAACGACGTTATTTGTCGCTTCTTGGGCCACACGAAAAACGGCCGGCTCCGTTACTTAATCCAGGTGGGGGAGGTGTTTTGGCAACTGCAGGGAAAGCTGCAGCCCAGCGCGCTCGGC
>JBJYWX010000074.1:0-3766 GCA_046259695.1 Promineifilaceae bacterium (SeqCode) | reverse complement strand
TGTATCGACCAGATCCGTAAACGCCGTGCGCTGCTCCTATCTATCGATGAGCCGCTTCCCCCACACCCGGCACTGCACAGTGACGGCGCCAAGGGGCCGGAGGCTCAGGCCGTTATGAGCGAACAACAGGCGCTGGTGCAATCGTTACTAGAGGAATTACAGCCGGAGTATCGCCAGGCGGTGGTGCTGCGCTACTGGTACGAGCTTTCCTACGAGGAGATCGCCGAAATGATGGACACCACGGTAAGCGCTATCAAATCGCGGCTGTTTCGTGCGCGCCGGCAATTGGCCGAGGTTAGTATGGAGCGAGGCATCGTTCCCGCGCTGGAAACGGAAGCCGCCTGAGATGAAATGAGTAGGAGATTGAATGGAGGTAGCAATGGACCATGATGATGCATTTGCACTGATGATGGACATGCTCGACGGTGAGGCTTCGGGCGCCGAAGCGCGCGATCTGGAGATTCACCTTCGCGCATGTCCGGACTGCAGCCGAGAATGGCAGGCTCTGTTAGCTATCGATGCGCTGTTCCGGAAAACGCCGGCGTTGAGCCCGGCCGCCGACTTCGTAGAGAGGACGTTGGCTCGCTTACCCAACCGCCGCATGCGCATATGGGCGATGGGCGCTCTTTATGGCGCAGCCCTTATGGGCGGGATCGTGCCGCTGGTAGTGCTGGCCTTGCTGGCCGTGAGGCTGATGCCTGTTTTGAGCCAGCCGGCTTTAGTTGAGAGTATTTTTGCATCGCTGGCAACGACGTATCGTACTGGAGGAATAGTGCTCGCGGCGTTAGTCAATGGTGCCGGTGAAGTCTTGATCCAGCAGCCGGTATATGTGGGCTGGATGTTAGTTTTGGCCGGCATTGTATTTCTTTGGGGCGGTGTATATAGGCGACTGGTGGCAACCGGCAGCTTATAACGGTTGCCAGCTTATTGAGCCATTTAGGAAACCTGAAAATCGACCATTCTAGGGTTCAGGTTCCGAAAAAGGAAATTGTAGAAGAATGAAACGAGTTACATTATTCATCTTAATTTTGCTGCTGTTGGCCGTGCCTGCCGGTACGGCGCTAGCCGCGCCGCCATTTGATACGACCGTCGGCGAGAATGAAACCGTTAATAATGATGTGATTGTTTTTGACGGCGATCTGAATATCGAACAGGGCGCGGTAGTCAATGGCGACGTAGTGGTGTTCAACGGGGATGTGTTTAGCGCTGGCACGATTAACGGTGACCTGGTGATCTTTAATGGCGATTTGGAAGTGGAAGATGCGGCGTTAATCAGTGGAGACTGTGTGCTCCTGAACGGCGACGTGGCTGGGGAATCGGCTGGTGGTCTGCAATGCACTAACATTGAGGGCAGCGTCATTTCCGGCCTGGTACAAGGCATTCCGCCTGTGGTGGCCGGTCCTAAAGCCGTGCCAGACACTCCATCTATTCCGGCCATACCCGATGTGCCCGATATTCCGGCCATTCCCGATGCGCCAAGCGTAGCGGAACCATCGAGCCAGGCGTCTCACTCGAACGCAGGGATCGATTTTGCCGGAGTACTGAGTAGCACGTTGTTGATGGGCTTTCTGGCCTACGCAGCTGGCGCACTTTTCCCGAAACATCTGCAGGAAGTGAAAACGACGGCTCGCAGCAAACCTTTCGCCAGCGGCGCAGTGGGCGTGTTGACTGCTATTGCCGTGCCGGTTTTGGCGGCCATCCTGGCGGTAATATCGGCCGTGCTGGTCATCATTTGTATCGGCCTGCTCGGTTTTCCGATTGTGCTCTTGATGCTGCTGGCTCTTGTCGCAGGCGGCGTCTTTGGCTGGATCGCTATCGGTACTTGGTTGGGCGAGAAGCTACTTAGAAACTCGAAGCGCAGCCTGGCTACCAAAGCGGCGCTGGGCACAATGATCCTGACGTTTGCCCTTGGACTGTTCGGCATGCTGCCTTTTGTCTGGGGTGAAGGTATCTTGGTCAGTATCATTAGCGCCATTGGTTTGGGCGCGGTGGCGCTGACACAGTTTGGCCGCAAACCATACCCGCCACAGGATGGCGGCGAAGTTGTGGTAGAAGACGCGGTGAAGATCGCAAGCGTGCTGGATACGCTGCCGGACGACGATCTGGATGAAGGTCCGGCAAAAGCATAACTGTTGCGTCAAGAGCGATCAGACAAATACGAGGCATGCCCTGGCGGGGCATGCCTTTTTTTGTGCCGCCTGTCGGTCGAGGGCCGCTATTTGGAACGACCAAAGGCGCGTGCTAGAATGCCGCCCATGAGCAGAGTCATCTTCATGGGCACCCCTGATTTTGCCGTTCCCAGCTTGCGCGCCTTAATCGAGAGCCAAGATGTAGTGGGCGTTGTTACCCAGCCGGATCGCCCGGCCGGGCGCGGCCGTAAGCTGCAACGGTCGCCGGTCAAGCGCATCGCGGAGGAAGCCGGTATCCCTGTTTACCAGCCGCGCTCGCTGCGCAGCGAAGAAGCCGCCGAACCCCTCCGGGCCTGGCAGCCCGACGTTGTTGTCGTCGCCGCCTTTGGGCAAATCCTGCGCCCGCACGTGCTTGACCTACCGCCTCACGGCTGCATTAATGTCCATGCCTCGCTGCTGCCGCGTTGGCGCGGCGCTTCGCCCATTCACCATGCCATTCTGGCCGGTGATGCGCAGAGCGGCATCACTCTGATGCAAATGGATGAAGGCCTGGATACCGGCCCGATGTACGTCCAGGAAGCGATACCGATCGGTGAAACGGAAACGAGCGCGACACTGCATGATCGCCTTGCCCAATTGGGTGCAGAGATGGTGAAGGCACATTTGGACAGCATTCTTTCTGGTCGGATAACGGCTCGTCCCCAGGATGATGACCAGGCAACTTATGCCCCCATGATCAAGAAGGAGGCGGGCCGGATCGCCTGGCAGGGCAGTGCAGCCGCTATCGACCGCCAGATCCGGGCCATGACGCCTTGGCCGGGCGCCTTCACTTATTGGGACGGGCAGCTACTGAAAATCCTTCAGGCCCGACCGTTGGCGAACCGCAGCTTCGATACGTTGCCTGGAACTGTCAGGGTGGCCAATCATGAGGCGCTGCTGGTTCAAACAGGCGATGGACTCTTGCAGCTAGAGGAACTGCAATTAGCAGGCAAGCTTCCGCTGGACGCAGCAACTTTCTTGAACGGCCGTCCCCAATTTTCGGGCGCGCATCTTGATACCTAAGCCATGTTCCGCTCAAGCCGAGTAGATAACATATGATGCGCATTCTAGTCTACGGAGCCGGCGCGATCGGAGGTTACCTGGGCGCGCGCCTGCTCCACAGCGGGCACGAAGTCGTCATGTTGGATCGGCTGGACATGGTTGATGCGATCAATCAAGAAGGCATCATTGTTGACGAAGCGGGAGAGCAAATTCATGTCCGACCGGCGGCCGTTGGCTCGTTGGCCGATGCCATGAGATTAGGCAGTCGCTTCGACCTGATTCTTATGGGTCTCAAGTCCTATGATCTGCCAGCGGCACTTATGGAGCTGGCCGCGCATGATGGGGTCGGGGAGACCTTCCTCACCGTTCAGAACGGTATCGGCATTGAAGAGCCTTTTGTCGATCAATTCGGCGCTAAACGGGTCGTTGCCGGTTCACTTACGACACCGGTAAGCAAGCGGTCGCCACTGCACCTAGTGGTTGAGCGCAGTGACCGCGGGCTTGGCCTTGCCCCCACTCAAGCAGGAGCCGCCATTAAACCTTGGATAGATATGTTCCAGCAAGCCGGAATCGATACAGCAGGTATGTCCAATTAC
>JBJYWX010000073.1:0-5220 GCA_046259695.1 Promineifilaceae bacterium (SeqCode) | reverse complement strand
ACCAACCTCACCCTTCCGCTCGTCGCGCGCCTTGGTATAGTCGGGCTGAACGACGGGCTCAACGAGGATGACATCCGCGCCGGCGATCGCCTCTTGCACATGGCCTGCTTCCTTAAAGTCCAGATTGTAATTGGCAAAGTCCGCCTTATACTCTTCCGGAAGCGACATGTCCGGGGGAGAGACGAAGGTGATCGGGCAGTCGAACTGGGTCAGCGCATAGCCCAGAGAATGCATGGTACGCATGCGCATGTCGCCAACGGCCATCCAGCGCAGCCCATCAATGCGTCCTCTTTCGCGGTAAACGGTATATAGATCGGTCAGAATCTGAGTGGGGTGCTCGCCCCAGCCATCACCGGCGTTGATGACCGGTACGGAGGCGTACTTGGCCGCTTCATGGGGCGCACCCTGCTGGAAATGGCGCATGGCGATGACATCGCCATAATACTCCAGCATCTTGACCGTGTCCTTGATTGATTCCTGGTAAAAATCGCCGGCGCGTGTCATCTTGGCATCGGCAAAACCAGTTACCTGCCCACCCAGGCGGATCATACCCGCTTCATGCGCCAGGCGCGTCCGCGTCGAGGGCTGATAGAAGGCGGTGACCAGCGTCTTATCGCGCAGCAAATCGCTGTTGCGGCGGTTGCGGGCAATCGGCTCCAGAAATTCTGCAGCCTCAAAGACACGAAAGAAATCATTCCGTTCAAAATCTTTCAGGGACAATATATCTCGACCAATAAAACTTTTCATGATCCTCTCCTTAAGAGTGTGAATTAAGTCGTGCGACGGATCATACGCAAGCGCAGGAGATCGTCGCGAAAAACGGATCGCGCCCAGAGTATGGGCTCATTGTCAACGTTATAACCAGTCTCTTCGAATGAAAGTAAAGCGGTACCGGGTAATACATGCAGCAGCTCCGCCAATTCCTCTTTGGCAACCAATGGCACCAACTCCGATAGATAGTAGCTGAGGGGTTGGTGACAGCAGCTGGCCAGGAAATCGTAAATGGGCAGCAGCATGTCACCGTCCTCCAATTCAGCCGGTACAAAGACATACGGGATGTGGTTTTCAGTGAAAATGACAGGCTCGGTGTCTTCGGAGAACAGTTTGCGCAGCACGGTCACCTGATCGTCCGGGCGCAGTCCAAGCGCCTGGCGCACCTGCTCGTTGGCCGCTTCTCTGCCCACATTGAGGATAGAAACGTTTGGCGTGTAGCCGTGCGCAAGCAGTACAGCCTCATAGGACCAGATTTCATCCAGGCGCGATTTGATCTGCAGGCCAGGCTCGTTGACAAAGGTACCAGCGCCCTGTTTGCGAAAGACAGTACCCTCGATCTCAAGGCGGCTGAGTGCGTCGCGGATGGTTGTGCGGCTGACGCCCAGTTCACCGGCCAGATCGGACTCCGAAGGAATACGGCCGTCGACGAACTGCCCATCCAGGATCAACTCCTTGATGTGTGCTTTCGCCTGTTCTGTGAGCGAGGGGCTGCGCTTGAGCATCGTCATAAATTACCAAAGTGGTAAGGTCGTAGGGTCGTATGGTTGTATGACGAATTTTAGCAGAATGTGCGCTAGCTTGTCAACGAATTGCTAAGGCCCGGCCCGCGCAGGGCCCGCTGGCCCTGTTCTGGCCCGCGGTGCGCGGTATGAGTTTATTTTGGAAGGAGGTGGGAGGGGTTATTCGCCCGCAAAAACCAATTCTTCTTGGTGAGTCTGAAGCTCGCTGTGGAGTTCGGGGATTTGTTCGGCCAGTGTGCCCAACACGCCGTTAATAAAGCGCGGCGCGCTGTCGGAGCCATATGTCTTGGCCAGTTCCACGGCTTCATTGATCGCGACCTTGACGGGCGTTTCGTCGGAGGCGATAAATTCGTAGATGGCGATGCGCAAGATATTACGGTCGATTACCGCCATCTGGTCGAGCGGCCATTCCGGCGCATAGCGGGCGATGAGAACATCCATGCCTTCCATATTCTGCAAGACGCCCTGCACAAGCTGCGAGGCAAACTGCGCGCCAGAGCTGTCGATACTATTGGCCTCAAGCCGGCGCTGCAATATCTCCCCAGGGGGATGCTGCGCGATATCATATTCGTAAAGGACCTCCAGGGTCACACGGCGGGCTCGTCGCCTTGCTTTCATCGCACGCTTCTCATGCTACTTGCTGCCGCTCATATACAACGTCTTCAACATGTATGTTAACCGTATCGACCGGTATGCCGACCAATGTGTTAATGGCCTCGGTTACGGCCGCCTGCATTTTGCGGCTGGCTTCCAGGACATTAACCTGCGGTTCCATTATAACGTAGATATTGAATCTTACCCGATTATCTACAACATCGAGCACAATTCCGTTCTGGCGTGTTGCCCGGCGAAACGTATTGGCGATTTGCGAGGGGATGGGCGCCATGCGCGAGACGCCGTCCACACGCATTATGGCGAAATGGGCGATCGTTGCCAGCACCTCCGGCGCAACTTCAATCCGGCCCAAACTCTCTCGTTGCTCTTCCATTGCCTCTCCATCAGGTGGCGATGCCACCATCTACAGCAATCACCTGTCCAGTTATATAGGAAGCGCCGTCTGACGCCAAGAAGGCGACAACCTTTGCGATCTCCGTCGCTTCGCCCCATCGCCCCAAGGGGATATAGGCCAGCGACTGTTCGACGAGATCATCGGGCAAATCAGCGGTCAGATCGGTCAATACAAAGCCGGGTGCCACTGCATTCACAGTGATATTACGCGAACCCAGCTCTTTCGCCAATGATTTAGTGAAGCCAATTATACCAGCTTTTGAAGCGGCGTAGTTGGCCTGTCCGGCCTGGCCCATCACGCCGGAGACGGACGAGATATTGATCATGCGCCCGCCCTGTTTGCGCCGCACCATCGGCCGTGCCGCCGCCTTACAGCAGTTGAAGACGCTCTTCAAATTGGTATCAATCACGTGGTCCCACTGCTCCTCCTTCATCATTAGCAGCAGCGTATCCTCCGTGGTCCCGGCATTATTGACCAGGATATCAAGCTGGCCATAGGCATCCAACACTGCCTTGATGAGGCCTTGAGCGGCGGCAAAATCACTCACATCAGCCTGTATCGCCCGTGCTTCCCCACCTTGCTCAGCAATAGCGGCCAGCGCTTCTTCGGCGGCAGCGGCGTTGGCCCGGTAATTAACCACCACGGTCGCACCTTGGGCGGCCAACTCTTCGGCAATAGCGCGGCCGATACCGCGAGAGGCGCCGGTTACCAGCGCGATCTTCCCTTCCAGCGACATAATGTATCCTTTGTCCCAAGGCCGCGCCTGCTCGCGCGGCTTAATTGTCCGGGCCATTGTCAAATGCCGTACGCACGGCGCGCCGGTCTATGCGTTTGACCAGACCCAATAGCACATTATTAGGGCCAACCTCGACGAAGGTATCGACGCCTTGATCGGCTAGATATTGTATGGAGGCCGTCCAGGCTACGGGCGAAATGAGCTGTGCTTTAAGCTCATCGCGAATCGCCTGAGCCGTGAGCAGCGGCAGCGCGGAGACGTTACCAATCACCGGAAGGCGGGGCGGCTTTATCGGCGTGTTGTCCACGGCTTGCGCGAACTCCTCCGCTACGCTGCCCATCAATGCTGTGTGCGCCGCGATCGTGATCGGCAGGCGAACCACCTTGCGCGCACCAGCTTCTTGCGCGAGGTCCATCGCTCGCTGCAGAGCGCTTTCGTCTCCGGAAATGACGAGCTGTCCTGGGCAATTGTCGTTGGCAACGGCGACCAGCCGCCCCGTTTCCGTAATCACGCGCCTGCAAAGTCGCTCAATGTCTTCACGGGGCAAAGCCAAAATTGCGGCCATCGCCCCAGGTGCCACCTCGCCTGCTTCGCGCATCAGCTCGCCGCGACGTTGTACGAGCCGTAAGCCGTCGGCAAAGCTGATACTTCCGGCGGCCGCCAGCGCTGAGAATTCGCCCAAACTGTGCCCGGCCATGAAGTCAGCCTCCGGCCACTCACCGCCGTTCATAAAAGCCCAGTTGGCCATACTAGCCACAAATAACGCCGGCTGCTGGTACGCTGTCTCGGTCAATTTTTCTTCTGGGCCCTCAAAGATCAGGTCGGAGAGTTTTTTGCCCAAGAGGTTGTCCGCTTCTGCATATAACGCGCGGGCCGCCTCGCTTTGGTCATAGGCACTACGCCCCATTCCTACGTATTGTGATCCCTGGCCCGGAAATAGATAAGCTGTGGTCAATTCAATCTACCCACAACAAAAAAGGGCCGTCTGGAACGGCCCCTTTTAGTTATTTAGCAAGCTCAATCAATCAACATCGTCTATATAGCCGGGAAGAATCTTGCGCCCGCGGTACGTGCCGCAGTTGGGGCACATATGATGTGGGCGGCGCATCTCACCGCACTCGGGACAGCTAACCAAATGAATGGCGCTTAGCGACTGGTGCGTGCGACGGCGGCCACGACGAGCCTTTGATATTCTTCGTTTCGGAACAGCACCCATGATAATTTCCTCTATAAGTCCACCTAAACACTTGGGCCAGACAGCATAATCTGCTGCTAGCGCTACACGGGCGCTCTTGACCACCCTTGTGAAGCAGAACAATATTTACTTAGCGGCCTCCACCTGAGGAGGCCACAAAATCACGATTATAACGAACAGCCGCATTCAGTCAAGCGCCTATAAGGTTTTCTTCAGAGCTGGCCAATGAGATTTGCAGTCCGTAAACGAGGCCAACGTCCGCCCATCATTAGAAACTAGACGGCTTGCCCGACCCGCTGATGAATCTCCCTCCAGATAGTCAACGCCAGACTATCCGGCAGATCAACATCGGCAAAGGTTATCCGCTGCCCAGGCTCAATATCATGTTTCAGGAAAGCGCAATCTAGCAGGCCGATCGGGACGTGGTCTGGTTGCTCCACAATAGTCACGGCCTCACCCCTAACATCAAAACTGCCGATTCCGCGCTTAATAACGTTATCGGCCGATAGCGAACGCTTCGCTACCGCCGCTACGCTGGTACGCGGTGCAGGAGAATTGTCCAGCAAGGGCTGTCTACCCTCTAGCACGCGGAAGATAGTCTTTGGTATTTCGAAGAAGCAGAGGTGATAGGGCCTGTGAAGGAGATAATATGGTCCATCACCCATTTTGTACGTTGCAAGCTTCTTGCCCAGATTGTCTTCATGCGTGGCCACTACAAACACACCAGGAGGCGCCGCCGAGTTGAGCACATAATCGCTTATTGGGC
>JBJYWX010000072.1:0-4182 GCA_046259695.1 Promineifilaceae bacterium (SeqCode) | reverse complement strand
GCCAAGAAAACAAAGCGTGATGCCGCGCGTCACGCCAATAACCCCAAGCTAAAGCCGAAGGAGTAATATCCATGAACACGCAGCAAGCGTCACCAGACCTGGCGCAAACAGTGGGCCATGTATTCCGCCCTGTGGCAAGCAGCTATGCGGAAAAAGAAGCCGCGTTTTATGCCCTGGCTATCGGCGCCTCAGCTGACCCCCTTGATACGGCTGAACTGCAGTTCACTTACGAATTAAATGGTGCCGGCTTTAGTACGTTCCCTACCTTCGCATCTACATTCCCTGTGGCCATGATCGGCCAAATTGGCGATATACCGGACCAAAGGCTGAACCTGCTGGATATTCTCTATGGCGAGCATTACCTCGAACTGCCGGCTCCCCTGCCGCCATCTGCCGACATTCTCAGCCAGGCGCGTATTAGCCATGTCTACGATAAAGGCAGCGGCGCCTTGCTTGTCATAGAGATAAAGAGCAAAGATCAGGCGGGGAAAACTATCGCTATCAATCGGGCCTCGTTCTTCATACGCGGGCGTGGCGGTTTTGGCGGTGAGCGCGGACCTTCCAGCAAAACGGACAGCCCTCCGCTGCGGAGCGCTGATGTTTTGGTGAGCGACGCGACGCGTGCCAACCAGGCCCTGCTTTTCCGGCTTGCTTCCGGCGATTTGAACCCGCTGCATGCCGACGCACGCTTGGCCCCTATGCTGGGATTCGAACGGCCGATCCTGCACGGCCTCTGTACGTATGGCTTCGCCGCGCGCGCCGTGCTGGAAACATTCGCTGCGAATGACCCCACCCGCCTGTTCAGCTTTAAGGCACGCTTCTCGCACCATATTTTCCCCGGCGAGACAATTCAAACTGAAATGTGGCAGGAATCGGAAACAGACATTTTCTTCCAGAGCCGCGTGGTAGAGCGCGATGAAATTATCTTGAGCAATGGTCTGGCAAAACTAAACCCGGCCTGAGGGCCGGGCAGATGGATTCTCGGGTAAAGGCAGCACTGAAGGCTAAGCGTCTACCGTTTCGTCAATCTTCTCTTCGATTTGCTCTTGTTCGTGATCGGCCTGTATTGACTGCAAACCATTTCGCACCACGGCCAGCGAGCGCAGCAAATCTTCTTCCAGGCGGTTCAACGCGTCGACCACATAAGCATCAGCCTCAACCCGCAAGCCCTGCGCGTCTCGGCGCGCCCGCTCCAGAATATGATCGGCGCGCTGCTGCGCTGAGCTGGTGATCACTTCCCGTTTCACAAGCTCCGCCGCCTCTTGTTTGGCAAGTTCGCGAATGCGTTCCGCTTCTTCATGCGCCTGGGCAAGAATGCGTTCTTTCTCACTTTCGATGCGGTTGGCGCGCTTTATTTCATCGGGAACGGTTACGCGAAGCTGGTCGACAATGTTAAAGATCTTGTCTTCATTGACCATTAAATAGGCGCTGAGAGGAACGCGCGCACTATCGTTGATTACCTGTTCCAAACGATCAACCAATTGTTGTATATCCATCTCGCTTCACCAATTTCGCACTGAAATACTCGCGACAAACACAGGCATACCGTCAATTATATCAGCTTAACGCCGATCTGTTCTAATCACGCAGTGGTGCGGGTGGTTGGTATCCGTTTTCACTGTCACCATAAAACTGCGCGTAGAGGGCAGTGGCAACGTTTTTGGGCACCATGCTGCTTACGTCTCCACCCAAAGCGGCTATTTCACGTACGGTCGTACCGCTAAGGAAGGTATGCTCTTCGCTGGTCATTAGACTGATGGTATCAATCTCAGGCGCCAGGCGCTTGTTGGCCAGTGCGGAGCGAAATTCAAATTCAAAATCAGAAAAGACGCGCAGGCCGCGGATGATGATTTTGGCGTTGATTTCGCGGGCGAAATCGACCAACAGGCCGCTGAATGGCTGGACAACGATATTGTCGCGTGGGCCTAGAGATTCTCTGATCATCTGAATACGTTCATCTACCGAGAAAAGAACAGATTTCGTGGGCGTGGCATGATCATAGACCGCGACGACCAGTTCATCAAACAGGGCCGCGCCCCGCGCCATAAGATCAAGATGGCCATAATGAACAGGATCAAAAGTTCCAGGATATACGGCGCGTCTCATCATTGGCAACTCCTATGGGCCGGTAGCGCGGGTGTTTCGAGGTCCTGCCGGCGCGGTCTAGCTCGCATCTCCCGCTGCGCGCCAGAATTCGGCCAACTGCTCACGCAGCAGCACATGTTCAGGCTGCTCTAGTTCAGGATCGGCGACGAAGAGCGCTTCAGCCTCGCGCTGGGCAGTGGTAAGCAGTGGCAGGTCGAGCAGCGAGGCCATTTGCAGCGGTGGAAGGCCGCTCTGGCGCCGGCCGAAGAATTCGCCGGGACCACGCAGTTCCAGATCCTTTTCGGCCAGCAGGAATCCGTCGTTGGTCGTCTCAAGCGCCGTGAGGCGCTGTTCAGCCTCCTCCGTGCTGTCATCGGCAATCAGAACGCAGTAGGATTGGTGCTGGCCACGGCCGACCCGTCCGCGGAACTGGTGAAGCTGGGCAAGACCGAAACGGTTGGCGCCTTCTATTACCATGACCGTACTGTTAGGCACATCGACGCCCACTTCAATGACGGAAGTTGCGACCAAGATGTCTAGTTCGCCATCATAGAAAGCGCGCATGACCTGCTCCTTTTCAGCTGATTTAAGACGGCCGTGTATCAGCCCCAGCTTCAGGTCCGGGAATACGTCTTTTCGCAGTACTTCGTATTCATCAACGGCGGCGCGCGCATCAACGTTGTCCGATTCCTCAACCAGGGGAAAGATAATATATGCCTGCCTGCCTTCTACCACCTGGGTGCGTATAAAACGAAAGGCACGTTCGCGTTCGCTGGCGCGCAGCCAGCGTGTCTTAATTTCCTGCCGTCCAGGCGGCATTTCATCCAGGCTGGAAAGATTCAGATCACCATAAAGGGAAAGGGCCAATGTGCGTGGAATCGGCGTCGCTGACATGACCAGCAGATGCGGGTGCATCTGGCCGTTCTCGTGACTACCCTTATCGCGCAGCCGGGCGCGCTGATCGACGCCAAAGCGATGCTGTTCGTCAATAACCGCCAGGCCCAACCGCTGAAACTCAACAGCATCCTGGATGAGGGCATGCGTGCCTACGATGAGTTTGATCGAACCCTTGGCCAATCCTTCGTAGAGCGCCTGCCTTTCCGACGCCGGTGTGCTGCCGGTCAGCAAAGCAATCTCAAAGCCGGTCGGCGCTAATAAATCGCTCAGCCCCCGGTAGTGCTGCTCAGCCAGTATTTCCGTGGGCGCCATCAAGGCCGACTGCGCCCCGGCTTCGGCCGTGGCAATCATCGCCGCTGCCGCGACCATCGTTTTCCCAGCACCGACATCTCCTTGAAGCAGGCGATTCATGGGTACATCCTGGGCCATATCAGCCAGGATTTCGGCAATTACACGCTCCTGGGCGCCCGTCGGGCTAAATGGAAGCAGCGCGTAGAATCGGGCTAGCTGCTCATTTTCGCTGGGAATCCGAATGGCATCGTGCGACTGCCATTGGTGACGCTGGCTTTGCATGCCCAACTGCAGCAAGAACAACTCATCGAAAGAGAGACGTTCCCGCGCTTTATGCAGCGCTTCCTGGCTGTCTGGGAAATGAATTTGCTGTAGTGCCTGTGGCAGCGAATACAACTGCAGGCGGCGGCGCATCGCTTCGGGCAGAGGATCGGGCACGCGCGGGCTCCAGTAGGAAACGGTCGTTTTAATGATTTCGCGCAGGCGGCTGCCGGCAAGCCCGTCCGTAAGCGGATAGACCGGGACAATACGCCGCGTGCGCAAAGGGTCCAAATCCAGAGGTTCCCACTGCGGTGAGTTAAATACCGGTCGCCCCAAGAACTGTTCCACTTTGCCACTGACAACAATCTGCTTACCGGCCGGCAGTTGCTTCGCCAGCCAGGGCTGGTTAAACCAGGAAGCCTGAACCGAGCTTGTGCCGTCGCTGATCACTGCTTGAATGAGTGTCCGGTTGCCTTGCAGTCGTCTGGCGCGCGTCTGCCAGATCGTGCCGATAATTGTTACCTGTTCACCCACTTGCAAGCGATTAATGGGCTTCATCAAGGTGTAGTCATCATAACGCCGGGGGAAGAAGTAGAGCAGGTCACGGACGGTTTCGACGCCCAGTTTTTCAAGTTTCTGAGCGATGCG
>JBJYWX010000071.1:0-12377 GCA_046259695.1 Promineifilaceae bacterium (SeqCode) | reverse complement strand
CCGAGCGGATGAAGCTCTGGGCTTTCCTTCTCTTCGCCGTGATAATGACCGGCTGTTGAAGATCGTCGATAAACGAGCCGGATTACAGGAAGCGTTTCGCGTGGCCGATGATGTCCTGCGGCAGGGCATCCAGGGGATCAGTGAATTGATCACCGTTCCCGGCCTCATTAACCTTGACTTCGCCGATGTGAAAACGATTATGTCGCTAGGTGGTGCAGCGTTGATGGCCGTAGGCCATGGCAGCGGTGATGATCGCGCTCGCGAAGCGGCGGAGCAGGCGCTGTCCAGCCATCTGCTGGATGTGACGATAGATGGCGCTCGCGGCATCTTGTTCAATGTCACCGGCGGCCCCGATCTCAGTCTATATGAGATTAACCAGGCGGCTTCAATCATTCGCGAGACGGCGCATCCGGATGTCAATCTCATCTTCGGCGCGGTTATCGACGAGAACATGGGTGACGAGATCAGGATCACGGTCATTGCGACCGGGTTCGAGCATGGTATGCCGCTCGTGCGCCCCCTGAATCGCACCGCTGCCCGGCCGTCAAGCGAAATGCCCAGCCAGGCGCCTGTTCGCGAGACTGAATCCGTGAGCGTGTCCGCCAAACGCGCTCCCACGGAGACAAACCGGCCTGCCCAGCCGGATTACCGGATCAATGATCTGGATATACCCGCATTTCTGCGGAAGCGTCGCTAATCGTGTTGCCGCCAACAACACCAGAGCCTACATTCATGCACCCCTCACGGAATGCTCGTAACCGCCAGTTCGAGGCCGAGAGATAGCAAAACGTATCGGCGTTGCCTGGCAATGTCTGTACTTGAAACTGTACCCCTTGTTGCACCGGGTTCACTGCGCGCCCGGTGCATCCCAGGGTGCCGATTGTGAAGAATCACCGCGTGCTGTTGGGGCAGGTTGGGCCGTGCCCCCTGGCCTTTTGGGGCCCGCTTGCTGAAGGGACAGGACCAGACAAGATTCTGTTTGCATCTGTATTTTCCGGCCGTATTTTTTAAGGTAAAAGGTTCCGTTTTCATGTTGATCAGCCCTTTCAGGCATGCTATAATGTTGCCCTCTGAAGTGCCAGATATGGGGGAGGTTGTTGGCAAATGCCCATATATGGCGGTTACAGACCCCTCAGCCCATCTGACAGCATACCTGGGGAACATTTCTTAAAGTGAAGAATGAAGGACGCTAGGCATGAAGTGCCCGTATTGCGGAAATCAAAAGACTCGGGTTATTGATACCAATCACGACACGCGTGGTGGGACGCGCAGAAGGCGAGTTTGTGACGGCTGCGGGCAGCGTTTCAGCTCCTATGAACGGCCCATACTGGCCACACCAGTAGTCATTAAGCGGGACGGCACCAGAGAGGAATTCTCGCGCGATAAGCTCATTTCCGGCTTATGGGTTGCCTGCGCCAAGCGGCCGATCCCGGCCTCACAGGTGGAACGGATTGCAGGCGAAATCGAAGCGGAGCTGCAGCAGTTGGGACGATCCGAGGTTAAGAGCCGTTTCGTGGGCGACCTGGCGATCAAAAAGCTCAAAGAACTGGACGAAGTCGCCTATATCCGCTACGCCATCGTTTACCTGGGTCTAAGTGACCTCTCTTCCATTCGCGGCGAAATCGACGAACTGCTTGGAGAATAATTAAGTATAGTCTCGCGCCTGGACGGCAGGTCCGTCGCAGGCGCAGTTTTGTTTGTTTGTAGCAGCTCTGGTGGCAAAGTTGCTGGATCACTATTCACTGACCACCGATTTGCGGTAGAGCACCAAGATTCAGAAGGAGCACATCATCATGGCAGACCAATATGTCGCGAAACAAACCGTTTCCGAGAAGAATGGCGCGAGCCGCAAAACGTCTGAGAATGTGTACAAGGAGAACAGTATTTACTTTCGGGTCAGGCTGCCTGAACAGATTGTAAAGCGAGATGGTCGTATCGTTCCTTTCGATTCTGAGCGAATTGCCGGGGCACTGCGCCGCTGCTACGCTAGCCTGGAAAATGCGCCAGTTACACCTGTGGAAGAGATTACCAACCGCGTCGTAAACGTAGTCGCCGCCAAATATGATTTGCCTTCAGTGGAAGGGGTGCAAGATATCGTCGAAATGGTTTTACAGGCGGCGGGAGAATATGAGGCTGCCAAACATTACATCCTCTATCGCGCTGAACACGCCAAGATGCGCGTGCAACGGCCGGTTCCGGAAGAGGTACGCGTAGCATTTGAGGAGTCTGCAACCTACTTCCCTACTCAGCTGCAGCAGTTTCAATTCTATGATAAGTATTCGCGCTTTAACTATGATCTTGGCCGTCGCGAGACATGGATCGAGACAGTCGATCGCGCGGTCGAGTACTTGCGTGAGCTGTCGGATTACCGCCTGCCGAATGAGACATACGAGCGCATTCGCCAGGGCATCCTGACGATGAAGGTGATGCCGTCCATGCGCCTCCTGGCGATGGCCGGTCCGGCCGCGCGGCGCAACAATATCGCCATTTATAACTGCTCCTATATGCCGGTTGACAGTATCGACTCATTTGTTGAAGCGTTAATCATCTCTATGAGCGGCTGCGGTGTGGGCTTCTCGGTAGAAAGCCAGTATGTGGAACAGTTCCCGCGCATTCTGCGCCAAAGCGGTGAGCTACCCCAGCTGCACATCGTAGAAGATTCGTCGGAAGGATGGGCCGCGGCTGTGCGCGTCGGTCTGGAAGCCTGGTTCGGCGGCCGGGACGTTACGTTTGACTATTCTCAGGTCCGCCCGGCCGGCGCGCCGCTGCGGGTTAAGGGCGGGCGGGCGTCCGGACCGGAGCCGCTGCGCAAAATGCTTGACTTTGCGCGCACGCGAATTCTCGGCCGTCAGGGCAGTTTCCTGCGCCCGATAGATGCACATGACATCATGTGTGCTGTCGGCGATGCGGCCGTTTCTGGCGGCGTACGCCGAACGGCGATGATTTCGCTTTTTGATTATGACGATAAGGAAATGCGTCACTGCAAGGACGGCGACTTCTGGCGCAATAACAGCCAGCGTTGGAATGCCAATAACTCGGCCGTCTGGCCCGAGCGCGAGCTCTCCCAGGCGGAAATTACGCGCTTTGTGCTCGACATGGTCGAGTCTGGCCGCGGGGAACCTGGGATCTTCAATCGTAAAGCAGCGATTGAAAGTCGACCGGAGCGCCGCGAAGCGGCCGTCTTTGGCACCAATCCCTGTGGCGAAATCATTCTTCGCCCCTACCAATTCTGCAACCTGACCAGTGCCGTGGCCCGCTTTGACGACACGCTGGAGACACTCACAGAAAAAGTGGAGCTGGCGACAATTATCGGAACCATTCAGAGCATGGCCACTTATTTTCCCGGTCTGCGCGATGAGTGGCGCAAGAATTGCGCCGAAGAGCGCCTGCTAGGCGTCGACCTGAACGGCCAGATGGACAGCCCTGCCGCCCAGGACCCAATTATTCAGGAGCAGCTGCGGCAATCTATCGTAGAAACAAATAAGCACTATGCCCAGCTCTTGGGGATCAATCAGTCTGCCGCCTGCTCTTGCGTCAAGCCATCGGGCAATTCCTCACAGCTGCTAAATTCCTCCTCTGGTTTACATGCACGTTGGTCGCCCTATTACGTCCGCAACGTGCGCGTCGCCGCGCATTCCCCCATATTGAAGGTTTTCAGCGGCGCCGGTGCGCCAATCAATCCTGAAAATGGCCAGACGCCAGACAACGCCACCACATGGGTCATACACTTCCCGGTCAAAGCGCCGGATGATGCTGTTACGCGCAATGAACGCACGGCTTTACAACAGTGTGATTTCTGGCTGCAGAATAAGGTCCATTACACCGAGCACAATCCCAGCGTTACGATCACTTACAATGATGAAGAGGTGCTCGATATCATCAAGTGGATATGGGTCCACCAGGACAAGATTGGTGGCATGGCATTTCTGCCCGCTTACGATGCCCAATATGATCAGATGCCCTATATGGAAATCACCGAGGAGGAATTTCGCCGCCTCGACGCGGATTTTCCGATCATTGATTTCTCCAAGATCTATCGCTATGAAGAAGAAGATCTCACTACTGCCGCCCAAGAGTTTGCGTGTTTAGCCGGCGGATGTGATATCTAGAAGGCTGATGTTGAGATAAATTCCCCGGTTCTTCACGGATTGCGCTTGACCTGAAGACTATCTTCGTACATAATAAGGACTGATGTTACCATAATGTTGGGAAACTGAGCGGTACATTATTGCGAGAAAGGTCGGGCTCGGCTAGAGTAGGCACAATCGGAGAAGTAACATGAGCAACAAAGAAGTGAGTAAGCAGGAAGGCAAAGATAACGGGACCGAGCGCGCGCCTTACGAGGCTCCGGCTATTGTATATGAAGGTTTGATCACAACGCGTGCTGCAACAGGCGCAGGGGGCGGTGGTGCTGATGCGTCTAATCCGGCCAATGACGCCTCTGATATCTTTGGTAGCGACAACTAACTAATCAGCTTCCGCGAGTGTAACTAGCAATCGCATTGAGCGAATAAAATTGGCCCGCTGCTTTCTGGCAGCGGGCCTTTTGTTGTTGGCTGCCCGGGCCTATGGTAACTTACCTGGACTGGGGAAAGGCCATTCGCGAAAGTCGGCCGGACAATCATCCGTATCGTACCAATAGGGCATTCGCTCCAGACTGTGATTGCTGGCTTGTACAAGCTCACATGGCGTTTGTTCACCAAAGCTGCCGCTGCCGTAGGTGACGACATCGATGACAGCATCGGTGGCATCCCGCAGGATTACTTCATCGCCCTGGTTGCCCAGACGTAAAAAGGTGTCGCGGTCGCCCCAGTCCGGATCATCTATCAAGTCTTCCACCAGTGGCTCCGTATCTATAACTTCATAATCAGGCCATAGGCCGTACTGCTCGAAAAATGCGGTCGCCGTCGTAGCGACGACTACAACACCATAGGCTTCAAGGACGGCATTTTCCGGAAAGCGGCGCACATCCTCATAATCCCCCGGCGAGACCGCGTCGCCAATTGACAGGCCGGACAATGAAACTCGCAGGCTTGTAGGATTGGCGATTTCAATGAATTCTGCATCATCGGCGCCCGGTGAATCATAAAGAATTTCACTGATTAGCAGGTAGTCTGAAGGGCCGCGAAATCTCTGCGCCATGACCGGCAGGTACGCTAGATGCGGCCAATCCCTTTCAAACAGGTCAGCGAGATAGGCATAGGCCGCGTTGGATTGGACGAGGAGCGCGATCTCCCGGTTGCCCTTGCTGGAGAGCTCTGTGCCGTTCCAACTACCGATCTGAACATAGCCCTGCCCGTCAACTTGGACCAAGATCATCTTATTGTGAATACCCATCCCAGTCGGATTGGTGGAGATGCATTCAAGCTGCAGTTGTTCAACTTGCGCGATGGCTTCCAGCCGCGCGCACGTAGCCGCATTGCTCACAGGACTTGACGTCACGTCATAATAGGAGTCGAGCAAAAAACGCACACGCGCGCCGCGCCTGGCAGCGGCCAGCATGGCCTCGAGGCGCACGTTGGGATCCATAGATGGGTCGCTGTTTGCGGCACCCCAATGCGGCCGTTCCTGCAGCTGCTGCGCCAGCACTGTATCTCCTTCTCCTGCCCGCCCGATCACGCCCAGGATACCATCCACGTTGCGCAGCATATTTTCCGGTGCCTGATGTAATGTGAAATAGCCGGCGTCCTTAAAAGAAACGGGGTGTGGAAAGCGCACTGTATAGGTGACCCCGCCGCTGGCCTGTATGGGCACGTATCCTGCCTGCGGTAAGCCGTATGTAGGATGATCCGATTGCCAGCGCAAGATGTCCTGGTGGTGAGCAGGATCAAGATCGTCGTCAAACACGTCTTCAAGACGGCGCACAACAGCCGGCGCATCGGTCATTAGCACAATGCCGCGCCGGCCCCAGGTTCCATCCTCTTTGTCATCATACGGCATACTGGCGGGGCTAAAGTTCTCGCTGCTCACTACCGCGACTGTGCTGTCAATGATCAGGTATTTGCCATGCATATATTGGTAGCGGTCATATACATCTTCATCTGCAGCGCTGATCATGAACCAACAACGGCCGCCGGCTTGCTCCAGGTCGCGGCAGATGGCTCTTTCATGGTCATTGATGCCGCCCACCGGCCCTCCTTCCAGCAGCAGATCGACATCCACGCCGCGGACCGCCGCCGCAGTCAAAGCGTCGCCGAGGGCAAGGTTTTCAATCGTGAGCGAAGCCAGCGCTATGGAATGGCGCGCATCGTCAATGGCGGCTTTTACGGCCGCATAAGCGTTATCCGGGGCAACGGCCAATGACAGCCCGCCTGAATTCTGTTCCATAGCAGGGTAAAAGAATTTCTCACCTTCCCATCCCGGATAACGCACTCTGCGCCCCAGCACTGCGTCGCTGCGCGCCTGGGCCCAATCGGCGGACCGATTGGTATCGGGCACAGGCATGCCGCTCTGCTGGTCCAGCCGCCTATATAATACTTGCCCTTCCTGGCTAAAGACACCGCGCAAGCTGTAAGGGTAAATCGCTTCTCCTAGCCAGCCTGTTGTGGTTGTGTCACCTCCTTCGTAGACAAGCGTGTCTACCAGCGTGCCTTGGGTGTCAAAAAGCAGGACTTCATCGCCATTATTAGCATAACCTGGCCATGTTTCGACCACCTCTTGGGGTTCAGTGCCAAACTGGCGCCTAAAGGCGGCGGCATCATTTGTGATCCACACCTCGCCATGGCCAGCGAGCATGGTGCCAGGCGGCAGTACGGCCGATGAACTGCTCCCATCCGTCAGGCGCCAGCCGCTGATGTCTACCAGGCTATCGCCGGTGTTACGCAAAGCAACGGCTTCCCCGGCGTCAAAGTATTCATAAGTGTCGTAATAGACAGCATCAATGAGGACACTGTTGTTCTCACCCGGTGCAAGCGTAGAAGGGCCTTCCGCCCGCCCGCGTGTACTGAGCGGCAGCGCCAGCGCAGCCAGGGCGCTAATAGTTATGGCCGTCACACGGTAATTCATAACCCCTCCTCCCCATCTTAAAACGCTTCCTATTCGGGCTCGCGACCTGCCCGCTGTATAGATGCTTCCTCTCGGGCGAGCGTGGCCAGGAATGCCTTGTCTGCCTCATCCAGAGGCGCGGTGAGCAGCAAGTCAGGACGGCGCTGCCAAGTGCGGCGCAGTGCCTGCTCTCGACGCCATCTGGTGATGTTCGCCGCATGCCCTGATTGCAAGACCGCGGGGACAGCCCACGAACGAAAGACCGGCGGTCGCGTATAATGTGGTCCTTCTAGGATGCCGGAAGCGTAGCTGTCCGTATCGGCCGCCTGTTCCGCCCCGAGTACACCGGGCAGCAGGCGCGTTACCGCGTCCACCACGACCATGGCCGCCAGCTCACCGCCGGTCAATACGTAGTCTCCGATGGATACCTCTTCCGTGACCAAATGCTCGCGAATGCGTTCGTCGATGCCCTCGTACCGGCCGCACAGCAGTATAAGCCGGGGCAAAAGCGACCATTTTCTGGCGACTTCCTGTGTAAACCGCCGGCCCTGCGGTGTAAGCAGAACCAGCGGCGTGTTCTCGCCACCCCCAAGCTGCGCAATTGCCTCAGCCGCTCTGAAGACAGGTTCCGCCTTAAGCACCATCCCGCCTCCACCGCCATATGGCGGCTCATCGGTAATGCGATGCTTACCGGCGGCGTAATCGCGAATATTATGCAGGGCGAACGTCACTTTGCCCGCTTCCTGCGCGCGGCCAAGGATACTATGGTCGAAATAGCCCGTAAACATTTCGGGAAACAAGGTAAGAATATCAAAGCGCATATGTAGAAGTATCATCAGTGGCTTTGAAGGTGTCAAGAGCAGCTCTTTGCCTTACGGTTATCAAACAAAGCTTGCTACGTTATAATGCTTACCTGTCTGATGGACTGCAATTGAGGTGTTAATGAAAATCCTTATTACCGGCGCGGCGGGCCAGCTTGGCACGGCCCTGCAAGCAAGCCTATCCCAGCACAGGCTGGCGCTTGTTGATCTTCCAGAGGTTGATATCACCGACTACCACGCGATCGCTCACGAAATTGCTGCCTTTGTGCCGGATATCGTTATTCATTGCGCCGCCTACACCAATGTTGATGGCTGCGCGCGGGATCCTGAATTGGCCTATCGAGTCAATGGATTAGGTACCCAGAATGTAGCCCTGGCTTGCCTGGAGTCCGGGGCGCAAATGGTTCATATCAGCACGAACGAAGTCTTTCCCGGTCGCCGCCCTGAAGGTTATGAGGAGTGGATGCCGGTCGAACCAATCAACCCTTATGCTGTTTCAAAAGTCGCCGCCGAGTTTTATGTTCGCGGCATTGTCGCTCGCCACTATATTGTGCGCACTGCCTGGCTCTATGCGCCAGGGGGAAGGAACTTCGTGCATGCCATACTCCGCGCCGCCGAGCAGCATAATCGGCTGCGTGTGGTCGCGGACGAAATAGGCAATCCGACATACGTTGAAGATCTGGTGCAGGCGATTGGCGCGCTCATCCAGACAGGGCAGTTTGGTACCTATCACTTGGTGAATGAAGAAGCCTGTTCGCGCCTGCAATTCGCCCAGGAGGCGCTGCGTCTTTCCGGATTGGGCGATGTTCCCATTACCCCAATCCTGGCCGAAGATTACAAACGCGATTCATCTCCCCCGCTGGCCGCTGCTTTGAAGAATATCGCCGCTGCCGCTATCGGCATTCGCCTGCGGCCGTGGCAAGATGCGCTGGCGGACTACCTGGCAGCAAAGTAAGGCGCATTTACCCCGCTTTAAATGTTGGCAGGCCAAGGTCGGCCATAGGTTCCCCGGCAGCGAGCGCTTCCAGCGCCTTGCGCGCTGCCACACGATCGTCCCAAGGATACTCAACGACGCCAAAGCACATCGATTGTTCGTGCCCTTTGCCGCAGATTAAGACAATGTCCTCCGCCCGTGCCAAAGAAAGCGCGAAGTGAATTGCTATGCCGCGATCGGACACGCGCCAGAATGTCTGCCCTTCGACGCCGCCGGCCGCAGCAGCGGCACCGGCCATGCTTGTCAGGATCTCTTCCAGCGGATCGGTGCGCGGATCTTCAGCAGTGAGGATATATAGATCGGCTTCGGCGGCGGCGATTTCGGCCATCAACTGGCGTTTACTGACGTCGCGCTTTCCGGCGCTGCCAAAGACGACAATGATCCGGCCCTCGGCCATACGTCGCGCGGCGCGGATGACGTTTGCCAACGCGTTGGGCGTATGGGCAAAGTCCACGATCACCTGAAACGGCTGTCCGGCATCGATGCGTTCCATGCGCCCACTAACCTGCTCCATATCTTGCAAACCCTGCGAGACGGCTTGCAGTGGGGCGCCGGCAGCCAGCGCCGCGCTCGCCGCTGCCAGGGCATTGTACACGTTGAACTCGCCTGCCAGCGGCGATCGCAGCGCAATCCTTTGTTGGCTGGCTGGCTGTAGAATGGGTGACACATTTATCGTGAAGCGCGTTTCAGCGGCTGCATACACAATATTGGCTGCCATAACATCTGCATTCGCGTGTATGGCGTAGCTTATTTGCTGCGCTGCCGGTACGCTGGAAAGGCTCTGATAGGAGCCATCATCGCGGTTCAGTATAGCTGTCCGTTCTTGGCTCTGTTTAGGAGCGCTGGTGCCGGCTGCCGGCCAACGTTCGCGCTCCAACTTCTCAAATAGCAGGCGCTTGGCCGCCAAGTACTTTTCGAAGTCCCCGTGATAATCCAGGTGTTCGTGCGTGACGTTCGTTACGACAGCGATGTCAAAGGCGATAGCGCCAACACGTTGTTGAACCAGGCCGTGTGAGGTTGCTTCCAGAATGCAGTGCGTCATACCCGCTTCGACCATCCGGCGCAGGTGATGCTGCACCACCGGCGCTTCCGGCGTCGTCACGTGCAGTTCCAGTGGTTCTTGCTGTTCGCCAATGACCGCCCGGGTCGTGCTCAGAAGCCCGCTTCGTATTCCCGCTGCACGCAGCATGGCCAACAGGATATTGGCGGTGGTGGTCTTACCATCGGTCCCGGTAACACCGATCATAACGAGCTGGCGGCTCGGAAAGCCTTCCCATGCCGCTGCCAGCCAGGCCATTGCGGCTGCTGTATCGGGTACCTGCAGATAGACGACCCCGGGTGGGACAGTTACCCCGGCTTCAAGCGGCGACTTTTGTGCCACGATCAACATCGCGCCATTATCGATTGCCTTACTGATGAAAGGGTGGCCGTCGCTTGTCTCGCGCACGCGCGCGACAAAGCAGGCCCCGTTGTTTACTTCGCCGCTTTTCTCTGTCAGGCAGGTAAGCCGCAAATCGGGTCCGTCATAATGAGGTGGCCGGGGCAGTTGGGTGCCCACGGTGACTGCTTCCCAGCTCGCCAGGAGGGCATGTAAGCTTTTTCCCATCTGGTTTATCTCATCGGCCATCTTGCAACCTCCATTTGACTAAAGCACACGCCGGCGGCTAGAATCGTCGGAATGCCAGAAACTGACATGATATCCGAAGACGTAAGCGGTGAGGCAAACGACTTGCCGGAAAATTCGGAGCCACTCAACGTACCTGCTGCCGGCGCAACGCGGCGCTTCAGACGCCAGGCGCATGATGAAGCTGAAATACTTCCGCGCTTTACCAGTTGCGGGCGCTGCGGCCTTTTTCTAACGGTCTACCGGCTGAGCCACGACGACGAATTCCTGGCGGCCCTGGACGAAATTGAGGGCGGATGGCTGACGCTGCCGTGGCATCCGGAAATGCGCAATCTTGTTCTCAAATGTTACGGCGCGCCGGTCGATATGGAATCCTATTTTTTTGAGGGGACATGCCGTGAATGCCGGCGGCCGTTCAGCTATGCCCAACTGGATCCGGATCAGCCCGCCCTGTTTCTGATCAAACTTTAGTCCCCTCCAAACCAAGAAAACCGCGCTGGCGATACGCTTCGAACAGGATAACGGCCGCCGCCGTGGCGGCGTTCAATGATTCTGTCGCCGCTGCCATAGGAATGACTGCCGAGCCCCTGGCAAGCGCCTGTGCCTCTGCACCGGCACCATGGGCTTCATTGCCAATTATGAGGGCGGACGGCTGCCGCCAATCTATCTGCGCATAGTTCTGTTCGCCACGCGCTTCCGCCGTCCAGACCGCCAGCCCGGCCGTGTAGGCAGCGATTTCTGCCCAGGTAAACCGCCGCACCGGTACACGTAAGTGCGCGCCCATGGCACCGCGCACTACCTTCGGATTGTAGATGTCAACGCTGCCGGAACTCAGCAGAACAGCATCCACCGCCGTGGCGCCCGCGGTTCGCAAGATAGTGCCGAGATTGCCTGGCGTGGCGAGCCCGTCCAGAATGAGCACGAAAGACGGTCGCTGCGGCAGGGGGCGCTCATCAATCCTTACCACGGCGAGAACACCCGGGGCGGTCTCCGTATCGCTCATCGCCGCCAAGACCTCCGGCGCAACGGCCACGGCGCGGCCGTCTATCTCTTCTAGAAGCTCTTCGTGTCGCCGGTCGGCCAGCCAATCCTGTGTATAATACGTGACATCAAGCCTGTCCCGGCAGGAGATTAATTCTGCCAGCATTCTGGCGCCTTCAACAACGAAACGCTGCTTCTTATGGCGATAACGCCGATCATTTTGCAGGCGCCGCACATGCTTAACCTGGGCATTAGAAAGGCTGGAAATCATGCAGCTATTGTAACTCTTTCGCCTTCTACGGGTTACTATTGGCATCTGACACCTGAACTTGCCGCAAAGGAGAGAGCATGCAAGAAATCAAGGGCCTATACCGGGTAAGCCGCCCGCTTACGACTCTGAGTGGTGCACTTGCTGTGGTGCTTGGCGGGTATGTGGCAGGCACCGGCGCCTGGTTTCCGGTGGCGCTTGCCGTACTGGCGACTATTCTTGCTTCCGCTTCGGCCAATGCCTGGAACGACTATCTGGACATTGAAATCGATCGCATCAATCAACCTGGGCGGCCCCTGCCTTCAGGCCAGGTAAGCCCACAACTGGTCAAACGCTTTTCTATTGCCCTTGCAATTCTCTCGGTCGTAATAGCGGCCTTCATTAATCCAATGGCGCTGCTGATCGCGGTCGCGGCGAATGGCCTGCTCTTCATCTATTCCTGGAAATTCAAAAGCACTGTCCTCCTTGGCAATCTAATTGTCGCTCTGGTATCGGCATCGAGTGCCGTCTTTGGAGGCGTAGCGGCTGGCAATCCCAGGCCCACGATTTGGCTGTTCATGATTATCTTTGTAGCCATCTTGGGGCGAGAGGTATTAAAAACGCTGGCCGATTACGAGGGCGACTTAAGTGAGAGCGTGCGTACAGTTTCAACGGTTTGGGGAAAGCGCGTCGCCGTGGGAGTTTTCTACTCTCTGGTGCTGGCGA
>JBJYWX010000070.1:0-2190 GCA_046259695.1 Promineifilaceae bacterium (SeqCode) | reverse complement strand
GAAATTCCTTTTCCAGCGCGTTCAGATCCTCCACGTGCGCCGCCGCCCATTCGCTTGCCGCGGCCAACCCTGTCCCGCGAAAAAGTATCCGGTGCGTCGCCGGCTGCTCGCCATTCCTGGGCTGCCTCTGTCAGCTGGCGGTGCAGGCGCAGCCCTTCGCGATTTTCCTCGAGCCAGCCGCGCAAGGTGGGCCATTCGCGGATCAATGCTTCGTGTGCGACCTCAGCCGAATCCTCATTGGTCGTGATCAGGCGAGCATCAGCCAGGACTTTTAGCACGGCAAGCGTGAGGCCGGCTTCCTCCGGTTTCAAGATCAATTCGCTGAAGGTCGCGCGACGGCGCGTATCGACCAGCGTCGTCTCATCCCCGAGCTCTGTGAGGCGCAGGAAAATACGGCGGGCAATGGCCTGCTGCTCGGGCGTGAACCGGTCACTGAACACCATTTCGGCCGTTTCGGCGATCGCCCCGCGTACGCCGTGGCAAGAGGCATAGCCGCTGAAGGTCATCACGCGCCCGCGCCGTCGCTGCCAGGTTTCGAATAGAGCGTGCGAGAGCAAGGGCAGCGCGCCGGGCTCCTGTGCGGCGTCGCGCAGCAAGAGATCGACGAGGCCCGGTTCAAATTCCCAGCGGCCGCGCTGCGCCGACTCCTCGATCATGCGCCGCAGTTCCTCGTCGCTCATCGCCCCAATGTATTGCTGGTTGGCCGCCAGCGCCTCACGCAAATGATCGTAATCCGCGCAGTGCGCGTAAAAGTCAGCGCGCAGGGCAATGACGACACATACCGGTCCCCCGTCCTCGGATACGGCGAGCATCAGATTCTCGATAAAGGCCGTGCGTTCCTCCTCTGAACGGCACAGCGCGAACAACTCTTCAAACTGGTCGATCACCAGCAGCAGGCGGGCGCCAGGGTGTGGTCCAGGATAACGCCGCGCAAAGAGCTGCAGACTACGTGAATCCGTCGCCATGTCATCCATAAACGCCGCAGCAGCCGCCAGCGACTGGTTCTCAGAGGTGAGTGCCGCGGCAAGGCTCTGCAGTGGGTGGGCCGTGGGGATGAGGATGTGCATCTGCCAATCGGCGGAACCGGTATGCCAGCGCAGAGCGGGCACCAAACCCGCGCGCACGAGGGAGGACTTGCCGCTGCCCGAGGCGCCGACCACGGCCAGAAATCTTCCATTTCCCGGACGCTCGCTTCCTGCCAGGTCCAGCAGCCGCTCGACAAGCCGGGCGGTCAATGCCTCACGGCCGACAAAGAGATCGGCGTCGGCTTCGTCAAAGTAGTTCATGCCCTTATAGGGGCATAGGCCGGGCGTAGGCGAATCTTCGCGGCGCACGTTGGCCGCCAGTTCAAGGAGGCGCTCCAGCGCAGCAGATTCCTGCTCCAGCCCCAGCGCCTGAGGAAAGCGTGCCTCAATGGTCGGGATATCAGGCAGGCGCTGGTTCTGTTCCAGGCGGCTGATCTGCGTATCGCTGTAGCCAACTTCGGCAGCCAGCTCCAACTGCGTCAGGCCGGCACGGCGCCGCAAAAAGCGCAGCAGGTCGCCGAAGGTATTGAATTTTTCCAATGTGCCCGGATGAATAGCTGTCAGCAACGGACCTCCTGAGCGAACGCATCCCGTGACCGGGCCATGCGCCCGTATTTTAATATTATAGACGATTTCTACCGCAATGTATCGTTTTGGGGAATTCTGTCAAGAAATGTCGGGTCAGGCAGGTGGCCGAATGCTATTATGTTCATACAAATACCTGGCCGCGCTCTCGTACAAATCCAAGCGGCCAAATGAGGAGTAGTTAGATGAAGTCGAATTTTTTATTATCTCGTGAGACGTGCAAGAACCAACGATAGGAGAACAGACATGGTCAATAAAGCAACTTTTCCAACACAGTTAGGATTTTATCTGGCGGGCATCGCCACGGCCGTGCTCGTAGCGATCATAGGATGGCTGCTGCTGCAGCAGCCATCAAGCGCAGGCGTGCCGGCATTATCGCCGGCAAACAATCGCGAGTTCAGCGGATTGGTCGCGGCCCCATCGACGGCCGTCCAGCCCGTAGACCGCAAACTGCTTGACGAAGGGTATTGGGCCATCGTGATGGGCCGCGGGAAGCAAGATCCACTGGCAGATGTGAATCCGGCCGACCGTAAATTCTTCACGAATGCGTACGCGGGTTGGAAGGGCGGAGATCCGCTGG
>JBJYWX010000069.1:0-2899 GCA_046259695.1 Promineifilaceae bacterium (SeqCode) | reverse complement strand
GCCGCGCGCCGACCAGCTTATTGTTGCACTCAAACGGCAGGTCGAGGGGATTATAAGCCGTATTGCCGAAATCACAGCTCGACCGGTCGCTGTCATCCAGTTCCGGCGCCGGCGGGTATGTACCATCGTCGGCAAAGCTGGGATGCTCCGGCCAGATGCCGCTGTCGATGATGCCCACGAGCACCCCTTCGCCATCGTAGCCCATATGCCAGGCGCCCCTGGGACCGGTCAGGCCCAAGAAACTGGGACTGCTGTCCGTCATCGGCTGGCGCCACTGGTCTTTCATCACCAGCATCACACCATCCTGCCGCCGCATGGCCTCCGCCTCTTTCTCGGTCATCATCGCCGAAAAACCGTTGAGGACAACGGAATAGTTATGCGTGACAGATGATTCTGAAACGCCGGCGCGTGCTCGCGCCGCATCTTGTGTTTTGAGTAATTGGGATTTGTAGCTCTTTGCTGCCGCGCTGTGGGCGTCAATCTTATTGCCTGGTACGGCCGTTTCCTGCGGCAGCTCGCTTATTGCCCCTTCGTAAGCAGCGAGCGGCCAATCCTCCATCAGGACCACATAGCTCTGCTTCTTACCTGTTGACGCCGCGTCGTCGTTCTGCGAATCCGGACCATGCGGAGAAACCGGCGCAGCGCCGGCGCTTACAACCGTCAGCGTCAACAAGATGAAGAGGGTCAAGCTGAGCAATGGCCAGACCGATTTCGTTGGACCTTTCTTCATATCCTTGCCTTCCTATTTAATTGGAACAAAACAACACACACTAATTAGCTAGTTACATCTTCCTTAAAATCAGAATGTTCCGTAGAACGCTGTCACCTCCTACCTGCAAAAGAATTTACTTCAAGCTTGTTACAGTATCGTCGAGAAGTAGTGTAATTAGCCGGCATCCCCGGCGCTCTCCGGTCATACTAACCACGAAAGCTTAATGGATGGCTTAAGTTGTTAATAAAAGTCTGCTACTGCAGTGGGTATCGTGTCAGCTCGGGTACAGTACGCCAGGAATCGCCAGATTTTAGAGAATCACATTATAACGCGATTTTCCGGCAATCGCCCAATTTTCATTGAACAATGGAACAACTATCTGAAGAAACAAAAAAGATGCCGGCTTATTGCAAAGCCGGCATCCTTCATACTTGCTGAGAAGTTCCCTCCCCCAGGTTCTACCCGGGGAACGGCGCCATAAGTTAGCGGTTCACTTCTAAAAAGAACTTCAACGTACCTGTCGTTACGGGACTGCTACCTCAACCAGCGTCAATCCCATCAGTCCAACATCACCTGTGTGGGACACTGCACCGAGATATTCGCCGTCGGTAAGTCCACTCCAGCTCACCTCAACAGTGCCCGTCGCACCGATCGTGGCTGATGTTGGAGCACTATCCACACTCAAACTACCACCGCTTGCCAGTGGGACTTGCCAATAATGAAGCGTGTATGGCAGTGGGGCATTGGGCACGGACCAGCCATGAACGACCATCGTGTAGGTGTCGTCGGCCGGCAAGAGCAGCTCGATCAATTCGTCAGTTCCGCCATTACCGCTGGATGCAACGATATTGCCGGCAGAGTTTTCCAGGAAGAGATCGATATCATCATCACCAGGGATAATCAATTCCCAACGTGAAAATGCTGCACCCGCTATGGGAAAATCGATCTTCTGTACGCCAACCGGCGAGTCATCTGGGCTCGGGTAGGTCTGATCAGGATCCTGGCCAATGTCGCCGCTTGTTGGCATATCCGCTGAAAGCCCATGCGGAGCGGCTGTATAACTACCAGCGTAGCCAAATGTTACATCGAAGCTGGCCGAACCAGACGCGCCGCTACCGCTGACAGCGTCGGGAGCGCCGAACAACGCAGAGCTCACGGAGATTGGGCTGTAAACACTGTAGTTGCCGGTCTTGTCGGTCCAGGTCAGCGAGCCATGACGCCATTCACCCACTGGCGCGGAGACATTGGCCACGGTGACATAATAGGTTGCCGACTGGCCGCTCTTGAGGCGGATGGTCGAAGGTTCAACCGTAACATTAAAGCCTTCAGGGGCGTCCACGGAAACCGTATACTCGCGCCAACCATTTTCTTGCGCAACGCTGGTCACCGTGCGCTGCACTGTCTCGCTGCCGGGGATATCGGCAATACCAATTGAAGGCAAATTCAGATCAGCCGGGTCCATGGGTATACCAAGCGAGTCAACGAATGCACACGATCCTGGAGTGAATACTCCGAGCTCGGCGCCGCATGTGAAGGCCACGTATTCAAATAGGCCTGCATCATACACCAGGCCGGGCTGGAAGGCCGAGCCCTTTTGAACCGGGCTGCCTACATTCACGTGACCGGCGCCCATGTCGAAGGGATCCGCCGGCGTGACACCATCTTCCTTCATAACATCCTGGTAGGAAGTGGTCATGATAGCCGACTTGGCCATGGCCGGAGTCCAATCAGGATGGGCCTGTTTGATCAGGGCAAAAATACCAGCTATATGCGGGCTGGACATGGATGTCCCTGCGATAGCCGCAAAGTACTCGCCTGGAACTTCGCCTGGGTCTGGATACGGGGACCAACCAGCAAGAATCTGCACGCCAGGGGCTGTGATATCCGGCTTGACAATATCCGCTGAGAGACGGTTCGGGCCGCGTGAGGAGAAGCTGGCCATCCAAGGCGCAGCCACCGTTGTCTTTTCACCGCCGTTGATCTGCGCAACAGGAGTGGCAGATGCGGCAATATAGTCTTTGATGACAAGACCGTCGGAGTTGTTGATATGCACGGAGGGTACCCAATGGGTATCCGTATTCAAGCTCTCGCTATCATTTGAATTGTACAGGATCATACCCGCGCCACCAGCCAGATAGACGGCATAGCCTTTGGCAACACGAGCAATAGCGCCGCGTTTACAGAGGA
>JBJYWX010000068.1:5407-15300 GCA_046259695.1 Promineifilaceae bacterium (SeqCode) | reverse complement strand
CCGAATATCCAGGTCTACGCGCTCGTCCGCGCTCAGCTCCGGCAAGACAATGCTGTCATAGGTATCCCAAACGTCCGCCTCGAGTTCCGCAGCATAACGCTCCAGATCGGCGAGGGTACAATGACTGAGCGGCTTAACGACCCCGCCAACTTCAACGAGGTCCGCCGGCAATAACGTGACAATTAGGGAAACAGATCGCTGTTCGCTTGGCAGTGTAATCGTTATTTGGGCGGCATATTGAGGATTCTGGTCTGGCATAACTTTCTTTTACGTGGCAGCTAAGGCAGTAATTCAACCGGAATGGTGCACTCTGGGCTGGCCGGCAGTCTAATGTTGTTACTGTCAACGGCCGACAGCCGAAGTTCGTAGGATCCGGCGGGCCAATCGGTCGTGTTCCAGGTCCCCAGATCATCCAGTTTGGTGCTCCCTCTAAACGCATCTACAGTCGCCCACTGCGGTTCGCCTTTCAATGGGCGGGCATCTAGCTGGTAACGTTTCAACTCCGGCAGCATGGCCGTGCCGATAATCGTAGTTGCCGATCCCGAACTAATACGCTGGCCCGCAAGCGGCGAAAGTAACCGCAGACGCGGATCGGGGCACAAAGCGGCATTACTGTTTGCCAGGGCTGAGTCGGCCAAAACGATTACCATATTTTGCAGCCGGTCTACCTCGCGCGTTAGGGGTAGTACCCAGGCCAAGAGCAGCAGCAGGCTCAACAGGAACCCGGCTGCCGCCAGGCCATAGGCTAAATAGCTCTTTATCCCCGGTAGAGCGGGAAGGTGGCTACCGGCAAGATAGACGCTGCTAGCGCCGCCGCGCCAGGTGTCGTTATATTCGTATGGGTGATCCCAAATATCTGACGCCACCGGCTGCCAGGGCAGCAGAGACTGCGGTTCCAGTTCCAGGCGTTCGTAGAAACCGGCTATTGGCACGAGCGAGCCCTCGCGCCAGCCAAAGAAGGCGGTTTCTTTGCGCAAGGGGTCAACTACCATACCGACATGCCAGGGCAATGTAAAGGCGGCGCTGTGCACAACCACGTCATCGCTGGAATAAAAGACACCCAGGTTGGGGTGCGTGTGAAACCAGCCAACCATATCTAGATCGGGATAGCGCCCGGCGCGATCTTGATGCAGTTGTGACCAGGCATCCGCAGTAAACGTAAAATGCACCGGGCCGTGATCCGCGCTGACGGCCGGGATCGCGGCGCGCACATCCAAGTAGATGCCACCGTCATAATGATACGCATAGCCCAAAAGCACGCCGCCGACCTCACGCTGCAGGTCACTGCGACTGTGCATATCGACTTGTTTAAGCGCAAGTTGAGAGATGACGATGGTTACATCGTTCTCAGCGGGTGGGCGGCCGTGAAGCAAACACTCCTCGTCCAACACCGGTGGCTGCTTCTCCGGCAGGGGCTGCATATCCCCTTCAAGCGCGGCCTCCAAAGCACCATTTTCTATGCTGGGAGGTGCCTCATCTGAGGCATCCTCAGAGTAAGTTGATGCCGAAGTCATCGGTCTCCTCATCACCGAGCACAATCATATCGGCAATGGATTGGCCTTTCAGGTCGCGGGTGTCAACCGGAAACAAACTCTTGTTACGCAGTGCCCAGGTCGCGGCGCGCGAGTTCATCGGATCGCGAGGATCGAAGTTCTTGTACTGCACCATTTCGCCAAGTGTCAGCAACAGCTCGTCAAGCGTCTTGGCCGGCCACCAGGCGCCAATACAAACAGCGCCCGTAACATGAATATTCGGGTGATAAATAGGCGTAAGCCATTTCAACTGCGGTTGCTTGAGAGGATACTCCGAATGCAGGTAAACGCTCACGTCATGCACTTCGCGATAGACCGGGCCGCCGGATGGCGACACCTTTTCTACGCCGCGGCAGGTAAAGCGGATCAGGTATTTCTCAACGGGATCGCCCTCGGTTGCAACTATGTGAATGAATTCGCTGCGGTCGACCAGGTCGCGAATTCGGTTGTGATCGTTTCGTAACCGGGTCTCGCGAATATCAAATGCCATGCTTGGTACTCCACAATGACTATAGAACAAAGAAGGATGAAGACCTGCCACAGGCAGCCCTCACCCTTCCCAGGTTATCAGGCCGCCCGCCATTCCTCGAGGATTACGGGCAGCATGAAATTATATCAGCCGGCGGTTACTTCTGGGAACAGACTCAGGATGTCGTCTTCTTTGACGCCCGCATCGCCCAAGGATTCCTCATCGCCCAGGCGTTTACCTGATGCACGGTGATCCAGACGGTAGGTGATCGGATTCGCACCCTGACTGGTGGGCAACCCCATCTTGCTGACCAGGGCGGGAATCAAGCGCCGCATTGGCACATCGTCCGGTAGTTCTACCGGCGTCTTCTTTGATCCCGTCGGGTCATAAATAATTACTTTGGTACTAGCCATTGAAAGCCTCCAACCTAGATTATTCTATTCAAAAACATTACACTTACTATTACGTAAATCAACCCGTTTGGTTGCGACAGGTGCCATAATAAATCTGCCTGGTCACGCTTCCCTCATCGAGGCTGCGCCCATTCTCCTAACTGAACTGCAGAAAAGTCGCTTTATCTCCGGTTAGCTCAAGATAGGCCACCGTTTCGACGCCGCGAGCGCGGATAATATCGAGTGGCGGCACGTCAACTTCGGCAAGCGTACGGCCGAGAAAGTCTTCGTCTCCGCTTATGCGATGGGTAAGTACCAGGTCGCGCGGACCGCCGCACACCGGGCAGGTGGTTTCGTGCTCGTACAGGCGGGCCATACGCTTGAAGACCGGCGCCTGCTCCTGGCAGTGCTCGCATGTCATGCCCACCACCAGCTCGCCGCTGAACTCCAGAGTTGCGCCTTCGCCGGCATGCTCACGGGCGATCGCCAGCAGTTCGGCAAGCGTGGTCGTGGCCACCTGAACCTCTGGCAGCTCGACAATCGGCTCCAGTCGTGAGTGACTCATGCACATTTCTTTGACAGGGTACTCTGTCGTATAAATGTCATTGGTAAGACCGTTAATCATCAGGCCCTTACCAGGCTGCACTTCCATATCATGGATCAGTTTTAGCGCTTCCTGGGTTTGAAAAGCGGCAACAATTGATGCGCTGGTGGGCGTAGTAGCCACTTTGCCTTGCAGCAAATTATCACGCGCCAACAGCGGGCAGGAATAGCGCAAGCCGATCATCTGGTAATCGAAATCGTTCAGCGTGCATTCATAGCACGCGCCGCGACCGGGCCAAAATACGCGCACAATGCCCATCAGCTCTTGAATGGCGCCATCTACCCAGGGACGGTTAACCGCCCAGCTGGTTCGATTAATGGAGAGCCTAGCTTCGCGATTGTCCAGACAACCAATGATGGCATCAACATGGCGGAACACGCCCATACCCATCTCGAAATTGATGTCCCCATGCCAGGCCTTGACCTTGACGTCTGGGTTGAGCTCTTTCACGGCCTCTGCCGCAGCGTCTACTTTTCTTCGGCCGTTGTCCGACTCGCGAAATAGCACCGAGCGGCTTAGATTACTGTCTTCGATGGTATCGAAATCGGCGATCAAGATGTTGCCGATACCCATCAGCGCCAGATTCTTAATCACTTCGTTACCCAGCGCGCCCGCTCCTACAACCAGGACGGTGGCATTGCGCACCACCTCCTGTTGCCACCAGCTAATATAGCCAAACGTATGGTAGCGATCGGTTTCGGGATCGGTAATTACGATGGTTTCTGTCGGTTCTGTCATACCTTCTTTCTATAGTCCTTGTTTCGATGGTGATTAAGCTGCTGCCCGACGCAAATCAAGAATCAGCAGGCTAACCCAACTTGGAAATGAAATTCTGGGTCAGCACCAAGGTACCTGTCTCATCGTAGGCGGCGCCAATGCCGACATGTGTCCAAATAGGATTCAGCAGGTTGCCACGGTGGTTAGCCAATCGCCGCGGCTGATTCATAAAAGCCCGGTGTATTTCGTAAACACCCTCTTCGCTGTGGCTGGCCGCCCCGTAGACAACGCCGATGTTCTCACCGCAAGCCAGATACCCTATGCGCTGCTGGTCAATGCGCTTGGCAACCTTGATGCCCTCGGGCGTGGTATGGTCCACGTACCCGCGTCTGAGCATATCCAGCGAATGGCCTCGGGCCACAGCAGCCAATTCCTCATGCCAGCGCAAATTCGGCCCGCCGAGCCAGCGCGGAAGATTGGCCTGCCTGGCGCTGTTAACCAGGCCAAACATCAACGTTTCCAACTCAATCAAATTCGGCGCATTGCCATACTGTGGCGGCGCGGCGAGAAGGTCATCTTCTGTGATACGTAACAACGGTGCGCCAGTTCTGGGCACCATACGCGACCCGTTTATATCGCCCAGGGATATAACGACGGGCGCTGGCGGGTCTTCGCGCGCCTGTGCCAAGAACTGTTCGATTTCTGCTTCGGTCAGCTTGAGGCGATCGTCCATGAGGGCCAGCGCTCTTTACAAGCAAAAAGCCAAACCAAGAATGGGCGCCGGCTCCACTACGCCTGCGTCCTATTCTCCACTCAGCTTACCCATCTGGCGAAAGAACGGTAGGATAAACTGGGTACGATCGCCGCTCAACGTAATCGACTTACGCTCCGTCTCGCCGCCAAGTTCACGAGGCCAGGTTACATCGACATCATAAGTCAGTCCGGTATGCTCGGGCACAGGCAGTTCGCAGCTGAATTTGCCTTCACGCGTTGTCGTTCCGGCCACGTGGCTGCGGATGCCCTTGCAACTAACTTTAACCTGCAGACCGTAAAGTCCCGGGCCGTCCGGCATCTCCTGCACCAGGACGTATAGCTTCGTCGTTTTCATGGCTTGCTTGCCCCGGCCAAATCGCTTGCGTACCGATTCCGAAAAATCAGATCGCGGTGCGACGGCTGCGTCGGGCGTCACGATACGTGTCGGCGCAGGCGGCTCTTCGTTACCGCTCACTTGAATGGGCGCCCGGTAGGCGGGCCCGACATCCGGCTGTTCCAGGTCACTGGGCGTAATTTTGATCGGCTCGCCGCGCGCTGCAGTCAGTCCGGAAACCGGTTCATCTGCTTCAACATGCAGCGTATCCTGCGCCACTTCCGGGTATCGCACCGGAATCGGCGGGCGGAAATGTGGTGGAAGCGGCGCAATTGGCGCGTCAGCGGGCAGGTCCTGCAGGCGCTGCGCTCCCGATCCATCGTAACGCAGTTTGTTGCCCAGCTTGTCACGCTCAGTCGCGCTGCGCTGCACCTGTTGGCGCACAAAATAGGCAGCGCGTTTCAACACCTGTCCTGCCGGGCTGTAAGGGTCAGGCGGCGATGCCGGATCCAACATGTAAAGCAGGTAACCGCTCTTCCAGGCAAAGGCCGCCACTACCAACGAGAGCCATTCATCGCGCGCCGGCACCTCAAAAGAGCGCCTGGCGGCGTTCGTGGTGGCAAGCGCGGCCACATCATCATCCGCCGCCAGTTCCGTTTCGCGCAGCAAATCGAACAAGGCAACCCGTACAGCCGCCTCGTTTTCCATCAGGCGTTCAAAACTGTGGCGGGTCGGGTCATCCAGCATATCCGAAATCCGCAGCAGCGCCCTGGCCCGTGATTCGGTGAACGCGGGCACCGCTTCCTCGCTCTGATTCAGATCAGCCACTAACCAGGCACGCAAGCTGTCAGCAAACAGATAGGCATGCTCACTGTCCGGTATTTGACGAACCAGATCTTCGGCTTCTTCCTGCATAATTGGTACCTCGAGACTTCTAACCGCCTAGAAAGCAGGCGGTGGTGGGGCATAGATGCGGCACCACCGCCGCGATAAATCTTCTAGATAGCCAGGCCGCGCTCAAGCTCGTGCAGCCCTTCCCAGGTCCGCATCAGCGATTCAAGATCGGACACCGATTCCAGGTCAATTTCCATCGCCGCGCGCAGTTCAGGGTCCTGAAGGTTGCGGTCATGCTGTTTCAGCATCGGCTTAACCAGGTAATTATTAAAATCGCGCTCGGTCTTGGTCGCTTCCAGCCAGAACAGGCGCCGCAGACGGGGCAGCAGCTCGTCATCACTGAAGAGATCCTGCACTATGCTGTCGAAGATGCGATTCACCTTAACGGCAACATCATCCAGCTTGTCGGCGTAGCTAACCTCGTAGTCAACAACGGACTGCTGCTCACCCTCACCGAGGAAACTAATATCGAAGTCAGGCTGTGCGCCTTCATCAAGGATATTAATCGTCACTTCCGCTTCAGCTTCCTCCGCATCTTCGGCCGTTCTCTGGGCATTGGCGGCCGGAGCGGGCATCATTTGCGCGATTTCGGCGCGCACGCGTTCCGGGCCATACAGGGCCACGTCAAGCAAACGCTCGCTGGAAGGCAGTGCCAATTCGCGCTCGCCCGACTCAATGCGCGTATGCACGGAGCGATCCGCGCTCATCAGCTCGTACATGGTTGCCTGTTGGGCAACATGGCGGAAGTTCTCGCTTACGCGGTCGAGCAGCTGCTGGTACGCGGTCGCTAACTCCAGGGGCTCATCCGTGCCAACGCCGGGTAAGGTGTAGGTGTACTCACGATCGTAGCTGGCGCGCCGCAGTCGTGACAGAATTTCATGTGCTTCCAGCGTGCGCTGCATCTCGGCGGCAATCACTTCCGCGACTTCCGGCATGAATTTAGATACCGCTTCCTGCATAACCAGTTCTACCTGGAAAAGAATGCGCTTGATCGGGATTTCAATGCCGCTCGTACCCCAGATCAGGTTGTCATAGGTAACATCACGATCGTCCCAATACTCGGTGCCATAATTTTCCAATAGCGTTTCTACTTCGCGTTGAATCGCGTTCTGTACCATGCCCTGCACACCGGTCAGTGTCGGGCGCAGCAGCGTGCGGAAGCGCTCATCACTGTTCGTGCGTGCGCTTAACTCCAGCAAAGCGTTGTGGAAAGCACGCGGCAAATCCTTCTGCTGCCGTGCCAGGACATTCTCGTAGCGCCGTTCCTGCAGCTGTTCCCAACTCGTGGCGAAAGGCGGTTGAACCCCACGCGCGGCGAGTTGGCGCTCATAATAATAACGCAGCGCCTGAAGAGCATTGCGCAATCGTGTCGAGGCCTCACGCAGCTGGCCGCGAACGCGCTCGGTCGTAATGAACTCTACTAGGGTATCGCGTAACAGAGGTAGCTCGCTCAGAGCGAGCAGCGCCTGCTTTGTATCGGGAGCGAAAGGATCGCTCAGGTCCACAGGACCAAGCTGATCCTTAAAGACCTTGAGAACCCGTTCCGTCTCGCTGGCGAATTCCTCCGGCGCGTTTTCCGGATCTTGCAGGTAAAGAGCCGGCGGAGCCATGACAAGGAAGTAAGGCCGGTTGTGGCCGCGATCGTGGTAGCGCTCCCAGTAGTTAGGAGCGATGTAGCGCGTCACTTCCTTAACTTCCAGCTCGGCCTCCGGCAGCCCAGAATTGAGCCGGTCAAACGCCTGGCGCACATTGGCGCCGTTGACGGCCAGGAAGATTTTTGAGGCGGCTTCGTCCAAATCGCTACCGGAGAGACCAAAAAGACGGTTCTCTTTGATCCAGTTCACCGCTGCCAGTGATTTCATTTCATCGACGCGCTGGCGGCCGGCATCGGTCACCAGGACGATCATGGCGTCTTCCCGCTTCATCTCTTCTAGAGTGATGGCTTCATGCAAGCGCATGCCCGCACCCAAACCAGGGACGTCCACGATGCGTAAGTAACCGTTCATCAATAGATTGGGGACACCGGGCTGAGGGTGGATGCGGAAAGTAGCCGACTTGATTAGCCTTATCTGCCGCTGATTGGTACCTTTAAACGCATCTTCGCGAAGATGCTTGTATGAATTCTCATCCTCGAGTGATAGGCTGACCGGGGGCGGCGACTCAAGCTTATATAGTTCCTTGTTATTTTCATAGGAGTGGATGCAGTCAAGCAGGATTTCCAGGTACTCATCCCGCTCGGTCTTGGCCGAATCAGAACTCTCTTCGATAAGCGCTTTGATATCCTTTTCAGCCTGTTCGCGTTCGCCATCGTTGGTGATATCAAAACTATCTATCTCCGCAAGCTGGCAAAGGCGCCTAACACGCTCCGCGAATTCGTCGCGGCTCCAATATTGCAGCACAAGTGACTCGGCTTCCCCTTCATCTGCCTGTTCGATGTAGACAATGGTGCCGGTCACGGCCGTTACGGCACCGGTCGGCAGCAGATTACGGCCCAAGAGCCCGTTAATCAACGTGCTTTTACCCACACCTGTACCGCCGAAGAACACCAGCGTATAGGTACGTTGGCTTAGGATTTTTTCAGCTTCGTCAATATTAAACTGCGCGTCAGGAACAGCGCGAATCAAATAATCGCGCGAGCGATCAATCGTCTGCTGCAGATCAACCCAGGATTCCACCTGAGCGGCACTTATATGGGGCAGTGCTTCAAGGGAGGTCCGCAGTTCCGCATACTTGTCTGTCTTCTTTGCACTCATCATAGACTTCCTTTCTTCAATTTCTTGGCGAATGAACTACTCCGGATTGCGGCCTTTCACTCCATGCTCCGGCTGGCAGTGAAAACGCGCTCTGTGGCGCGACACTGCTATAAGTGTGATTCCATCACCTCCGAAGGAGCTTTAATAGGCCTGCCTCAGGGATATGATAGCAAATGTGTCAATTCATTTACTAGTACGCAGCGCTTTCTAAAAGGTTGCAGCGGTTAAGTGGGTCTTGAGTAGGCTAAAATGAACGGTGGCAGGTTTATGACGCAATGCGTTATAATAATGTAGATGACCGATAGTGAAGGCTATAACCAGTTCAGGTCCAAGGATGGGCTGCTAATACAGGTGCGGAAATTGGAATACAACGATACGCTCCGTCTCGTTGACATCTTCGAACGTTTATCGCCCGAAAGTCGTTACAGACGCTTCAACCAGACGCTGGAGAATGTTGCTCCTAATCGGATCTGGCAGGAAGCGCAGAACATCGCGCAGGCTGACCAGGAAAAATCATTTGGATTGCTCGCTTACCTTGATGAACCGGGCCACACGCAACGGCCGCTAGGCGCGGCCCGTTACGTAGAGACCTCTCCCCATGTTGCCGAGGTAGGCATCTCTATGTGCGATGATTTTCAGAATAGGGGGATCGGTACAGGGTTGATGCGTTTGCTGGCTCTTGAAGCGCGCCAAAAGGGCTATCACACGTTGATCGCCACTATCCGCAATGACAATGCGCCCATATGGCACGTCTTCAGGCAGCTGCCTTTCGCCGTTAGCCGTACGCTGGAAGGCGCCTACGCCAGCGTAACGATCGACCTTACGGCCCCTCAGCCGGCCGGCAACGTACTTAAGTAAATTGCCTTTGTCGCTCAGTCAGGCCTCGTAAGTCAACAGTATATTGGCAAAGCTGTCCAATTCGCCACGCCAACCAGGGGGGACAACAATGGTGGCATCATACTGGAAAATAACAGCGGGGCCGTCTAATGTCTGCACCGGCTGCAGCTCGCGACGCTGATAAAGCGCCGTCTGCCAAAACCGATCTCCAAACCAGACTGGCTTCTCACCAACCGGATCGGCCGTGCCCGTACGCCTCTCGGCCCTCATTTCTTCGAGGAGCAGCGGCCGTGCGGGGACCGTACTCTTTAAGCGCAGGGTAACGATTTGAACATCGGACTCCGGTCGCTGATAACCATAACGTCGCTCATGCGCCTGGTGAAACGCCGCCGCGACATCACGATGTGTATCGGGCACCGTTAACTCGTAGGACTGGCCCAGATAACGCATGTCGAGAGCGCGTTCCAAGACTAATTGTGCGGGGTCGTGCCCTTCCGCCGCCATATCTGCGGTCGCCTTGCTTGCCAGATCAGCGAATTCTTCCTCGAGCCAGTCCCGCACAGGCTTCCCTTGCTGCAACGTATACATCACCGTGCGTGTGCGGGAGC
>JBJYWX010000068.1:0-5397 GCA_046259695.1 Promineifilaceae bacterium (SeqCode) | reverse complement strand
GCCGGCGACGCCGCCAGCATGCCCAGGGCTGAAAGAACGCCCGGCGCAGTAGGAATCATGACGCGCGGGATTTGCATCTGCTGGGCCAGTTCACAAGCGTGAAGCGGCCCTGCGCCGCCGAAAGCGACCAGGGTGAATCGGCGAGGATCATGGCCGCGCTCGACCGAAATACGCCGGATGGCGCGCTCCATCGTGGCGTTTGCTACCTGAATGACGTGCCAGGCTGCCGCGACCGGCGAATCTAGACCCATGGCGCGCGCCAGTTCCAGTAACTGCCCTTCTGCCGCAGTCTGGTCGAGCATCATGGACCCGCCCAGGAAATTGTGAGCATCAAGCCTGCCCAGAATCAGGTTAGCGTCTGTCGTGGTGGCGCGGTACGCCAGCTTCCGTCCCTGTATGGTCACGTTCCAACCATTATCCGGCCTGCCATAACAACTGGGGCCAGGATCTGCGCCGGCGCTTTGCGGTCCGACCTGCAGGGCGCCGCCCCTGTCAACGTAGGCCAGGCTGCCGCCACCGGCGCCCACTGTATGAATGTCGATAATGGGCAGGTGCAGAGGCAGCCCTGCTATCTCTCCTTCAGCGGTCTGTGGCAGGCGGCCGGGACACAACGCCACATCGGTACTGGTGCCGCCCATGTCAAAGGTAATGAGATCGTCGAAACCCGCCAGGCGGGCGGCGTATTGTGCGCCAACCACGCCGCCGGCCGGTCCCGAAAGGACAGTACGCGCGGCTTCTCTTCCGGCAACGTCCGCGCTGATGATGCCGCCATTGCTTTGCATGACTGTAAGACGCCTGTCGCCCAGGTTAGCCACCAGGCGCGACAAGTAGCGGCTCATGACCGGTGCTATATACGCGTTGATGACAGTCGTTGAAGTGCGCTCAAATTCGCGAAATTCCGGCAGGATATCGGAAGAGAGTGAAACATAGAGCAACCTTCCGTCTTGTGTATGCGCTCTTATCGCCTTGCCGATGCGCTGCTCGTGTTCCGGCCATAGAAATGAAAAAAGAAGGCTGATGGCAACCGATTCTATATCCGCAGCCAGCAGGCGAGTTATAAGTTCTTCTATCGCTCCATCGTCTAAAGGGATCTGTACAGTGCCATCGGCCGAAATCCGCTCTTCAATTTCAAAGCGGAACTCGGGCGGAACTAACGGCGCCGGCTTCTGCGCCACGAGCGCGTAGAGATCGGACCGGTTTTGGCGGCCGATAGCCAGAACGTCGCCGAACCCGGCCGTGGCGATCAGAGCTGTCCTGGCGCCGCGCCGCTCTAACAAAGCATTGGTCGCAACCGTGCTGCCGTGGATAATCTCTGCCCCGGGTCCCACCGCTGCGCGCTCGATGCCTTCCAGGATCGCACGTGAGGGATCAGATGGCGTGCTTAATTCTTTGAGTATGTGCACCCTGCCGTTTTCATCCAGCCAGACGAAATCGGTGAAGGTGCCCCCGGTATCGATGCCTATTCGAACCATAAAAAATATCGCAGACCGGCATGGGCCGATCTGCGAATTCCAGCTTAAGCAACCTTGGGCAGTTCTTTATCACTGAATTCTTGAAAAGCCAAAGTGAACGCCGTGGAACGGAAAGCCACATAGAACGATCGTATGGCAGCAACTAAAATGACCAGCGCCAGGCCACCCACTACCATTAAGAAAATGTCCAGCCCGCTCAGTGCTTCACCGGAAAAGAGACGCATGGCGCCGGGTCCAAATGATAGCGCGCCCAACGGCAGGAATACCAGGGCGATAACAGCACTCACCACAAAGCCCAGAATCAAGAAAAGTACCAGTAGGATGATTACCTCACCTAAATTGGCCCGAATAATCTCCCATCCGCGGCGAATACTATCCGTGACGCTCTTACCTTCCAGCACGATGGCCCGCTGAGCAAAGGTATAGACAATCCCAACAGCAATGCCCAGTATGGCCAGGCCGCACAGCACGCAGCACAGGATCGCTACCAGCCCGGCGCCCATGGCGGCAAAAATGCCGCCGGCATTGGTGTCGCTGGCAACCGCCCCGGCAATCGTTGAGCCAATGCCCGCAGCAAAGACAAGGACAACGGCCAGGATGACCAGGGCAAATAAGCCAAAGAGTACCAAATTGAGCCCGACCATGGACAGCAAATGCTGCCAGCCCGTGGCCATCGCTTCACGGAAACCCGTCTTTTGGCCGGCATCAAGGCGGCTGGCGGCGTCGATCAATCCCGCTTCCGCGGTGAGGCGCAAGAGCCACAGGATAATGCCGACTATGATCAAAAAGCAAAGCGCCCCGGCGGCGAAAGCGCCCAATATGGCCATGAACTGCGCGAAGTCGCCACGCATTAAGGGGCTATTTGCAAACATGTCATTCGGAAAGTTATTGCTATCCAGCGAATAGTTGGAATTACTGCCAGTTCCAAGACCGGTGCCAAGCGCTGCTAGAAAGCCCAGCAATATCATAAACTTATGGTCCCAGACGACGCGCCAGGACCTGCTGAGCAGATTGCCGTAATCCATCACTTACCTCCTATAATACAAAGCACTGGCCGTTGAATAGCAGGCAGTGCCCATGCAGATGAAGCCAATTACTCTGTCAATCTATACGCGCGGTTTTGCCAAGAGTTGTAACAAGGGCCGTTGAATGCTCATTCCCATTCGATTGTGCCGGGTGGTTTAGACGTAATGTCGTATACAACCCGGTTAACGCCGGGTACTTCGTTGACGATGCGGCGGCTGACACGGGCAAGTGAGTCGTACGGCAGCCGCGCCCAATCGGCCGTCATAAAGTCTTCGGTCGTCACCGCCCGCAGGGCGATCACTTCCTTATAGGTGCGCCCATCGCCCATAACCCCTACACTCTTAACCGGCAGCAGGACAGCAAACGCCTGCTGTGTGCCCTGGCGCAGCATCTCCTGCAGGCGCAGTTCCTCGACGAAAATAGCATCGGCAAGGCGCAGCGTCTGTAATCTCTCCCAGGTAATCTCGCCGAGGCAGCGAATCGCCAGTCCCGGACCCGGGAACGGCTGCCGCCACACGATTTCGTCCGGCAGGCCTAGCGCCGTGCCGAGGCGGCGCACTTCATCCTTGAAAAGGAGCCGCAAAGGTTCCACCAATTCAAAGGCCATATCGTCGGGTAAGCCTCCCACGTTGTGATGTGTCTTGATCACGTGGGCATCTTGTTTGTCTTTGCCGGCACTTTCAATCACATCGGGATAGATCGTTCCCTGGGCAAGGAAATCGATTTCGCCCAGCTTGCGCGCCTCGCGTTCGAATATGCGAATGAACTTTTCTCCGATAATCGCCCGTTTCCGCTCGGGATCGGTCACCCCTTCAAGCGCTTCAAGGTACTCCTCAATGGCATTGACCGCTACAAGGCGCATACCCATCTCCCGATCAAACGTCTCCACCACCTGCTGCGCTTCGCCCTGTCGCAGCAGTCCGTGGTCAACGAAAATACAGGTGAGCTGTTCGCCAATAGCGCGATGAATCAATGCCCCGGCCACGGCCGAGTCCACCCCGCCGCTGAGGCCCAGGACGACATGCCCAAGTCCGACCTGCTCCCGGATAGCTGCTACTTGTTCGTAAATGAAATTGGCAGGCGTCCAATCCGCGCCACAGCCACAAATCTTGTGAACGAAGTTGCTGAGAAGTCGCCGGCCCTGCCGCGTGTGTACCACCTCGGGATGAAATTGGACCGCGTACAGACCTCGTTCAACATCAGCCGAAGCCGCAAGCGGTGAATTGTGCGTATGCGCCAGAGACACAAAACCAGAAGGTAGGCGCTCGACCTTGTCCCCGTGACTCATCCACACCTGCCCATCATCGCTGCCCTCTTCCTGCTGCCAGCCCCAAAAGAGCGGGTTGTTTAAGGCATCAACCAGCAAGTCGGCCGAACCGTATTCTCGCCTCTGGCTTGTCGCCACTTCGCCCCCCAGGTGATAGGCGAGAAGCTGCATGCCATAGCAAATGCCCAGCACAGGCAACCCGCTTTGCAGCACATAGTCGGGCAGCGTTGGGGCACCAGGATCAAAAACGCTGTTCGGCCCCCCACTCAAAATAAAGCCACGTGGATTGTAGTTCGCGAGCTCTTCTGCCGGCGTCCGCCAGCTTAACAATTCGCAGAAGACATTTGCTTCACGCACGCGGCGCGCGATCAACTGCGAATACTGCGAGCCGTAGTCAAGAATGATGATCGTGTCGTGCATAACAATTCCCGTCTTGGTGCTCACATGTGGCAAATAGCAGGGGCCGCCGGCTCAGCCGCTGGCGACGACAATTCTGCCCTCGCTCATATCAGTTATGATGGCCAGCGTTTCGATGGGTACATCCCAATGGGATAGCAGCTCACGACCCGCCTCGAATGATTTCTCAACGACCGCGGAAATGCCGACCAGCATCGCTCCTGCGTTGGCGACGATCCGAGCCAAAGCGTCAATGGTTCGGCCACTCGCGAGAAAATCATCAACAATGAGCACCCTGTCACCGGCGTGGAGAAACTCGGGCGACACCATCAGGTACACTTCGCCGCCCTTGGTATGGCTGGGAGCCTCATCCATGTACACAGGCTCCTTCATTGTGATTGGTTTGTGCTTGCGCGCATAGAGCACAGGGATATTACCGAGCGCCTTGCCGGTCATGACCGCCGGGATAATGCCGCTTACTTCGGCCGTCAGTACAAGATTGGGGTGCTGCGACACGAAACGGCGGGCCATTTCAACACCCACCTTATCCATCAAATCGGCATCCACCTGATGATTTAGGAAACTGTCAATCTTTAGGATCCCCCGTCCAAGATTCTGTCCCTCCTGCCGAATTCGCTCGTTGAGCAGTTCCATGCTCCTTATTCCTCCTGCTACCGCGATGAGCCGTTGGTTATTTGCTGCCAATGCTGCGGCCGATCATAGTTCAAACAAGGCATGAGAGTCATTGAAAATCTTCACAATTGCACTATCATCTGCCTGTATTCAGCCCCTTTATTATGCGCCAGCTGAGGTAGACATACCAGCATAAGAATATGTTTGGAATTGGCGGCAGAAAATGGGCATGCGTTGACTGTCTGTAAGGACTTTCCTATAATCAGGCTACAATTCGTTCAAAAAATATTGAAAGTTGCGAACGAGGCAAAATAGATGGCCAATAAACGAATAGCAGACGGATTGGCGGCGATTGACGAGTTACTTGTGACCGTTGTAGATAGCGATATCGAGACCCTTCATGACGCCAGCGTTCATATCTTGACCTCGGGAGGCAAGCGCATCCGTCCTCAAATGGCGCTTCTGGCTTACCTGGCCGCCGGCGGAGAAGAGATCGCGGACGTAATTCCGATCGCTGCGGCCGTTGAAATGATCCATACGGCCACGCTGGTCCACGATGATATCAACGACCACAGCCTGACCCGCCGTGGTAAGGCTACAGTA
>JBJYWX010000067.1:0-2675 GCA_046259695.1 Promineifilaceae bacterium (SeqCode) | reverse complement strand
TCATCGGTTGGAGTTATGTCCTATTGAAGGATACATATACGGCCGCGGACTGGCTGCGTTACAATGCCCTCTATTTGTTACTGCTGTTTCTACTCGGGCCTATTTCGCTGCTCGCCTTCGAACCGATGATCACCATTCCCGCTTTGGTGGCGTCGCCGGATGGTCTCCCCGCGAAACTGGTGCGCGAGATGACCCCGCTCGTCACGGTGTACACCATCGTTATGGCCCTGATCATCACGCTGCGCTACGGCCGTCGCTGGTCAGCCTTTATTGCGGTGCTTGCCACCTCGGCGGCGCTTGTGCTACTGCTCGGGCCCAACATAGCCGCCTTAGGCCTCGTTTATCTCACCAATGGGTGGGTTCGCATGCTGTTGGAGCTGCTCGCGCTGATCCTGACGCTCAATTTCGTTTATGCCACTGTTTTCGTGGCGCTGGGTCACAATTGGCTGTGGAAGTCTCGGCGCAGAACAGCCTCGACTTGACTCTCCCCTGTGCGGAGAGTTTATAATCTTAATACGATACATTAAATGTCCGATCCGTTGTGCAGCTATCAACATGGGCAGCAGAAATGAGGAACAATTGGATGTCTGGATTTGAAAGCAATAATAACAGCATGCTGAAAGTCAGCGAATTCGCGCAGCTGGCGCAGATCACGGTCAAAACACTGCACCATTACGATAACATCGGGCTCCTGCAGCCGGCGACGGTAGACCCTTTCACCAACTATCGCTATTACACAGTGGAACAGCTACCGCGCATCCATCGCATCATGGCTTTGCGAGAACTGGGTCTTTCACTCGAACAGATCGCTATCATGCTGGACGAAGAAGTATCCGCAGACGAGATTCGCGGCATGCTGGCCCTGAGGCGGGCAGAAGCACTGCAAAAGATGCGCGAAGCAAAGCGGCAACTGTCGATGATTGAATTTCACCTGAACATGATCGATGCCGAAACAGAGTTCCCGCAGCTTGATGTCCTGATCAAGAGGTTGGAACCAATGCGCTTCCTGTCCTTTTACGCGCCGGCGCATCCATCCTACGAGGCCGGCTTGCAGCATTTGCGAACGACGGCACAGACCATCAATAGGGCAATTGCAGACGGCACTATCAAACATACGGGCGTAGGAATTGACGTTTTTCATGGGCAAACGATGATGAGTTTTGCCGATCCTGGTCTGGGCAGCAGGCAGCACGAAATCCTGCTGGGTGTTGCGGCAGATCAGGAACCGGTTACGCTGGACGGCATAGGACCGCTGACGATCAAAGAGGAACCGGCGGTGGCGGAGGCTGCCACCATTATGCTCGATGGTCCGCAGCATCAACATCTGGAACGGGTAACCTTGATGAGGCGCTGGGCTCTTGACCATGGCTACCGGTATGCCAGCCTTGTTCGCTACCTCAATCATAAGGGTCCTCTACAAACCAGCGATCCCGGCGAGTTTCTAGCCGAAGCGCAGCTGCCGCTCGAAAAGGTATAGATTCCGATCTGCGCTTCCTGAGCATCCTTTGTTAAGTAAATAGACCGTATCCCGGCAGTCGCATAGATCGAGCACGGCCGCTGCTCATAGAGCACCGGTTCTGCTTCGTGCACCTGAATCCCGGGTTCACGGATCAGGTTAACTGGAGATTTTCAAATGTCAAAATGGCTGAAATGGGTACTGATTGTTCTGGGAAGTATTATCGGACTTCTGGTAATCGCCGTGGCCGTCGTTCTGGCCAGCGGCCGTTCGCGCTTCAATAGAAGTTATGATATCGACGTTGCGGCGCTGCAAATCCCCACCGACGAAGCAGCGCTGGCCAGGGGCGGGCATCTGGTCAATGCCGTCGCTCACTGCGCCTACTGCCACGGGGAAGGACTGAAAGGGAATTACCTGGAAAATGATCCGGCCACGATTGGCGTGGTCGTTGCCCCGAACCTGACTGCGGGCGAAGGGGGGATAGGCAGGGCGTACGACGTCGAAGATTGGGTGCGTACCTTGAGACATGGCGTGAACCCGGAAGGCCGCAGCCTTTTTATCATGCCTTCCTTCATGTTCAACCGCATGAGCGAAGAGGATCTCGCGGCCACAATCGCCTACTTGCAGAACGTCCCGCCGGTGGACAATGTGTTGCCGAAAACAAAGCTGGGCCCGATGGCTTACGCGCTCTTGACAGCCGGTCCACTAATGGAAGGGATGGCTGCCACACGGATTGATCATGATGCACCCTTTTCCAGCGCGCTGGCGGAAGCGGAAACGGCCGAATACGGCGCGTACCTTGCGGAAATCGCCCAATGCAGCGGATGTCATGGAACCGAGCTCGCTGGTGGCCGTGCCTGCCAGGACTGCGCCTATGGCCCTAACCTAACACAGGGCGGCGAGCTGCAAGATTGGGACAAGGACGACTTTATCACGGCACTGCGCATGGGCACGCATCCGAACGGACGTCAGTTAAGTGAGTTTATGCCGTGGCGGTATTTCAGCAATATGACCGACCTGGAACTGGGTGCTCTTTGGGCCTTTGTCAACGAACAGCCAGCTCGTCCCTCCGTTCTGCCATAGAAGGAGGCACTGTTTGCTTCAGGTTATAGAGGATCAACGGAATTGACGGTTAGCGCGCTTCTCAGGTCAGTGTGGGATGCATCTCTAATGGCAACGAACAATAGTTAAGGATGTGTTATGAAGAGTGGTTAGACTC
>JBJYWX010000066.1:0-14353 GCA_046259695.1 Promineifilaceae bacterium (SeqCode) | reverse complement strand
TGCTCGCGGCACTAATTGCCTATACGCAGTGGGACATTAAGAAAGTACTGGCCTATTCAACAATAAGCCAGCTTGGCTATATGGTCGCCGCGGCCGGTATGGGCGCTTACGTGGCCGCTATGTTCCACCTGGTCGCCCACGCCTTCTTTAAAGCGCTGCTCTTCCTCGGTTCCGGTTCGGTTATTCATGGTATGGAACATGGCCATCACGAAGTTGCGCATGGCCACGGAGATGATGGCTTTGATCCGCAGGACATGCGCACCATGGGTGGCTTGCGCCACCGGATGCCGGTTACTTTCGTCGTCTATATGATTGGCGCCCTGGCTCTGGCGGGCATCGTGCCGTTTGCCGGCTTCTGGTCTAAGGATGAGATTTTGGCCCACAGCCAGCGCCATGTATTCCTGGTCTTCCTTGCCTTGGTCATCGCCGCGGTCGGCACTGCCTTTTACGTCGGGCGCCAGCTGCAGCTGACATTCTTTGGCAAGCCACGCAGCGAAGCGGCGGACCACGCGCACGAGAGCCCATGGATTATGACCGTGCCTTTGATGGTCCTCGCTTTCCTGACTACGATCGGTGGGCTTATGAACATGCCCTTCTTTACCCGCCAGATCAGTGAGGCGCACGACGGCCATCCGGAGGGCATTTGGCTGGCGCTGGAGGCCTGGCTGGAACACTCTATTCATTCCTTCGAATACGCCGTGGAAGGTATTGTCAATTTGCCCAAGACGCCGGTCGTGCTTTCACCTCTTGTGGCCGGCCTCTCTACCGTGCTCGCCATTCTTGGCCTTGCCGTGGGCTTTATGATCTACCGCCGGAACCCGAAGACGGCCGAGGATCCGGACCCGCTGCAGCGAACGCCCATCTGGTGGTTGAGCATACTTCCATTAAACACCTTCTATATGAAAGGTGTAGTGCCTGCATTCAATCGTTTCGCGCACTGGTTGGCTTTTCCCTTCGAATGGAATTTTTGGCATGACTTCGTCCACAACAACCTCATTCGCGATACGTTTGTGAGTTTCGCAAACTTCCTGGCCAATGTAATTGACACAGAGGGCGTCGATGGTGTGGTTAACGGCACGGGCAAGGTGACGCGGCGGCTTTCGCAGGCGCTGGGTGTCCTGCAGACCGGCTATGTGCGTACCTATGCCCTCAGCGTCTTCCTGGGCGCTGTGGCCTTGATTATCTATTTCTTGTTCTTAGCAAGATAAACAGGAATTGGGAAAATGGGATTACTAACAATTGTCACATTTCTGCCGCTGATTGGTGTGCTGCTTATTCTGCTGCTCAAACCGCTGCGGCGCGAGTCAGATTCGGCCATCAAGGGGATCGCCATGGCCACCTCGGTCATCACCTTTGTAGGCACGCTTGTCATTCTGCTCAATTACAACGCGAGCAGAGCAGGTCTGCAAATGATCGACCGCGTGAACTGGATCCCTGCCTGGGGCATTTCCTATTTCCTCGGTATTGACGGGCTGAGCATACTCTTTGTTCTGCTAACCAGTTTCATTTCCATGCTGGCCATCTATTCGTCTTTCAGCGCCATCACAAAGCAGGTAAGACTGTATTACATCTTTATGCTGCTTCTGGAAGTTGGCATGATGGGTGTTTTCCTGGCCCAGGATCTTTTCCTGTTTTACATCTTTTGGGAGTTTACGCTCATCCCGATGTATTTCTTGATTGGTATCTGGGGCGGGAACAACCGGGTCTATGCCTCGATCAAGTTCTTTCTTTATACAATGGCCGGATCGCTGCTGATGTTGTTGGCCATCTTGTATATGGGTACGACCAACGGTACTTTTGCCTTACCTGAACTGATCGCCGGGCGCGAGGCGTTCGCCGCCGTGCAGGGCTTACTCTTTGTCGGTTTCTTCATCGCTTTCGCCATCAAGGTGCCGGTTTTTCCATTTCACTCCTGGCTGCCTGATGCGCATACCGAGGCTCCAACGGCCGGTTCGATTATTCTGGCCGGTGTCTTGCTGAAAATGGGTACCTACGGCTTTACACGTTTCAACCTGCCGCTATTCCCCGAAGCGGCCAGCCGTTTCGCGCCATTTATAGCCATTCTGGCCATTATCGGCATCATCTACGGCGCTATTGTTTCTTTTGCACAGAAAGATGTGAAGAAACTGGTCGCCTACTCCAGTATCAGCCATCTTGGTTTCGTTACCCTGGGCATTTTTGCTCTAAACAACGCCGGTATCCAGGGCGGCATTCTTCAAGGCGTCAATCATGGCATCAGCACCGGCGCCTTATTCTACCTTGTTGGTATTCTGTATGAACAGCGCCACACGCGCGAGATGTCGGAATACGGTGGCGTGTGGAAAGTGATGCCCGTCTTTACCATCCTCTCCCTGATCGTGGTACTTTCAAGTATGGGTCTGCCGGGTTTGAATGGCTTTGTCGGCGAATTCACAATTCTGCTTGGTTCGATGGGATCCGAAGCTTTCACGCCGCAGCCCTGGATTTATACGGCGTTCGCCACCTCCGGCGTCATACTCGCCGCTGTCTACCTGCTGTGGATGTTCCAAAATGTTTTCATGGGGCCGTTGGACAACAAAGCGAACCTGGCGCTGCGTGATTTGAACCGGCGTGAGCTGGCGATCATGCTCGCCTTTTTACTGTTTATCTTCTGGATTGGCATCGCGCCTTCCGGCTACTTTGCGCTGATTAACTCATCAGTGTCGGAACTGGTTTCTAACTTTGGCGCCAGCGTCATTGCCATGCCCTGACGGCGCATCTTGACCTGGTGACGCCGGCAAATCGGTGTTTCTGGTGAGCGGCTTTGGTTGGCGGTTAAGCCCGCAGCTGCAGCCGCTCTTTCCATTACGCTGTCTTTGTTTCTGGCGTTACGATCACAAGGCGTGACACCATGTCTGATAACATCGTTTATTTCGTCCAAATCAGCGACACGCATATTGGTCCGGAGCCCGGTTATGCTAATCATGGCGCTGTGGCTTTGCCCGCCGCACAGCAGCTTGTCGACATAATTAACCAGCTTCCAATAAGACCGGATTTTGTAATACACACCGGTGATGTTGTTACCAACCCCCATCCTCAGGCGTATGAATTGGCTCGCGAAACCTTTGGCAGGCTGAGCCTGCCAATCTATTACGTGCGGGGTAACCATGATTCAGCACAAGATATAAAGTCGTATCTGGATATGGGTCCTGCGGCAGATCTTAGCGCGTCGGCTGGCCAGCTCATCTATCGCTTTGAAGTCAAGGGCCATCGTTTTCTGGTGCTTGATACCCAGGGCCCACCCGAACTAGACCCCCAGGGATACTTGTCGCCCGAGCAAATGCGGCTGCTGCACGAAGAGGTCGCGGCCGATGGCAGGCCGCTCACCATTTTTATTCACCACCCACTCTTGCCACTAGACTCGCCCTGGATGGATGCCAACATGCTGGTAATGAACGGCGCGGAAGTACACCGGGCACTGCTGCCTGCGCGCGACAGACTGCGCGGCGTCTTTTTAGGACACATCCACCAATCAATACAAGCAGTGCGTGACGGCATCCTGTACGTGGCGGCGGCCAGTAGTTTCGACCAGATGAGTACCTGGCCGCATGAGGAAATTGTAGGGCATTTGCACGACGAACCGCCCGGATTCAACTTCGTGCGCCTGATGGATAACCAGACCTTGGTTCGCCAACATCGCTTCCAGCGCCTGTGATATACCACCACTGGGAGAACTGAGCGATGAGTGTTTCAGCGCGTGACAAAAGCAATGCCCACAGACAACGTGTTCCCGGCGCATGCCCGCATGACTGCCCTGACACATGCAGTGTAATAACCGAGGTCGAAGATGGCCGCGCAGTTCAGTTCCTTGCCGCCGAAGATCATCCCATCACGCGCGGCTGGTTGTGCGCCAAAGTGCGACCTTATCTCAATCACGTCTACCATGCAGACCGTCTGCAAACACCGTTGCGTCGCTCGGGCCCTAAAGGAAGCGGGCAGTGGCAGCCAATTAGCTGGCCCGAGGCGCTCTCTGAAATCGGGGACCGTTGGCGCGCGATCATAGCCGAGTATAGTCCGGCCGCCATATTGCCTTATAGCTACAGCGGCACGCTGGGCCTGGTGCAGATGACCGTCGCCAGCGCACGTTTCTGGAACAGACTTGGCGCCAGCCGCCTTGAGCGGGCCATTTGCGGCTCGGCGGCAGAGTTTGCTGTCCGCGCCACACTGGGTGTGCGACACAGCCCACCGTATGACCACGTGATCTACAGCAAGCTGGTTGTTATTTGGGGACATAATCCGGTCTCAACAGCGCCCCATTTTATGCCCTTCCTGCGCGCGGCGCAGAAGCAGGGCTGCCATCTCATAGTTATTGATCCACGCCGCACGCGTACAGCCGCCGGCGCTGATTGGCACCTTGCCCCACGGCCAGGCACCGACGGTGCGCTGGCTCTTGGCGTTGGCCATGTAATTGTCCGGGAAGGGTTACACGATGAAGCGTGGCTGATTGAAAACACAACCGGCTGGCCCGACTTGCGGCAGCGCCTGCTTGATTACCCGCCGGAGCGCGTCTCAGCAATAACCGGGCTGCCGGCGGCGGACATTGTTGAGCTGGCCCGTCTTTATGCCACGACACAGCCGGGCCTGATCAAGATCGCCGATGGCCTGCAGCGCAATCTGAACGGTGGGCAGAATGTTCGCGCCATCTGTACGCTGCCGGCGCTCACCGGACAGTACGGCCTCCTTGGCGGTGGGTTGTCTTATTCCACAAGCGGTGTACTGAAGTGGCATCATGAGGCTGTCAACCATTGGTCTGAGTGCCCGCCACCCGCCCGCTCTATCAACATGAACCGGCTCGGCGCTGCTCTATTGGGAGAGGCACAGGATCCGCCGATCAAGTCTCTGTTTGTCTTTGGTTCCAATCCCGCAGCCATTGCGCCGAATGCAGCGCGTGTGGTAGCCGGTCTCAGGCGGGAAGATTTATTTACAGTCGTCCACGAGCTATTTCTGACCGATACGGCCGATTACGCCGACATCGTCCTGCCCGCTACCTCACAGCTCGAGCAAACAGACATCCACAAAGCCTACGGCCACACCGGTTTGGTATACAACCAGCAAGCCATTCCCGCGCTGGGTGAAGCCAAAAGCAACTGGGATGTCATGCGCCTCCTGGCTTCCGAAATGGGATTCACAGAACCCTGGCTGTCGGAAAGCACGGAGCAGGTCATTGCAGGCATTTGGCAGGCTACGGCGGCCGAGAACCCACTTCTGGCGGACCTCTCATTGGCGGACCTACAGCGTGAGGGCCACCTGCCGCTGCCTCTATCGCAAGAGGTGCCCTTTGCCGACGGCCGTTTCCCTACGGCATCGGGTAAGGTTGAGCTGTTCAGCGAACAGCTGGCGCATCAGGGCCTCGATCCCTTACCCGGCTGGGCGGGCGCGGAAGATGACGGCCATGATGACAGCGTTGATCAAGAAGATAGACCGCAGTTCCCAAAAGAGGATGCCTTGACGCTGATCAGCAGCGCGGCGCATCATTTTGTGACCAGCAGTTTTGCCAACCGGCCGGACATGCTCAGCCGGGAAGGCGAACCGTTTGTGGAGATCAATCCTGAGGACGCCCGTGCACGTGGAATAGAATCCGGCGACCTGGTTATCGTGGAGAACGGCCGTGGTTCATGCGCGCTCCGCGCGGTCGTTTCGGACACGGTTAATCCCGGTGTACTGGCGTCACCCAAAGGGCGTTGGAGTCGCCTCAGCGGCGGCCGCAACATCAACTGGACTACGTCGGACGCCCTGGCCGATTTCGCGGGGCAAAGCACCTTCCACAGCAATCGTGTCTGGTTGCGCTTGGAATCCAAGACGCGTTCCAGCCAGGCAGCATGAATGGCGCTGGTAAAGGTTTTGAAAATAGCCAGCGCAATGTATTGTGGTATTATTGTGAAAGTTAGATCAACTCAAAAGGTCAACACATATGGCGTTTGAGATTCCAACCATCAATCTTTACTTTGCCGCTCCCGTGATAATCGTTGCCGTCACGGCGATGCTGCTCATGTTCACCGATCTGTTCGCACCTCAATTTACTAGGAAGTGGGCCGCCTGGATTTCGTTGATCGGCCTGGGAGCGGCACTGGTCTACGCGATCAGCGCCTGGTTCTATCCGGGCGCTACCTTCATACCGCAAGGCGGCGTGCCCATGCTCATCGCCGATAAGTTCGCTAGTTTTTTGAACATCGTATTTGTCCTCACGGGCATGCTCACCGTGCTGGTCTCAATTGACTTTCTTAAGTGGACCGGCCTGGATCGTGAGGAGTATTACATGCTTATGCTCTTTTCTATCTCCGGAATGATGTTGATGGGCATGAGCAATGACTTGATTCTTACATTCCTGGCCCTCGAGCTGTTATCTATCCCGCTGTATATTATGGCCGGCCTGGCATGGCCGCGACCCGAGTCTGAAGAATCGGCCATGAAGTATTTCCTGCTCGGCGCCTTTTCGTCAGCCATATTCGTTTTTGGCATCGCCCTCTTTTATGGCGCAGCCGGAACCACGGCCCTGCCGAGCATTGTCTTGGCCCTCACCGATGTTACTCCCCTGGCAATGGCCGGTATCGCTTTCCTGCTGGTGGGCTTCGGCTTCAAGATTGCGGCCGTGCCCTTCCAAATGTGGACGCCTGATGTCTATGAAGGCGCACCGACATCGGTTACCGCTTTTATGTCCGTCGGCGCCAAGGTCGGCGGCTTCGCGGCGTTACTGCGCATATTGCTCATTGCCCTGCCCAACCTGGGCGATGCCTGGGTACCGGCCGTGGCAGCAATCTCCACACTCACATTGATCGTCGGGAACGTTGCCGCCATCTCGCAACAGAATATCAAGCGTCTCCTGGGCTACTCCAGCATCGCCCATGCGGGTTTTATCCTCATCGCGGTGGCCGCTACAGCGGACAGTGACAGCGGGCTAAGTGCCGCCCTCTTCTATATGTTTGCTTATCTATTCACCAATCTGGGCGCGTTTGCGATCGTCATCGCCATGGAGCGCCGCCTGGGCGAGGGTGTACTGCTTGAGGATTATAAAGGACTCGCCAAACAGTATCCGTGGACTGCGCTGGCTATGGCGATCTTTATGCTCTCATTGGCCGGCGTACCGCCGACGATCGGCTTCGCGGCCAAGTTTTATGTCTTCCGCGCCGCGATAGAGGCCGGGCTTGTCTGGCTGGCTATCATTGGCGTGGTTACAAGCGTCATTTCGGCCTTCTACTACTTGCGCGTCGTTTATTTCATGTACATGTACGATGGCGAGGTGCAGATGATGCAGCGGCCGGCGCTCACCGCAGCAATGGTAGTCACGGCAGCAGTCGTATTCTTGTTCGGTATTCTGCCCGCCTGGGGATACAACTTTGCCTCCGAAGCGGTTTTTCAAAGCGTTCAGGCTCTTGCCGCCGGAGGTTAGCCGAACGTAGTCTGCGGGATTGACTTAGCGACGGCGGCCCATGAAGGGCCGCCGTTTTAGTTTAGCCAACGACGCTGGTGTGATGCAGAGCTTGCAGTACGACCAGGCTTGAGCCGCAACCTGCTCTCTTTATACAACGCCCAACTTCTATTGATCGTATTCAGAAAAGGCGCCCTTGCTGCATCGGGCGTATCTCCCCCGGTTCAAGGCCAATGATGCGCTTGAAGCGATTGCAGGTCTCCGGTGAGAAACCTTCATAATCATCATTGAAGAAGGCGTAGGCGACACGTACCGTCGCTAGAAGGGGCTGCAGCTCCTGCCACCAAGTCTCCAGTTCAGCGCTGCGATCGAGTTCCAGGCGATCTTTGGTCGCGAAACGGCCGTGCGGGCCGATGAAGCGCAGGTAGAGAAAATCGGTCGTTGGCGTGATTTGGCGCGGCACGTAGATCGTGTCTGCACTCACCCAGCAGAGATTATGTGCCTGAAGCAATACCCCTGTTTCCGGTTTGAGCCATGAACGATGGCGAAACTCCACCGCGAAACGCAAATCCTGCGGCAGCTGCGGCAAAAAGTGAATCAGGCTGCCTACCTCATCGCGCGTGAAATCGGGCGGAAACTGGATCAGAATAGGACCCAGTTTCTGCTGCAAAAGGCGCATCCGCTCCAGGAACTGATATGTTTCTTCCTCGGCGCCTACCAACCGCGCCTCATGCGTAATCGACTGCGGCATCTTGGGGCAAATTCGAAAACCTTGCGGTGTAACATCGCGCCACCGTTCTACCGTACTCGCTTTGGGGACACCATAAAAGGTGGAATCGATCTCTAGGCCGTTGAAGCGTTCGGCATAATAGGCGAGATGGTGTCGCGCTTGCAAGCCGTCCGGATAGAACGGGCCCACCCATTCCTTGTAGCCGAAGCCCATGGTGCCCAAATACCAGTCTGTCAAGCACGCTCCTTTGGCAGCGCAATGTCAGTTACGTCCGCTCTGACAACATCTGGTCAAGAGGGTCATCATCCTCATCAACCAGTGTCCTGCGCGTTTTGCCCCCTGTTTTTGGATCCTCAACAAGACCCATCTCATAAAGATGTTCCATCAAGCGCGCTGCGCGCGGATAACCCAATCGCAGGCGCCGCTGCAAATAGGAGGCCGAAATTGTATCGTTCTTTTGCGCCAGTTCGATGGCTGCTTCGAGAAGCGTGTCAGTCTCATCCAGTAGGGCATACTTGGCGATCAGCGTTTCCCAGGGCGGATCTTCCGCTTCATAATCTGGATACATCGCCTGCCAATAGCCGGCCAGATTCTGAATCTCATCATCACTGACAAAAACGCCCTGAATACGCGCAGGACCGCTGGCATCGGAGGCCAGGAACAACATGTCTCCTTTACCCAGTAAATGCTCTGCGCCTACCGCATCAAGAATGACGCGCGAGTCAGTGCCGGAGGCGACAGCGAATGAGAGTCGCGCGGGAAAATTAGCCTTGATCAATCCCGTAATAACGTCCGTTGATGGCCGCTGCGTCGCCACGACGAGGTGAATTCCGGTAGCGCGCGCCATCTGTGCCAGCCGGCATAGAGTTCGCTCCACGTCGCCGGGGTAAATGTACATGAGATCGGCTAACTCATCGATAAAAACGGCAATATGGGGCAGAGGTTCGCCAGCAAAATCCTTGCCGTTGGTGCGTCGATTGTAGCCATTCAGATTACGTGCTCCCGCTTTGGCAAACAGTTCGTAGCGCCGGTCCATCTCGGCCGTCAGCCAGCGCAGCACGCCAACCGCGCGATCAGCCTCGGTTTCCACCTTGCCGATCACATGGGGTAACCCGTTAAAGCGCACCAATTCCACCTTCTTGGGATCAATCATAATGAGGCGCAGATTTTCCGGCGAGTTGTTAAAAACCAGGCACGAGATGAAGGCGTTTATACAAACCGACTTTCCTGATCCAGTGGTGCCTGCGATCAGCAAATGAGGGAGCTTGGCCAGATCCACGGCTGCAGGTGCGCCCGATACATCCCGTCCCAGTCCAAGCGCCAGCGGCGCCTTTAAGCTCGCAAACTGCGGCGACTCAACGATATCTCTCAGGCGAACCAGATATACTTCTTCATTGGGCACTTCCACGCCGACCACGCCGCGCCCAGGCACGGGTGCCTGAATGCGCAGCCGCGGCGCAGCCAGCGCCAGGGCCAAGTCACGTCGCAGCGAGGCGATTTGCCCTATGCGCACTTTATGCATGCGCACCTCGCCATCGGGCCCAGTTCGCTCAATATAGCCGGGCAAAACGCCATATTGCGTTACCGCCGGCCCGCGGCGTATCTGTGTCACTTCAGCCGGAATGCCAAAATCGGCCAGCGCCTTCTCAATGGTCTCTTTCTTGAGGGTTACCTCTACCTGGTTGACGCCAATCTCTGCACCGGGTATGAGCAGGTCCGTTGAGGGCAAACGGCTGGAGCGGCGCACGCGCTTTGGCGCCTGGGGTGGGGCTGCTTCGACAATGGTCACGGTTGGCGGGCGTGTTGTCGCCGGTTGTTGGTGCGTGGGCGCCGCTTCAGATGGCGTGGGGTCTGGGCGCTCCGGCGGCGCCAGGCGAGCGCTCCATTCCCCTAGTTTGAGTGATGTGCGGTGCAGCACGTACTGCACATCATGCCAACGCAAGCCTATGAGCAAGCTAATGCCCCACAGCAAAAAGGACAGGTAAATAATGCCAGTGAGTAGCGGGCCGAGAAACTCCAGCGGCGGCTCGGATAGAGCCCAGCCAACCAACCCACCCCCCTTGCCCTGGTAAGCATCATTAAGCGTCGTGCCCGTCAGTTGATGACTGAGCGCCAACGCCGTTAGCAAAATAAGTTCTAAACCAATCACCTGCGATGGGCGTACGTGATACGGCCGGTCAACTTTACGCAGCGAGATATGAATTCCAATGGCGGCTACCATCACGCTCAGAGCGAGCGCGCCCCAGCCAAATGTCTGGTCGAGCAGGCTTGTCCACCAACCCAACCAACTTGATTCGGTAATCCCCAGTAGGGCCAGTAATGTCACGACCGCCAGGATAAAGATAGCGATGCCCGCGATCTCTATGCGGTAAGGCATCAGCTTGTTGATCACCTTTTCGTCCCAGGTCGTTGGGGGCGGCGGTTTCTTACGTGTGCGGCTGGTACTCTTCTTTGAACGGGCCATAAACGGTACAGACAAGGCGCTACAAGACGTCAGGAAGGAACGTCTCGTTCACCCATTGTACTCGCTCACCTGTTCTCAATCAATGGCGTGGGCCGGTAGGGCTATGCATTTCAACGGCGGGGCACCGAGAAAACAACGCGACGCTCTCGCTCAACTTCGTCGAGAGGTTTTACTTTCTGTAGGCGAGGGGCGCTCCCGCTGTGGCGTTAGCTAGACTCGGCGCTAAGGCGCAAACTGAGCGCCAAGCGCTTCTTGGCGCCGTCCACGTGCAGGACACGCGCTAGCAGCGGTTCACCGGCGCGCAGCGTTTTACCCGGCTGCATGAACGGCTCCTGCGGCACCTCGCTGACGTGGACCAGCCCTTCTAGCTCCTCTTCAAGGAGAACAAAGATGCCAAAAGAGGTGACGTTACTTATTAGGCCTTTCACAATCTGGCCCGATTGGTAGCGCGATTCTGCAGTCATCCAGGGATCGGTCCGCATCTGCTTGTAGCTCAATGCTACGCGCTCACGTTCGCGGTCGACATGCAACACAACGACTTCTAAGCGCTGGCCGGGCTGTACGATCTGGCTAGGATGCACCACGCGGCTCCAAGAGAGTTCTGAAATGTGGATCAGTCCCTCCAGGCCGCCAAGGTCGACAAAAGCGCCAAAATCACTGAGGTTGGTGACCCGGCCGGTGAGCACATCACCTGGTCTTAATTGGAACAGTAACCCTACGCGCTGCTCAGTATCCACTTCCGCTGCGCGCTCAGAGAGGATCAGCCGGTTCTTTTCGGGATTCAGCTCGATGATCTTGAGGCGCAGTAACCTGCCTTGCAAACCAGCCAGCGCGCGGGCGCGCTCGTGCTCTACATGCAGCAAGGGGAAATTCAGTAACTGCGACGCGGGAACAAAACCCTGTAAGTCATGCCAGAATACTAAAAGGCCGCCTTTGTTAAATCCGATTACGCGTAGTTCTAGAACGCGGTCCGAGCGATAGGCTTCTTCTGCCAGCCGCCACGTGGTTGCGCCAGCCGCACCGTGTTCATTAAAAACGGGCAGACTGCCATCTTGTGGCCACTCCGCCTGTGCTGAACGATGCTTGAACAGCGCTCGCCAGTCGGCCGCTTCTAGCTCATCTTTGAAGACAATATTCTCTTGTTGGGTACTGCTCATATCACATCACAAACTGCCAATGCGGGGCAAGGGCGTGAAAAAAGCGTGAATTTCTTCGCCAGTTGTTATTATAATGGGGCGGCACGGCTTGTCAAGTTAGCTGCTATAATGGCTAACGGTGACAGAACGGAACGATTTGCTAACGCCCTCAACCGTGCAAAATGCGCTGCATACCTCCTGGATCGGGCGGACCTATCTCTACCTGCCCGAAACAGGCTCCACCAACAGTTTACTGAAAGAGCAGGCATCTGCCGCAGACGCGGCTTCACCGCCGCATGGAACCATCTTACTGACCGATTACCAGAAGCGCGGACGCGGCCGTCTCAAGCGCCGCTGGGAAGCACCGGCGGGATCATCCTTGCTCTTTTCGCTCTTGCTGCGTCCGGACTGGCCCGCGGAGCGTATGGTCTGGCTGACCATGATTGCCGGGTTAGCTGTAACTGAGGCCGTTAAGAATGTGACCGCCCTCGATGCGCGGCTAAAATGGCCAAACGATGGTGTTGTTCGCCAGAAAGATGCCTGGCGTAAGTACTGCGGTATTCTACTGGAAGGGAGAGTTAGCCCAAACGGCCGGTTGCAGAGCGCCGTTGTCGGCATTGGCATTAATGTCAATATACCCGAAGATCAGCTACCGCCCGCAAGCTTCACTCCGACGAGCCTAATGGTCGCCGCGGGCAGGAAATTGTCTCGCCTCGACTTGCTCGCCGCCATTCTTCTGCACCTGGAAGATCAATACGATAAGGCGGCTGGTGGTTTATCGCCGCATGCTGCCTGGCAGGAACAGCTTGTCTTTGTGGGTGAACGTGTGGTTGTCAGTTTGGCGTCGGCAGAGACGGACCTGTCCGGCACGGCCGTGGGTACAGACCCGACCGGACGGCTGGTGATAAAGGATGACGCCGGTGTCATGCACACCATAGCCGCCGGTGACGTTTCGCTCCGGCCCTTGTAGCTTAAACGTCTATTGATAGCCGCGTGCGCACTACAACAAGTCGAGTCGCGTGACAGTCCAATCTTTTAAAGGTTTAATGTACTTATATAAGATAAAATCAATGTCTAAGTCTATTTGCAGCCATTGGGAGATAACGAGAGCGTGAGAAGCAAACCTTTTTACCCCATATTACTTATCTCAGCGCCGGTATTACTGGCCCTGCTGTTATTTGCCGGCCCCAGTAGTGCTCAGAGCATTACCTGGCAAGCCAACTACTGGAACAATGTGAACTGGAGCGGGGCTCCTAGTTACCAGCGTATCGAATATCAGATTCCTGACTATGGTTGGGGAGATGGATCGCCGGCGCCCGGCATCCAATCAGACGATTTTTCAGCACGTTGGATAACCAACGCGTATTTTGAACCCGGGAAATACCGCTTCTCTCTGCGTACTGACGACGGCGCGAGATTGTGGGTCAACAACCAGGAAGTTCTGGATATCGACATCACTGGGGAGGTATTTACCGCCGACGTAGATATCGCGCAGGCAGGTTCCGTACCAATCAGGTTGGATTTTTGGGAAAACAAAGGCAATGCCGGTGTACACCTAAGTTGGGAACGCCGGGGCAACGTTTCCACAGCCGGTCCTATTCGGGCCGAGTATTACAACAACAAAGACCTGGCAGGTTCTCCCATACTAGTTCGCAATGAGGGCCCGGGCCTTTATCACAATTGGGGCAATGGCTCTCCTGCCCCCGGAATTGTCAACAGTGACAAGTTCTCAGCGCGCTACACACAGGCGATGAACGTCGCGCCGGGGCGTTATCGGTTCACTGCCAAGGCAGATGACGGTATTCGCTTCTGGATAAACGGGTACCTTCTGATCGATAAATGGTACGACTCGACGCTTGATCCAGTCACCGTGGACGTTGATTTGCCCGGCGGCATTCTTAACTTCATGGTCCACTATTACGACAATGTCGGCGGCGCGGTGGTTTCGCTGACAATGACGCAATTGAGTAGCAGTGGTGGCTACTATCCCGGCAGCGGCGGAAGTGATGGCTATTACCCTGGCAGCGGCGGCAGCGGCAACTATATACCCGGCACCGGCGGGGGCTCCTTGACATCCACGAGCACTTATGGCGTCGTGAACACGACAGCATTGAATATGCGTTCCGGGCCGGGCACGGAATATGAAGTGGTCCAGACGCTGGTTAAGGGAGAACCCGTACAGCTAACCGGCGCCTATAACGGATATTGGGTGCAAGTGACGACAAGAGGCAACATCACTGGTTGGGTAAATTCCAGCTATCTGGATTATAATTTACCCGTGGGATAAGCGCTGTCTGCCGCAAGGTTCGCTGTTGAAGCTGTGGCAAGCTTCTCCAAACACGTTAACAGTCTAGAACATGAACCTGCCCCGTTGGGCAGGTTCATGTGATTAAGTGGCAGACCCGTCTATGGTTTTTAGCCCGTGCAGCACAACAATTAGGAGGTAACGAGCATGATCAGACAGCCAAGGTTGCGGTGGGACCCGCGACTGAGATTTATCGTAGTGATAGTCGCAGTTTTTGCCCTGGCGGCCCTTTTTAGCGGGCAGGTAATGGCGCAGGAGACATGGACCGTAAGTTTCTGGAACAATATGTCGCTAAGCGGGTCACCCGTTTACCAGCGCGCCGAATCCGGCCCTC
>JBJYWX010000065.1:0-30907 GCA_046259695.1 Promineifilaceae bacterium (SeqCode) | reverse complement strand
GCTTCCCCCGTTCCGGAACCAGGCTGTAAGTGGAGATTAAAAGGTCCAATGTGAACTATCTGCCCCCAGCGCCATGGATATGCCTTATCAGGCGTGAGCAGCGTCTTATCCAGGAAGGTGCCATTCGTGCTCCCCGTGTCGACGATGTGCCAGTTCCCCTGGATTAGCTCCAGCCGTGCGTGCCAGCGAGAAACATTGCCGCCCACAAGAACAATGTCATTAGCCTCGCTGCGTCCAATGGTAAAACTCTTCTTTTGCAGACCATACCATTCAGGTTCTTCATCACCCCGCACCACGCGCAGAACATCGTATGACGGCGGGCGAGCTTCCTCTTCACCGAGCCAACGAGACGTGTCCGCCAGATTAGGATCCTGATCCAGTTCAATGACCATACTGGCAACGCTATCCTGGTCGAGGCTGCCGGAAAGGTCGAGTTCTTCCGCGGCCAGGTCTGCGGCTACCTGGCGCAGCGCCTTGGCCAATTCGTCGCCGGTCTGGTAGCGGTCCCCGGGATCCTTAGCAATCGCCTTCCAAATGACCTGCCCCAAGGAGATGGGAATGCCGGGCAAAACTTCATGAGGCATGAGCGGTAATTCATTAACGTGCTTCTGCAGCGCATCGGCATAGCTCGTAATCTCAAAGGGTGGCCGGCCGGTAGCCAATTGATAGAGCACTACACCTAAGGAATAAAGATCGGAACGCCCATCTACAGGTAGTCCCAAAAGCTGCTCCGGCGACATATAGTCCAACGTACCCATGACTTCGTCCTGGCCGACAACCAGATCTCCCTGCTGCAGGCGGGCCAGACCAAAGTCGGTAATCACGGCCCGAAGCGGCGGCCCTTCCGGCCCTTCAGCCTGATCGGATTCCATAACCAGGATGTTGTCTGGTTTCACGTCTTGATGAACGACGCCCTTGCGATGAGCGTAGCCCAGCGCATCGGCAATCTGCGAGGTCAACAGCAGCGTTTCGTCGAGGCGAATCACCTGGTGGCTCTGCGCCAATTGCTTAACATAAGTGCCAAGGCTGAGGCCGGGAATGAGCTCCATGACAATATAGACGGCTCCATCTTCATAACCAAAATGGTAGATCTGTATGATTGATGGGTGCTTCAAACGCGCCGCGGCCTGAGCTTCATGTTGGAACTGTTCCTGGAATCCCGGCTGGGAGGAAAGTTCCTCATGCATCACTTTCACCGCTACCGGCCGCGCCAAATTCAAATCAACAGCGCGATAGACGGAACCCATCCCACCCTGGCCTAGCAGCTCTTCCAGGCGATAATGTTCAAGCGTTTGATTGCTCAGCTCACTGGTCATTTGATGCGTTACCTCGACACGGGCGTGCCGCAACCTTTGCCGCCATCATAGCCCCAAGCGCTCACTTTTCCAATGAACGTCAGGTAAAAATAGTTGGAACAACGGGTAAACGCAACGGCTCGCTGTTCATGCCTTAACTTTTGCAGCCATGCCGGCTTCGGCGATTGGTCAAATAGTGCCCACCGCTTCAATCGCCGATAGTCAATAAGCCATCTTCGGCAAGGAACAGCCACAAACCGCTGTGCAAACGGCCGTAATCTGGTTCTTCAAGCACGGCCACCGGCAGCGACTCGTCATATAGCTCGCGGGCCACGGCCGCACCCAGAGCTAAAATAGCATCCACTTCGGCGGTGATGATTGCTGCCGGCGCTGTGCCGGCGCGCACCGCTTCCAGCAAGATGCTGCTGGCACTGCTGGAGCCGCGGCCGACGGGTAAAACCAGGATGCGACCACTTACGTTTTCGCCGAATGAAGGATGGCGCTGATCGATAATTTCGCCATTCTGCGGATCGAGGCCGCCCCATAAACTGAGTGCTTCGGGCAAGACCAGTGCTTCACCAGCTGCACTGCCGGCGACGAGGGGACGCGCCTGTAGTTTTAATACTGCCATAGTGCCTCGTCACGCCAGACATGGCCCTGCGCGGCTGATCGTACACACTCAAGTAGGCTGCCAAAGACAACTTGTAAGCCGATGTTGCCGGGCGAATAGTGGGCGAACTTGCCGGAGTTAGTCATTAACACGCCTTGTTTGGCCCTGGCAATCGGCGTGACGACAATGCACGTGTCTACCACAACCTGCACGCCATACTCCTGCAGCTGCGCCAGCCAACCTCGCTGCCGCAGCCCACCCAGTACCAGGCGGTTAGTGCAGACGATGAATTCGACCTGTGGGTCGGGTGGGTATTCTTCTAACAGAGGCATCAGATGGGCAAACTCGGCCATTGAGAAATGGGGGCTGCCAAGCGCGACGACGTCAATGTCACCGTCGGGTGCTGTACCCAGGCGAGCGAGCGTCTGGCGCAGATCATCGAGCGCAAGCGAGATTATTTCTTGGGGCGCTTGATTGCCAAAAGCCTCAGTTAGTGTAGGAGCTTCAGGCGTAACGCCAATGGCGTGAAAGAGCGGCACCCAACGCTTTGAGCTGGTCTTCGGTAGTGTGCGGCAGCAGACCTTCAATAACGGGGATACGCGTGCCGCTGCGCGCACCTATGAGATAACCGAGCACGGGAAAGAAAACATCTTCGGCCAGTAGTTCTTCGGGGATGGCTTCGAGGCGGTAGAGGATCTGTCCAACCCGATTCTCGCTTAAGTGCAGCCCGACGGCCGGCGCCCGGCCGGTAATGGCCGCGCAAATGTCGATAAAATCGCCATAGCGGTTAGTTCGCGCGCCCAGAACGGAGTTGGCAAAGACGATGGCATTGCTTTCCGCCCAGGCGATTTGGGTGCCGAAGTTGGGCCGTTGGGTAGTTTGGTAAGGGGCACAGGTAAAGATGGGCCGGCAGCCCATGGCCTGATAGGCCTGCATCAACTCCTGGGCGTGCCGGCCGGTTTCGGCCGAACCCTGGAAATAGTCCGGATGCAGGAGGTCGACGGCGCCGACATTGAGGGTTGTCGGTACGCGGACCTGCGCACCGCCATCGACCAGACGCTGGGCGAACTCCAGCCCGGATAAGCCGTGATACAGGCAGCCGTCGATATGCGCCGACTCGATGTCAAGGAGGCGCCTGGCGCCGTATACGCCGGCCATTGTAACCAGGATACGCATTGCCATTTGGGTGGCCTGGCCATAATCGCCGGCCAGCATCGCCCGATCACGCCCGGTGAGCGAAAGGTCCATGCCGCTAATGCTATCGCGCCCGGCGTATGATGCAAGCGCCCGGCAAACGAGAATTAACGCTTCTTTTACGGTTCCGTGCACTGGGGCTGCTTATTCTCGGAATAGAACATTAGTTCTTTTTTACAAGCGCCGCCCACTGCTCGCAGACGAGACGGCTGTGAAGGTAATTTATGGCCGCGACCAGGAAAGAAAAACTGGACCAGGTGATTGGCGCCATCCAGAAGCGGTGGGGTTCGGGCGCTATCAGCCGTTCCTCTGAGCAGCTTGCCCGCGACACACCGCGGATCGCCACCAGTTTTCCGTCTTTGGACGATGCGACCGGTGCCGGCGGCATTCCGCGCGGGCGTATCATTGAACTGTTGGGCAGGCCTACATCCGGCATGACAACCGTGGCTTTGAGGATAGTGGCCCAGGCACAGGCGGATGAGGGTGCTGCGGTTTATATCGACCTTGAGCGTAATTTTGATCCTGTCTATGCTCTGCGCAGGGGCGTCTTGTTAGAGCAGTTGATCCTGGTGCACCCCTTCGATGCCGGGCAGGCATTAGACATGCTGCCTGACTTCGTGCGTAATGGGGGATTTAACTTGTTGGTCTGCGATATGCCGGTCAGGGTACAGGATAAAGAAAGCACGGGGCGCAAGCTTGCTTCTACATTGGGCCGCCTGCTGGCTCCTCTCAGCAAGAGCAACAGCACCCTTTTATTCCTGACAACCTTGGCCGGGCAAGCTGGAGACGGTACGCCTTTTTATCCCCAACAGGCGACGCTGCCTCATTTCGCTACCTTGCGCTTGTTATTCCAAAGAGAGCGTTGGTTATATCGGCAGCGAGATGTACATGGCTTCGAAACAAGGGTAATTGTGATTAAGAATAAATTATCTACCCCTGGACAGGAAGCGCGGATCGCTATCTATTTCGATGAGACCGGCCCGGAGGATCGTCTGTGATCGCCTGTATCTCTGTGCCCTATTTCGCTGCCGCTGTCGAGCGGCGCAGCGATAACGCGCTGGAAAAGGAGCCTCTGGCTATCGGGGGACAGTCATGGGAAGCGCGGCCGATCTATGCTTTTTCACAGGAAGCGGCGCAGCAAGGGGTACAAATCGGTATGTCCTTACGCCTGGTGCATGTGCTCTCGCCCCATTCCCATTTTCTGCCGGCGGCGGAAACACGCTATAGCAAGGTGTCCGGCGAGGTGATCGACTTGCTGCTCGATTTTTCGCCATTGATTGAGCCACAGGAATGGTGGCACCCCTTCCAGGATAAAAAGACGATTACGCTTCCCGCGCGCCAATTACCCGCCCGCTATCACCTGGATTTAGAAGGGCTGCCGCAGCAGGAAGCGCTGCCGTTTGCCCAAGAGATAGGACGGACGCTGCGCAAGGAGACAGAGTTATCGGCGGCGATCGGTTTGGCAACCAACAGGTTTACGGCCGAAGTAGCGGCTACCGTCTGCCGCGCCGGCCACACCCTGCCAGTCAAGGTTGGGCAGGATGAATCATTTCTAGCGGCGCGCTCGCTCGATTTTTTGTCCCTAGAACGGGATATCGCGCGCCGTTTGCGCCTGTTGGGCATCTATCGTCTGGGCCAGCTGGCGAATTTGCCACTACCGGCCCTGCAGGAGCAGTTCGGCTCAGCTATTCTGCCCCATTATCACCAGGCTAAGGGTGAGGCGGGGGAACCACTGGTCACCCGAACGCCCGAGCGCGTGGAACGGGCGGAACTGCGCTTTGAGGGAGCGGTAGATACCTACCAGACTATCAGCAGGGCGGGGGAGCGTCTGACGGCCGAACTGGCACATCGCCTGCGTAAGGAGAGCCTGGTAGCCCGTAAGCTGCAGCTAGCGCTCGATCTGGAAGAGGGCGGCGTCCAGCAGCAAACGCTCACCCTGGGCCGGCCAACGGCCGACGCCCGGCGCTTCAGCAGTGCTTTACAAGAGATGCTGGCCAGGATCTCCTTTACAAGCGCCATTTGTTGCCTGAGCCTGGCACTGGCGGACATTGGCCCGGCGCAAAAGCGGCAATTGAGCCTCTTCGATGCGGTGGGGCGTGCCTCTAACTGGGATAACGGAAGTAACCGGTATCTAGAAAGTCTGAGCAATGTGATGATCAAATACCGGCAAAGCAATTTTTTCCAGCCGCAACTGGCCGATGCGGCACACCCGCTTCCTGAACGCCGTTTTTTACTACGCCCTCTTTCCCATGACACGCTTGTGGCCTGAAGGTGTTCCGATTGAGGTAACAGTTGACCGCGGCGGACAGCCGCAGCGTATCGTCTGGCAAGAACAAGACCATCTGGTGACGCATATCACACGCCGCTGGCGCGTGCGCTCCGATTGGTGGCGCGAGATGGTGTGGCGTGACTATTTCAAGCTGATCACGGATACGGGATTGCTGCTGATCATCTACCACGATCTTCGCCAGCAAATGTGGTACGTGCAGCAGTTGTTTGATTAATGGAAGAACCGGCTGCACCACGCGCGAATATAGGCGCGCCAGACAGTTACGTTGAACTGCACTGCCACTCCAACTTTAGCCTCCTGGATGGCGCTGCCCATCCGCAGGATTTGGTGGCGCAGGCGGCGGCATTGGGTATGCCGGCCCTGGCGCTGACTGATCATGATGCCGTGTATGGCGCTGTGCCTTTTGTGCGTGCCGCGCGGGGGCATGGTTTGCGGCCCATTCTGGGTGCGGAGATGACGATTGACGGCGGCCCGATTACCGGCTACCACCACCTGACGCTGTTAGTGGAGAATGAGGCCGGCTGGGAGAATTTATGTTACCTGATTAGCCGCGCGCGGCATATGGCGCCTAAGGGCCAGGCGTGGCTGACCTTTGAAGAGCTGGTTGGCTGCACGGACGGCCTGATCGCTCTATCCGGCTGCCGGCAGGGCGCCGTTCCCCGCGCGCTGCTGGACTCAGACGGCCGTGAAGCGGCGCTGGCGATCGCGCGCAGCTACCTGGACTTATTCGGCCGTGATAACTTCTGGATCGAGCTGCAGCGCCACTTTTTGCCGCGCGACGAACTGTTGATCCCACGCCTGGTAGCCCTGGCCGATTACCTCGGCCTGGGTTACGTCGCTACGAACAATGTGCATTACGCCACCCAGGATAGGCACCGCCTGCAAGATGTGCTGGTTTGCATCCGCCACCTGGCGCCGCTGGATGAGGCCACGCATTTGCTGCGCCTCAATTCCGAGTATTACCTCAAATCCGCGGCGGAGATGGCCGCGCTCTTTGCCGATTATCCCCTGGCGATTTGGAATACGACAGCCATCGCCCAACGCTGCCATTTTGAATTGTGCTATGGCCTGCAGGATTTGCCTCACTTCTCGACGCGGCACGGCATGAGCAGCAGCGCCTATCTGCGCCGGCTTTGCTATGAGGCGATTCCGCAGCGCTATGGCGAGCCGCCACCGGAAGCGGTGACGCAGAAGCTGCAGCATGAACTGCGTATTATTGAGCAGGCGGGATTAGCCAATTACTTTCTCATTGTCTGGGACATCGTTCGCTTCGCGCGGGAGAATAATATCCGCTGCCAGGGACGTGGATCAGCCGCCAATTCCCTGGTCGCCTACTTGTTGTTTATCAGCCCGGTCGACCCTATTGCACACGATCTGGTCTTTGAACGCTTCTTGTCCGCCGAACGACAGGTTGTGCCCGATATCGATATTGATTTTGATGCGCAGCGGCGGGAGGAGGTCATCCAGTATATTTACCAGACATATGGCACGTCGCACACGGCGATGGCCTGTACCTACGTGACCTTTCGCACGCGCAGCGCCATCCGTGACATTGGCAAGGCGCTGGACCTGGCGCCGGAGGTGATCGGCACGGCCGTGCGCGCGCTGGACTATCAAGGCGCGCTGGAGACGGTCGACGCCGTCGACCGGGCGCCGTTGGCCCTGCTGTTGGAACTGAGCGAACAAATTGCCGGCTTCCCGCGCCATCTGGGTATTCACTCCGGGGGCATGATCATTACCGGCGCGCCGCTTATGGGCCGCGTACCCACCGAGCCGGCGACCATGCCTGAACGGGTGGTGGTGCAGTGGGATAAAGAGGCCCTGGAAGAAATTGGCCTGGTAAAAATTGATATCCTTGGCCTGCGTATGCTGTCGGCGGTGACGGAAGCGGCGCATTTGGTCGAAGAAGTCACGGGCGAAAAGCCCGATCTGGATGCCCTCACTTTTGATGATCCGGCCGTGTACGAGATGATCGGCCAGGCGGACACGATCGGCGTTTTTCAGGTGGAGTCACGTGCCCAGGCGCAGATGCTGCCGCGTCTGAAGCCGAAGCAGTTTAGCGATATTGTGGTCGGCATCTCGCTCATCCGCCCCGGCCCGATCCAGGGCAACATGGTGCATCCTTACTTGCGGCGCCGGCAGGGCCTGGAACCAGTCATCTACGCGCACCCGTTGTTAGAGCAAGCGCTGGGCGAGACGCTGGGCGTGATTCTCTTTCAGGAACAAGTATTAAAGGTCGCCCGCGATCTGGCCGGCTTTACGGCCGGCCAAGGGGAACAACTGCGCCGCGCGCTTGGCGCCAAGCGCGCGGCGGAGGAGATCGCCCGTTTTTTTGATACATTCCTGGCTGGCGCGCTGGCCAACGGCGTGCCGATCGCGGTGGCGGAAACGGTGTTTGAACAACTGTTGGCTTTCGGCGGCTATTCCTTCGCCAAGAGCCATGCCGCCGCTTTTGCCGTGCTTGTTTACCAGTCAGCCTGGTTGAAGCGTTATTTTCCCGCCGCCTTCTATGCTGCTCTGCTGAACAACCAGCCGATGGGTTTCTGGAACGCGGCCGTGCTGGTTAATGAGATTCGCCGTCTGGGGATGACTATCTGGCCGGTGGATATTCACCACAGCCGCCCCTGGTGCAGCGTGGAGGAAAACGGCATCCGCCTGGGCCTGCATTATGTGAAAGGGCTGCGCGAGCAGCAGGTGACGCGCATTGTGCGGGAACGAACTTTACGGCCCTATGAAACACTGCACGATTTTTGCCTGCGCACGCGCATCGGGCAAAACAGCGTGGAGAGCCTGATCATGGCTGGGGCGATGGACGAGTGGGGTATTCCGCGCCGGCAGTTGATGTGGGAATTGGGCACCCTGGATCTGGACGAAGAAACGCTGGACCTGGTTTACCAGTCGCAGGTGGTTGAACTGCCGCCGCAAACGCTGGCGGAATCGATGCTGGCCGAACAGGAGATGATGGGCCTTTCGCCCGGTGAGCACATCATGACCCTCTATCGCGCGCGCCTGGATGCGCAGGACATCCTAGGCAGCGAAGGGCTGGGAGCATGCAGCAATGGACAGCGGGTGAAGGCGGCCGGATTGTTGGTTGTGCACCAATCACCACCCACGGCTAAAGGCTTTCATTTCCTGACCCTGGAAGATGAAGCAGGCATGATTAACGTTATTGTGCGGCCCAAGATATACGGCCGTTTTCAAAACGTGATTCGCGGCGCGCGGCTGCTGCACGTAGCGGGCATGGTACAGCGCGAAGGGGACGTGCTCAATCTCTTGGCCGAAACAGTCGCTCCCTTTGCCGTCTAATAAAAAACACCCCACGGCCCTTGCTTTATGGTATCATATAATATCCTCTGCGAGAGCGGTTGTTTAGGAGAAACGATGAACGAAAGCGGCGAACAACAGGCGACAGGTGCGTCACAACTGATTACTGAAGCCCAGGATCAATACGGCGATTACGTGCAGATCATCAATGACCTGAACGATTCTTTTCATCACAATTATAGCCAGGTGATCGAGCGCAGCCATGCGAGCTTGGGTCGCAAAGAGACGCCAGTCATCGTTGTTTCCGGCGATCATGTGATCCTGTTCCATGACGGTCGCGAGGAAACAGTTTCGATCGTCCCCCGCCTTTACCAGGAGGTAAAATCAATTAGCCATCTGTCGTTTGGTATCTACGTGATACTTTCGACCCGTGGTTACGGCCCGGTTCCGGAGCCACTGCTGGCCCAATTGTCGGCGCAGTTGGGCCTGATTGAAGATGGATTGGCAGCCCTAGACAAGCTGGCGATCCCAGAACCGTTTATAGCCTTGCAGTACCGGACCTTAAGCGCGGCGCAGGCGGTCGTGCAGGATGTATTGCAGTCGGGCACGATCAATGAGGCCCACCTCCAGGCCTTCGGCGCGGTAAGCGCGCCGCTGTACATGGAGAATGCGGCGCTGGCGGCACGCCTGGAACTGGATGCGCTGCACGAGATAGTCGGCCGCTGGCGGGCACAGATCGACGCAGCGGACTGGGCAAACCTCTACGTGGTCATTTGTGCCGCGCATCAGGCGCGCTACCGTGAGACGACCAAGCAGTATTTCCAGTGCTTGCTGCACGAGAAAGAATCGCTCGACGCCAACACCGAATATCGCATCATCTACGCCGAGCACATCTACGATAAGGACGCCGCGCTGCTTCTCCTGGCCCGTCACCTGATCGACCAGAAGATCTCACTCACTCTCTTCAATAATCGCACACGGCTGCAAGAAGACTTGATGTCTGACGGCGCCGCTGATTACCTGAAGATTCTCTTCGGCGAACAAGCAGAATCTAGCTGATGATAGGATCGGCCGTCTGGTAACAACACCTTTTGCGATCGGCACAATCTCTTTCAGCTATGCCCCAGGATGGGGTGCGGCTGGTAGAGTTCCTCAAGGAATGTCATTTCATCCGCTGACAGTTCGATATCCAGGGCGGCGACGGCCTGTTCCAAATGCGGCATCTTACTGGCGCCGATGATGGGGGCCGTGATGCCCGGTTTGTGCAGCAGCCAGGCCAGGGCGATCTGCGCCGGGGCCACGCCATGCCGTTCTGCCAATTCGACGACGCGGTCAACTACATCGAAATCATGTGACGCGAAGTACATCTCTTTGGCAAAACCATCGCTCTTAGCCCGCGTAGTGGGTTCATATTCTTCCCTGGTGCGGTTGCCGGCCAGGAAGCCGCGCGCCAGCGGGCTCCAGGGGATGACGCCCACGCCTTGATCGATGCAGAAGGGCAGCATCTCCCGTTCTTCTTCACGATATACCAGGTTCATGTGGTTTTGCATGGAAACGAAACGTGTCCAACCGTGCAAATCGGCCGTGTACTGCGCTTTGGCGAACTGCCAGGCGTGCACGCTAGAAGCGCCGACGTAGCGCGCCTTGCCGGCTTTGACCACATCATGCAGCGCCTCCATTGTCTCCTCGATCGGCGTTTCATAGTCCCAGCGGTGAATCTGGTATAGGTCCACGTAGTCAGTACCCAGACGAGCCAGCGAACTATCGATTGACTGCAAGATATGCTTGCGCGAAAGGCCGCGATCATTGACGTCGCTACTCATGGGAAAATAAACCTTGGTGGCCAGAACGATATCGTCACGGCTGGCCATGTCGCTGATCAGCCGGCCGGTTACTTCCTCACTGACGCCGAGCGAGTACATATCGGCCGTGTCGAAGAAGTTGATGCCCATTTCCAGGGCGCGCTCGACGAACGGCCGGGCCGCTTTTTCGGGCAAGACCCAATCGCGCCAACCAGGATCGCCGTAGGTCATCATACCCAGGCAGATGCGCGATACTTTGAGGCCGGTGTTTCCGAGATTTCTATACTCCATGGGTGGACTCCTTATGAGCGTGATAGGCTGCAAGCTGCCAGCCTCGTCTGTTCCGTTCAATTAGCTGATAATGGTTCACCAAGAACTATAGCAAAAGGGTATGCAATGGGCATCGACGATTTGAAGGAACTGTTTTTACTGGATCCGGACGTGGTTTTTCTCAACCATGGCTCGTTTGGGGCGACGCCGCGCGCGGTATTTGACGTTTACCAGGCATGGCAGGCACGGCTGGAACGGCAGCCGGTACAGTTCCTGGCCAATGAGCTGCCCGGGCACCTGGCGCAGGCGCGCGCGGCGATGGGCTCCCTGGTGGGCGCGACTGCCGATGACTTGGTCCTTGTGCCCAACGCGACTTTCGGCCTCAATGTCGTGGCCCGCTCGCTTGTTTTAGGTCACGGCGATGAACTGCTAACCAGCGATCACGAGTATGGCGCTTGCATGAATATGTGGACTTATCTCAGCAAGCGGCGCGGCTTTCAAGTTGTGCGCCAGCCGCTGCCGCTGCCGCTTGGCGGTGAAGACGCGGTATTGGAGCAGTTCTGGCAGGGCGTCACGCCGCGCACGCGGGCCATCTTCCTCAGCCATATCACCTCGCCAACGGCCGTCCGCCTGCCGGTGGCCGCAATCTGCGCTCGCGCTCGCGACGCGGGCATCCTGGCCATTATCGACGGCGCACACACGCCCGGCCAGATCGATCTGGATATGGCCGGAATTGGCGCGGATTTCTACGCCGGCAACGGGCACAAATGGCTGTGCAGCCCCAAGGGCTCGGCCTTTCTCTACGCCAGGGCCAGCGTCCAGCCGCTTATTGAGCCGCTGGTTGTGGGTTGGGGCTGGGGGCCGGAGCGCAGCTTTACTTATGGCTCCGATTTTCTCGATCGCTTGCAGTGGCTGGGTACAAATGACCTGTCCGCCTTCCTGGCGCTGCCGGCGGCCATTCAATTCCAGGCGGATCAGAACTGGCCGGCTGTGCGCGCCCGGTGCCATGAGCTGCTGGCAGGAGCGCTTGAACGCATTAGCGATCTAACAGGTTTGCCGAGCATGTATAGTTCGCCGGATGATTTTGTGCAGATGGCGATCGCCCCTTTGCCGCCTCTCGCCGATGCGGCAGCATTAAAAGCGGCGCTCTATGACCAATTTCGTGTGGAGGTGCCGCTGACGCCATGGGGTGGGCGCCACTTTATGCGCTTGTCAGTGCAGGGCTACAACTCAGCCGCGGATATCGACGTTTTGTACCAGGCATTAATCACATTGCTGCCGGTGCATGCTGCCTGACCTGGCCGGCCAGGTTACGCGGGCAGCGCGAACTGGATCACGCCCCAGCGGCCGTTGACCAGCCAATCGGGATCTTCACGATTAAGGCGTTCAATATCTGTTTCGCGCAGCCCGCAGGCCAGCTCTGCTTTCAATACGCGCAGTGCGAGGAGCGGGGCAGGCGCGTAGCTTAGGATCTCAGCAAAAGGCGTGCTGAACGGCCACATACGATCACCCAACAGGCGCCGGTAATTGGCATCCCCCTTGCAGATGAGCAGATCGGACTCGCTCAACTTCTGGCGCAGCCCGGTTGGCAGTTCCCAAAAGGGAAGTGGGGAAACCCAGAAGGCATCACGTTCCAGGACAAGGCGCCCATCGCTGAGATGGTCTGCCAGACGTGACCCGAAGGCGGCAACATGATCGTCAGCGGCGTTTTGCAAAAAGCCGATCGCGTCATACACGTCTTTGATCATCGCGTCCGAGACGAAGGTCGGGTGTGGTTTGAGGTGCAGCCGGATCACGGCGGCCGTGCTCGTGGAGAGTAAATAGTCGGCCAGGGCAAGGTCGGCGACCAATTCGATGCCGGCATTGTCGGCGATGATATCAATGCGCGCCAATGAACGGCCGTCGAGATAATTCAGCACCTGTTCTGTATCATCCGCAAGATTGTGAGCCCTGGCGGACTCCCAGTTGACATCGGATGGCTGCTCGCCTTCTTCACCTGCTGGCCAGAGACTGAGATCGGCGCGGTTGCCCCACAGCGTAATTGCCAGCAGAGCCGCTAGATGTTCATTCCGGTGACCGTCGCCCAGCCAGCCGCTAAGCCTGCCGGCAATCTCGGCGATGGTGCCCATTCCGACGAGCAGACTTTGCTCCTTTTGGAATAAGAATGGGTCAAGATTAAAGCCCGGCCCGGGAACGTAGTAACCGGTGGCCTCGATCAGGCGGCGATAAAAGTAAGTCTCGGTCAGGAACCAGGGCGGCGTCAACCAATTCTGGCCCAGATAGGGACGAACATAACTTTCCCAGGCCATGGCATCCGGCGCGCCGCGGCGCAAAAGGCGCAAAGGGCTTTCGGGGATATCGGCGATGAGCATGCCCACACGGGCCGCGATCTCTGGCGGAAAGTCGTTCTCTTCCAGCGTACGGCGGGCAATGTTGGCCACGCGTACAGACATGGTGCTGTAGGCCCATGTGCCGGGTGTCTCGCTGGTGATTGAGGGAGGGAGAGGTAGGCTGGGTAATGGTGTGTCGCCGCTTGGCGTCGCATCGTTCGGCATATCGTTGTATGTGGCGCTCTTAACTAAAAAATAGCAGCTTGATGCCCAGAGCAATGAGGGCAAAGAGCACAAGCCGGTGGAAAAGTTCGGGCCGGATTTTGTTGGAGAGTAGAAAGCCGGCTGCAAGGCCGGCGGCCAGACCGGGTAAGGCGTAGAGGGTGTAATAGCCGACCTCCTTTGTCAGGTTGCCGCTGAGAGCATGCGAGACGATGATAACGACACCCGTCACCATGAAGAAGCCTTGCAGATCGCTCTTGAATTCTTCCGGCGACCATTCACGGCAGCTGCCGTAAATAACCACCGGCGGGCCGCCGGTATTGTAGGCTCCGGATAGGATGCCGGAAAAGAACCCGAAAATAAACTGCCAACCCTGCCAGGCCAGTTCGGGAAGGCGCGGGGTGATCAGGGCATAGATGGCATAACCCAGGACGATAAGGCCAAGGATCACGTTGGCGGTTTGGCTGTCAATGGCGCGCACGGTCAGCAGGCCGATGGGAATGCCGACAATGGCGCCTAGCAAGAGATGCATGACCATACCAAAGTCAAAGGATTCACGGTAGCGGACAAAGATCGTGATTTCGGTAAGGAAGACCACAATCGCTACCAGCGGCGCCGCAAGCCGGATGCCGAGCATGCTTACCAGCAGGGGCATCGTGATGAGGGCGAAACCAAATCCGATGCTGCTCTGGACGAATGCGCCGGCGAAAATGATGAGGGCGACAGCAAGCATGTTTAATAGGTACGGCGGCTGCCAGCAGCCACCATGGAGAATCTGCAGTCGTAAGCTAGACAGGGGCGAAGTGTAGCACGTTTTATGATGCCTGCCGCTTGGCGACACGATGCCATTGGGGCACACCCATAGGCGTCAGGACGTAGTTCTCCAGGCGCGGGCTGACCAGGACGGCCGTCATGGCATGGCTGGTGAATACTACGGGCGCCGCCTTCACAATGCGCCGCTCCGCCTCTTGGTACATGGCTAATCGGGCCGCGATGTCCTGTTCTATGCGCGCTTCATCCAAAAGGGCGTCGATAGCGGGATCACTGAAGCGAGCTAGATTTTGCTCCGAACCGCTGCGGTAGAGGATATCCAAGAAGTTCTGCGGGTCGGGGTAGTCGGCACACCAGCCGGAGGCGAAGAAATGGCCGAAGTTGCCGGCATAGAGCTGATCGTAGTAGGCAAAGGGATCAAGAACCACAGGCTGAATGGTGACACCAAGGGCCTCCTGCCACATAGTGATGACGGCCGTGATGTAAGCTCCCGCGTCGCCATACCCCTGGGTCGTAAAAGTCAACGTTCCGAGGTCGGCACCATCGGCGTAGCCCGCCTCGGCCAACAGCACGCGCGCCTTTTCTACGTCGTAGGGGTAACTTTCACCTTCCAGGCCACCATAGCCCGGCAGACCTGGCGGCAAAGGCCCGTTGGCGACCAGGGCGTTTCCCCCAGCAAAAGTCTCGATCAAACGCTCTTTATCCAAGGCGTAATTAAAGGCCTGGCGCACGCGGAGATCATCAAAAGGGGGCAACTGGTTATTCAGACCGATAGACGAGGTACAGAGCGAGACGACCGTACGGAGGTCCTCGCTCAAGGGACTGTTGGGGTCTTGTGCACGCTCCAGCGTACTGTTACCGATGCCGACAAGATCTATTTGACCCGTCTCGTAGCGCGAGAGCGGCAGGCCTGGTCCCAGGTCGTAGACTACCTGGGGAACCAGCGCCGGCTGGCGATAATAATCGTCATTGCGTTCGAGGATTATCAGGTCGTCATCCTGCCAGGTTTTTAGTTTGAATGGCCCACTCCCGTTTGGGCGCCGCTCCCAGCCGGATTGCCCCACGTTCATGCTATCCAGTACAAACGCGACTGGGTAGGCCAACTTGGAAAGGAAGGTTACATCGGGCGCGGTGAGGCGCACGGCCAACGTATGCTCATCGAGCGCCTGCAAGCCGCTGATAGTTGTCGCGGTGCCGGCGCGCTTCTCAGCGATGCCTTCGATGTCGCCCAAGTAGGTAAGGACTGTATCGGAGCCGGTGGCCGGATCAGCGGCCCGCTCCCAGGAAAAAATGATGTCCTGCGCGGTAAGCGGACGGCCGTCGTGGAATCGGGCACCTGGCTGCAGGAAAAAGGTATAGGACAGTCCATCGTCGCTGACATCCCAACCGGCGGCCAAATCGGGCTGTACTTGCAGCGCGGTGTCCAGCATGACCAGGCCACTGAAGACGTGCCCAAGAGGGCTGTCTGGTCCGCCCAGGGTAAGAGCCGGATCCATGGTAAGTGGTTGTGAGCCGGTCAACATGATGGCTTCACTTGGGTTGACACCGATGCTCTGCCAGGATTGTCCGGAACTGCTGCTGCCGCTTTCACTTCGCGCGCAGGCGGTTACGAGAAGCAGACCTGTTATCAGGGCGGCTAAAATCAATGGTCGCCTAGCGTGCATCTATGCTTCTACCTTTCTTGCGCGACTGCCAGGAAAAAGCACCCAAGAGCGCCAGCGGTATTAAGCCAATGGCACACAGATTGGTGAGCGCCGAGGGCGCGGGCTGCTGCTGGGCAGGCTCCAAAGTAACCGCATCAGGCGTAGGCACGTCGACGGGACCGGACAGCGGCGCCAACGTGGGAATGGCGGCGGCGCTAATAGGCGTCATCGTCGGTGGGATGTCACGGGCCGGCAGTCCAAGCCATTGACGCCACGCCTGTTCCAGGCCGTCAACATTGAATCCATATACTTGTTCCAGGGCTTTGTCGTAGCCCTCGCCCGTGGCCAATGTTTCGATGAGTTCCGCGATTTTCTGGGGCCCGTATACTTCGCGCATAAAGCTGATGACGCTGTAGCTCTGGCTGTAGGCCAGGCTGGCATCATCACCGTGCGCCGGAAAAGGCCCGTTCAGACTGCGCAAGGGAATAAAGCTGTTGTTCCGCGTGGCGTCTTCAAGGTCGCGCTGCACCTGCGTGGATGGCTCCCCTTCAGCGTACATCGCCAGCCCTTCCTCAAGCCAGTTTGGCCGGTAGCCGCCCACGCAGCTTCGGCCGAGCTGGCCAACGACAAGATGGGCCAATTCGTGGCGAATCGTATCGCGCCCCCACTCCTCGGCGATGGATGGAGGCACGCCCATGAGGATGATGTTATATTCAGAGAAAGCGACGCCGCCGGCCCAATCTTGAATATAAAGGACGGCATCGCGCATTTCTTCGGGAGATCCATAAATATAGAATTCCACCGCTTCTTGCAGCTCGATACCCATGTCTTTTTCTAGGAGCTGCAGGCCGTCCACGGCCGCTTCCAGCAGCAAGGGGCCGACAGCATCGCCAGCATACCAATGAAGGGTGACACCGTCTTCTTGCACCGTGCGCCAATTGAAACGGTCGTCTCTGAAAGTCAGCGATTGGCGCGGCGTGGTATACGTTTGCCCTTGATCGTCGGTCAGGTTCCATTCCCACCACATGGTCGCGCCTGGCGGCGGGTTGCCAGACCGAATCATGACCCATTCCCATTCCAGCGTATCGCCATCCACTTCCACCGGCACCTGGGAACTCACGTCGAGGCAACTTACTTGTTCCACATCGTAAGTGAGGGAGGCATCGACAATAGTCACCGATGGATCGAGCTGCAAGCGGAATGTTACTTTTTCTGGATAGGAGACAATTGCTTCATTGGCAATAACGGTTGAATCATCGATCTGCACATATGCTGCCTGAGCGATTTGAAAGGGGAGAACGCCTACGAGCAGTATGGTTACGAAGGAGAGAATTAGAAAGAAACGCGCGAACATGATAGGAGCGAAAGATAACAGAGACGGGCGCTCATGCAACAGCCGCTAAGTAATGTCCAATTTGGCGCCGGGCCCTGCACTGGACAAACGGCCATCCTCTGCTACAATAACAAGTGTCATTTGTAGTATGTCAACTTAATATGTCAACTTAAGCGAGAAGTAGGCGGCGCTTATGGCTGTGTTTTCAAACCCCTATATTGCCGGTAACCCTGTGCGTGGTGAATCGTCTTTTGTGGGCCGGGCGGACATCTTGCGCGATGTGCTGAGCGTTTTGCGGAGCCCGCAAACCAACGCCATCGTGCTCTACGGGCAGCGGCGCATCGGAAAGACTTCTATTCTTTTTGAATTGGAGCAGCAACTGGCGATCATGGGCGGCTATTTACCGGTCTATTTCGACCTGCATGATAAGAGCGACCTGAGCTTATCAGACATTCTATTCCGCCTGGCGCAGCAAATTTCGCGTTATGTCGAAGGCGCAAATGTTGAGCGGGCCCATTTTGACGACGATGGCAGCTATTTTCGCGGCGATTTTCTACCGGAGGCGGTTTGTCTGACTGATAAGAAACTCGTTTTGCTGTTCGACGAATTTGATGTGCTGGACCGGCCATACAAAGGACAGGTTGGCGCGCGCTTCCTCCCCTATCTGAGGCGCTGGATCGCGCGTTCATGCAATGTCTATTTTGTGCTGGCCATGGGCCGGCGCCCGGACGAGCTGTCCGCCAACATGCTTAGCAGCTTTAAGCGCGTGAAGACCCGTCACGTATCGCTGATGGATATTTCTGAAAGCCTTTCAATTGTGCGGCAGTCAGAACAGAATCACACGCTTTACTGGTCGGAATCAGGCATCGATCGTGTCTGTTATTGGACGCAAGGCCATCCGTATCTAACGCAGCTTCTTTGCAGTGAAGTGTGGGAGGCTATCTATGACGAAGGGCCCAAGGGGCCGCCAACGGCGCGCAGCGAAGATGTGGACCTGGCGATTGAGGCGACCCTGGAGCAGGGCGCCAATGCTTTCCAGTGGATCTGGAACGGCCTGACGCCGGCTGAAAAAGTCACGTTATCGGCTATGGCAGGAACGGGACAGCTAACCGTTAGCAGACAGGCTCTGCGTAACTGGTTGCAGCACCGCGGCAGCGGCAGTTTTCGCCGAGACCTGGAGATGGCGCCGGAAGGCCTGCTAAAGCGTGACTTGCTTCGCCAATCAAACGGCAAGTACCGTTTTGCGATTCCTTTACTGCAGCGCTGGATAGTTGAGAACAAGCCTCTGGGCCGTGTACGCGCCGATATCCGTGATCTCGGGCCGCAGGCGGAGATGCTATACAACCAGGGCAAGCAAAGTTTTGACCTGGGTGATTTGCCTGAAGCGGAGCTGCGTGCCAGGCACGCACTGGCGATTTATCCCAATCATGTACGGTCACGATTGTTGCTGGGGCGTATTCATTTGTCCCGCCACAACCCTGCCGAAGCGGTATCGGTGATCGAATCAGCCTATAGTTCGGACCCGGCAGCGGTGCGGCCGTATCTTGTGAACGCTTTATTGGCCCTGGCCGAAAGTCAGACAGACCTTGACGAGCAGTGGCAGACCGTGAACCGGGCCATGCGTGTCGATCCGGATCAACCGCTGGTGCGGGAGAAACAGGCCGAAGTATTGCGTAGCTGGGCGGCGCAGGCGATGCAAGATGGGGATCTCCAGGTTGCGTTGAACGCCTACGAAAGGCTGGGCGACGCCGCAGGCGCCGCCGCCGTACGGGGCAAGATGCGGCGCAAGGAGTTTGTAGCGCGGCTGCCCGGCATTTCGCGGCTGGTAACAAAATGAGCGTGATCAGTAGGGAGCGGTAGCGAAATGAGTCGTTCTCCTTTTGTGCACGGCGGCCCGGTGGCGCCAGCCGATTTTCTGGACCGGCGGCGAGAATTGCGGCGGCTGATCAACCGGCTCGAGCAAGGCCAGGCGACGGCCGTGGTCGGCCAACCGCACACGGGCAAGACCTCGCTGCTGCGCTTCGTACTGGACAAAGTCAAGCGCGACAGTATCGCCGGGCCCAAGCTTGAGCAATGTTGGTTTCGCGACATTGATTCGCAGATGCTCAGCAAGACATTCAACCAGGCTGCGTTCTGGGAGCATGTGCTGGAGCCCATTGTTGTCTATTTCGACAAGGGTGAACTGCATGATTTGTATGAGACATCACGCCAGAATGAATTCAGCGCGTTCACGCTGATGCACCTCTTCGCGGCCATGGATAAAGCAAATGTGCGCATCGTCATTATGCTTGATGAATTCGACGCGCTGTTGAGCCATCCTATCCTCAACAGTGCTGAATTCTACGGCAGCCTGCGCTCGCTCTCGTCTCGCTTTTCCAGCCTGGCGCTCATAATCGCCACGCGCCGCTCGCTCAACCAGCTCAATGTACAGACACAAAGTATCAATCCGCATAGTTCACCTTATTTCAATGTCTTCACCGAGCTGCGCCTTGGAGCCCTTCCAAAAAGCGACGCGGCGACTTTGTTGGCACATGCAGGCGATCGCTTCAGCACGCGAGACCGCGAATTTGTCACGCTGGCTTCTGGTCGCCATCCCTACTTGCTGCAGCTAACGGCTGATCTGATGTGGGAAGCGGTTACCGAGGTAGCCGATGCTACGGAGCGTTACCAGCAGGTAGCCGAAGAACTACGGATGCAAAGTGAAGGGCACTTCGCGGATACCTGGCGCTCCTGGTCCAATGCCGAACGGAAAGTCGTGATCGCCATTTCGCTGGCCCAAATATCAGAGTTGGCTGAAGAACATCGTTTTGACTGGTCGAATCTGATTGAAGACATTAGCGACTACAGCCCAGAGATTCGCGGGTTGGAGAAGTCCGGTACCATTGTGGAAGTCGAGAATGGCAAATGGCAGGTAACTCAGGGGGCAATGCTCTGGTGGTTGGCTGACGAAATCAAGCGCCAAGTGCGCGATGAAGCGACGTAAGAAACGTGGCTGGAATCGCAGGAACTTTCCGGCGTACTTACTCAGGTGGAGAAACGCAACATCCTGCAGGTAGTGGCGAAACTGGCCGGCGTTATGGGGCACGGGGCCACTACGCTTATCCAGGCATTTGCCAAGGGCGTTGGTGAAGGCTTGGGAGAGTCCGCGATTCGGGTAGGAATGTAACGAGAAACTCGGGCGTACCCGCTTTCGAGTTCGCAGCCCGGTGCTTTTTGAAGTGCCGGGCTTTTTTTGCCAAAGAACTGTAGAATAAATGTGCTATAATCGGCGGCCTTGTAAATCCACCAGGGATAAAACGCCCTCATGAAGATTGAAAATTTCGATACCTACCAGAGTGAATCGCGCAAGACCTGGAGCTACATCCCGATGAATCACGCCATCGTCTATCCTACGATGGGACTGGTGAACGAAGCGGGAGAGGTCGCGGGCAAAGTGAAAAAGATCTTCCGCGATCGTGGCGGGGAAATTACCGATGCCGACCGGGAATCGTTGAAACAGGAATTGGGGGATGTGCTCTGGTATCTTGCCCAAATTGCCACGGATCTTGATCTCTCGCTGCAGGAAATCGCCGAAGCTAACCTGGTCAAGTTGTTTTCGCGCCTAGAGCGCGGCCAGATTCAGGGTGACGGCGATAATCGCTGAGCGCCTCTAAACAGGGCCGGACGAGTTCAATGAGCGAAATGACTTACGTCGCCGTTGACGTAGAAACTACGGGTTTTGACGCGGTGCGCGATGCCATTATCGAGGTAGCGGCGATTACGTTTCGCGGCAACAGTCTGCTTGACGAGTTTAGTACGCTCGTCTATCCGCAGCGTAACATCCCGCCGGAGATTACGAACCTGACCGGGATCGATGATGCGATGGTAGCGGAGGCGCCGGTTATGGCCTCCGTGCGTTCGCGTCTGCGGCCGGTTTTGAGCAACCATGTCCTCGTTGGCCATAATGTGGAATTTGACTTGGCTTTCCTGCGCGAAGAGCGTTTGGGAATCGGCAACCACCGCATCGATACGCTGACTCTGGCCTCGATCCTGGTTCCGGAGGCGGGACGTTTTGGGCTGGAAGCGTTGGCAGATTTCCTCTATCTGCCGCTGCCAGACGGCCGGCAGCAGCACCGGGCTCACCAGGATGCCATCCTCACTATCGAGCTGTTCCTGGCCCTTCGTGAACGCGCTCTGCAGCAGCCCCTATCGCAGCTAGATGAGATAGTGCGCGCCGGACAGCAGATCGGCTGGCCGGAGACGCTTTTCTTTGAAGAAGTGTTAGCCGAGCGCGCCAAACAAGCATTTGGCGGTGCCGAACTGCGGCGGCGCGGCCAACTCCCGCGTCTTTTTGATCCCCCCAAATTGGAAGGCAGCGCCGTGACGCCGAACGAAGAGGTCCTGGCGCTGGACATCGATGTGCTGGCCGATATGCTGCGGCCGGCCGGCAATTTTAGCCGCGTGTTTGACGGCTTTGAATACCGGCCGCAGCAGGAAGAGATGATGCTGGCCGTGGCCGACACTTTTAACCGCGGCGACCATTTGCTGGTGGAGGCGGGCACGGGAACGGGCAAGAGCGTGGGGTATCTGCTGCCGGCGGCGTTCTGGGCGGTGCAAAACGGCCGGCGCGTGGTTATCTCGACCAATACAATCAACTTGCAGGACCAGCTTATTCATAAGGATATTCCGGAACTGCAGCGGTGCCTGCCCTTCGAGGTGCGTGCGGCGGTGCGCAAGGGGCGCAGCAATTATCTTTGCACGCGATTATTCCAACAAATGCGCCGCCGTGGACCGGGAAGCGCCGATGAAATGGTCGTTTACGCGCGCATCTTGCTGTGGCTGCCGCTGACCCAGACCGGGGATGTAGCTGACCTGCCGCTGCGGACGCCGGGTGAGCGCATGGTATGGTCGCGCCTGAACGGCGAAAATGCCGTTTGTACGCCGGACCAGTGTGCATCAGAGCGCTGCCCACTCTATATGGCACGGCAAAAGGCGGAACAGGCGCATATTGTGATTGTCAATCATGCACTTCTGCTGGCCGATGTTTCATTGGAAAATATGGTGCTGCCGCCTTTCGAAGATCTGGTGGTGGATGAGGCGCATCATCTGGAATCGGCCGTGACCAGCGGGCTTTCGTTCAGCATCGACCGCCGCTTGTTGGAAACGGTACTGCGCGATGTAAGCAGCGAACGCAGCGGCTTGTTGGCGGACGTTATGGGGCGCCTCAATCGCGCCCTGCCCGCAAGGCAGCAGGGCCGGCTTGCCGAGTTTGCCGGCCAACTGCGCGCTGAGGCCGAGCTTGCGCTGGTGCGTGTGGATGAGTTCTTTGCCACGCTAGATTATTTTCTCCAGGATCACCTGCAGGCGCAGGCGCAATTTGCGCAGCAGATTCGCGTAACGTCTGCCTTGCGCGTGCAGCCAGGCTATGATGACCTTGAGATTAGCTGGGACAACCTGAATTCACATTTGCAGAGTATCGCGCGTGATTTTGAAAAGCTGGCCGGCGTCTTGGAAGAAGTTGGTTCGCAGCTTGATCTGGACGATGAAGAAGAACTACGTGCAGCGCTGCTGGCCAACGGCCGCGACCTAGAGGAGGCCCGAAGAAACCTGGATCAGCTGCTTTCAAACCCATCTGAGCAAATGATCTATTGGGTGGAAGTGTTCAGGGAACGCGTTTCGCTGCATGCGGCGCCCTTACATGTCGGCCCATTGGTTGAAGAGCATATCTTCGGAAAGAAGGAATCGGTCATCCTGACATCGGCCACATTGCAGACCGCCGGACCGGATTCTTATGGCGAAGCGAATTTTGACTATTTACGCCAGCGCCTGCACGCGGGCAGCGCTAACGAGCTGGCAGTTGGCTCACCCTTCGATTACGAGAACAGCACCCTGGTTTACCTCTCCAGCGACATTCCTGAGCCTAACCAGCCGGGTTACCAGCGCTATGTGGAGGAGGCAATCGTGGATGTGGCGTCGGCCCTTGGCGGGCGGACGATGGTTCTGTTTACGTCTTACGCACAGCTTCGGCAAACGGCGCAGGCGATTGAGGGGGCGCTGCGCGCTTCCGGCATCGAAATGCTGGCCCAACTGCAGGGTGCCTCACGCCAGCAGCTGCTGAAGCGATTCAAAGAGCCGGACTCCCGGGCCGTACTGCTCGGTACGCGTTCGTTTTGGGAAGGGGTCGATGTGCCTGGACCGTCGCTGCAGGCGCTGGTAATCCCGCGACTGCCGTTTGACGTTCCCTCCGACCCAATCTTCGCCGCCCGCTCGGAAACGTTTGAAAACCCGTTTTTTGAATACTCTATTCCGGAGGCGGTCCTGCGCTTCAGGCAGGGTTTCGGCCGTCTCATCCGGCGCAGGAGTGACGAAGGTGTGGTGGCTGTGCTTGATAAGCGGGTCTTGACTCGCCGCTATGGGGAAATGTTCCTCGAAGCGCTGCCGCACTGCACGATTCTGCGCCAGCGCAACGCTCGCCTGGGCGAGATTACGCTGCGCTGGCTCAATCGTGAAAAAGAAACAGCCTAAGTCCCAGGTAATGTACCAACTACATTGAATGTGTCCAGGACGTGGTCCAGGGCATCAATATCAGCGTCAGTAATCGCCTGGGCCTCAATCACGACGGCGTGTGAATTGTCCGCCGGCTTGGCCGCCAACACGATAATAATCGATCCTGCGTCGCCACAATCGTTATAGAGATCAAATACGCCGGTGTAGATCGAATCTTCATAATCATTGCGGCTGTCAAGCGTGCAGCCATCGGTGAAATCGTAGAAGTCGACCAGGTCGTTGACGTCGCTGTCTCCAAGCCCTGCGGAAGCAATGAGGCTTACGCCGGGCGTGCCATATGTTTCGAAGAAATCGCTCAGGTTTGGAGCGGCGGCAAGTGTGCCACCGATGACCGTGCCATCGTCATCCAGCCATTCGCTGCCATCAAGGTCGCTCCAGTGATCGGGTATTTCCATGACAATGGCGCCGCTATTATCGCTAACTGTCACGTAGTTATCGTAGCTCTCCGGCCCCTCTTCGAGCTGACCGCTGGCATCTGATTCAGCAATCTCCTGTGCGAAGGAGAAGGAAGCTTCCAGCGGGCGGCCGTTCAACTGCCCGTCCAATAGTTCAGAAGTTTCAAAGCGCAAGACCTCTACACTGAGTACGTCGTCGCGATTATGGCTGCGCAAGATATTGCAGTAATCGGACATGGTGCCGTCGGTGGACAATATCAATCCTTCCATCTTGGTAATGATGTCCCCGCTCTTGATCCCGGCACGGTCGGCAGGAGAGCCGGATTCGACCGATGCGACCCAGATGCCGCTTAAGCCTTCTCCGTCGTTTATGGCCGTGCCGTTAACACCGATAGCCAGCACATCAGTGCCGGTCTCGAGCTGTTCTACAATTTGCTTGGCCACGTCAGCGCCGATACCAAAGGCTTGTCGCGCCCCTTCATTATAAGCATAGTGGACGGCGATTACTTTGCCGTTTTCGTCCACGACGGCCCCACCTGAGTTACCTGGATTGGTATTGGCATCATACTCGAGGACGTGATCGACGGCCGACCAGGCGGTGTCACCGTCCGCCTCCCGTTTGGAAATAATACCGCGGGTAAGGGTATATTCGGGATCGCCAAGAGGGAAACCGGCGACATAAATCTCCGTGCCAACGTCCGCATTGCCATCGGACCACTCAAGATAGGGAAAGCCCTCTCCTTCTATATCGATGACTGCCAGGTCGGAGCACTCCGAAACGCCCAGGATCTTGGCGCTGAGCGGTTCGTCATTTCCACCCACCCATACTTGTAAGAAAGCGGCGCCGGTGACCACGTGGTTGTTGGTTACGGCGATACCTGAATCATCGATGATAAAGCCTGAACCTCGTCCGGCCGAATTAAGCTGTAGTCCTTCCGCAGGATCGGTGAAGCTTCCCTGAGCCTCAATCTGGATCACCGCCGGTTTAACATCCTGAAAGGAATTAATCGCGCCGGAGGTTTCCTCAACAACGGGCTCCTCTGTGGGCTCAGGGATCGGGGTATCCGGTACGGCCGTGGGCTCCGCGGCGGTTGTTGCCGCGGGCGCCGGGGTGTTCGCTTCTTCGACAGGTGTTTCTCCGCCGCCGCAAGCAGCCAGTAAGAAGAGTAGAGCGACCAGGGCAAAAAGGATGAAACGGTACGTTCCCTTATTCATGTTACTTCCTCCTTGATGTAAAACAATCCCGTTGGCTTGCGGATGGGACGGACCTGCTGCCGCAGCTTGTATTGCACCCAATTCCTAGATGACGAATAGCTTTTTCTCGCCCCGCCGGGGAAGCAGGCTGCGGCCAAACCGTGTACAGTATAGCTTTACCGGTGGTGCACAATCAAGGGTAAACCATAATAAAGTGGTTTTTTATGATGAATTGCGGCTGTCGTGCGATCTTTGTGCCCACTTCCATCCAGGCGAAGCAGCTTAATCAGAGCAGGCTGTTTGCGAAGGCGGGGAGGGCCGCGGTACCGCCCGTGTGCCAGAAAAGCACGTTTTGGCCGCGGGTGAAAGCGCCCCAGCGAATGAGATCGATGAGGCCGCCCATGGCCCGCCCGGTGTAGACTGGATCAAGCAAAATCCCTTCGCGCTGGCCAACAAGGCGAATCGCCTCGCGTTCTAAATCGCCTACCTTGGCGTAGCCATCGCCCAGGTAGTCATCGTTGACATTGACCTGTTGCATGAGAGGCAGCGGTTCAAGACCAAGATGGGTTGCCATTGCTGTGGCCAAAGCGCCTACTTGTGTCTGGATTGTCTCCGCCGGATGATCGACGCTAATACCGAGTATAGTTCCCCGGTAACCGTAGACCCGGGCGCCAAGAACAAGGCCCGCTTGGGTCCCGCCGCTGCTGGTAGCGAAGATGATGAAGTCGATATTGAGTTGCTCAGCTTCAAGCTGCTGCATCAACTCGCGCATCGCCAGGACGTATCCTGTGGCGCCGACTACGTTCGAGCCGCCATAGGGAATAAAATAAGGATCATGGCCCATCGAAATAAGTTGTCTGCTCACTTCTTTAACGACGTCCATGTTGTTGCGGTCACCGGTCCAATAGATATGAGCGCCAAGCAGTTCATCGAGCAGGTAATTTCCCGTTACCTGGCGCGGTTTGCGCCCACGAAGGACTACCGTGCAGCCTAATCCGAAATGCGCTGCAGCCGCGGCCGTCTGGCGGCAGTGGTTGCTCTGGGGCGCCCCGGTTGTAAGCAAGTGGTCCTTGCCTTGCGATAACGCCTCACTGACCAGGAATTCCAACTTGCGCGTCTTATTGCCACCGGTCGCCAGGCCTGTCTGGTCATCCCGTTTGATATATAGATTCGGCCCCCCTAGATACTTGCTCAAGCGCTGCAACGGTTCAATCGGTGTCGGCAGGTAAGCGAGAGGCACTCTTTTCGGATAATTCGGTTCCATAAACCACTTTCAACCGATCGCCCCTTAGCGGCGAAGGACAGTTAGCGTGTCGATTATAGCGGCAACCAACGGTAGTGTCAGCCTTGCATTTGAAACTCCGCCGGCGCAAGGATACCATTATAATTGAGTGTATGAGTGAATCCCTACAGCCAGCCAATCTGACCTACCCGAATAAGCTGGGGCGACTCTATCTGCTTGCCCTTCAGGATGTATTGAGGCACAGCGGCTACGTCGCTTTGATGAACTGGGTAGGTATGGCACAGTATGCGCGTGCCTTGCCTGCCGACAATTGGCGGCGCGAAGTTGATTTTTCAGTGCTGGCCAGAAGCGACGCAGGCCTATCCGAGCGGTATGGACCACGCAGTGGGCGCCGGTTGGCTCTGCGTACCGGCCAGCGTTTTTTCGAACTTGGCTTGAAGGAACTAGGTGTTTTTTCCGGCATGGGTGAAGTGGCCTTACGCGCTCTGCCGACGCATACAACGCTTAAGCTAGGTCTGAATGCGCTGGCCAGTGTCTTTAACCGGACGAGCGACCAGCACAGTTCCGTGGCCGAACAGAGCTCGCACCTGGTGTTTACCGTGCAGCCGTGTCCAATTTGTTGGGAGCGAGAAGCGCGCGAGCCTATCTGCTATTTCATCGTGGGACTACTGCAGGAAGCCGCCGGCTGGTTGGGAGCAGGGCACCCATTTCTGGTTCGCGAGGCGCTGTGCATGGCCCAGGGTGACGACGTATGTGCCTTTCAGATCGATAAGGATTCACCGGGGTGAAAAAACGGCTGGGACTAGATATAGGCTAAAGTGGTAAACGCGTAGCGCAACTAATGGGTCAGCATAGGTTGACGACCGTAGATGGGTCGATTACCCTTCCGTTGCGCGCTATAGACCTCCGCGGCTTCCTGGCCAGAACGCGCCTACTGTTATATGAAACGACTTCGGCCGTACGTTGTTGACCTGTTAACCCTGGCGGGATTTCTGATCCTGCCTTTTTTGCTTTATGGCGCTGTCACATTCGGCAGCCGGACGATGCTGCCGGTTGACAATCTCTTTCAATGGGCGCCGTGGCAGGCGCATGCGGCAGCGTTAGGCGTAGAACTGCCGCACAACAATTTGCTTTCCGACCTGATTATCGAGAATTACGTCTGGAAGCGTTTCGCCATCAACAGCATACGTGCGGGAGAGATACCTCTCTGGAACCCCTATCTTTTTGCCGGGGCACCGTTCCTTGCCAACGGCCAGCACGGGATGCTCTATCCCTTTAGCTGGATCTTCTTTCTGATTCCTATTGCGAAGGCGTACGGTTGGTTTACCGTATCTCAATTGTGGCTCGCCGGCGCGGCCATGTTCTTTCTGGGCCGGGTCTTGAAAATGGAGCGCGGTGGTGCGCTCATCGCGGGCCTGGTTTACCAGGGCAGCGGTTTCATGTTAGTCAGCGCGGCTGTATTCCCGATGATTATCAGCGCCGCGGCATGGCTTCCCCTTCTTTTGGCTGTCCTGGAGATGACCATTCGTTCAGCCACGCGCGGCTCACGGGCGACGCTGTTGTGGGCGGCCGCCGGAGCTGTTTTCCTGGGCCTGCAAGTCCTGGCCGGTCACGTGGAAATTACTTACTACACGCTGCTGATCATGGCCGTATTCGCCCTGTGGCGCCTGGTCGACGTGATGCTTGTTGCCCGGCGCGATGTGGGTGAGACGGGCCCCTGGTATCGTCCAGCGCTTCTGGCGGCGCCTTGGTTGATCGCGCTGGTTGCCGTGGGTCTGTTGCTCGGGGGCGTGCAACTGGTGCCATTCTACGAGATCGGCCGATTGAACTTCCGCGAGGGCGCGGCAAGCTTTGCCGAAGTGCGCGGTTGGGCTTTTCCCGCCAGGCGGATACTTACGCTTCTTCTACCCAATTTCTTTGGCAATCCTGCTCATCATGCGTTCCTCGATCCACTAACCGGGCGGACGGTACAGTTTACACTCAATAGTTTTGGCCAGCTTAATCCCCAAGGGGCACAGAGCAGCGCCTGGGGCGTGAAGAACTATGTCGAAGGTGGTATTTATCTCGGCATTTTGCCCCTCTTCTTGGCGTTACTTGGCAGCATCGCTGCACTCTGGCACCCGCTAAGCCACGCCCGCCGCTCGCAAGGATTGTTTTTTGTCCTGCTGGCTTTCTTTTCGCTGGCGTTCATTTTCGGTACCCCTCTTTATGCCCTGCTCTACTATGGCCTGCCTTTCATTAACCAGCTCCATACGCCCTTTCGCTGGGTATGGCCGCTTTCACTCGCCGTAGCTGCGCTGGCAGGTTTTGGCACCGACATGATCCTCATTGACCGGCAAAAAGTGCGGGGCGCGCTCAAAACGCTGATCGCTGCAGCCGCGATCGGTGGGGCAGTTATCCTCGCCATGCTGCTTTTGTCGCGCACCCTTTATGGGCAATTTGATCCTTGGCTAGAACGCGTCTTTCGCGGTCTGGCTTTGGCTGATACAGCGTTTCCGGATGCCCATACTTTTTATGGCTACCAGTTTTGGAATTTCCTGATTCTTGGCGCCAGCTTGCTGGGCACGGCTTTGGTTCTTTGGCTAGGCTATTGTGGCAGAAAGTACCTGTTTGTGATCCTGGCCGCGTTGTTAATCTTATCCGATCTCTTTCTAGCCAACCGGCAGTTTAATGCCGCCACGGATGAGGCGCTTCTTTCGTTTCAGCCTGAACTGGCGGCCTGGTTAAGTGAGCAGCCGGGCCAATGGCGCCTGACTAGTTTCACGCCGCATGGCGACAAACCGTTAAACGCCAACGGTGGCTGGCTGTATGACCTGCAAGATATTCGCGGTTACGATTCGATCATTAGCAAGCAGTACACCCAATACATGGCGGCAATTGAACCGCAAAATGAACTGCCTAATAATCGCATCCAACCTATTGGACAATGGGAATCGTTGAATTCGCCCCTGCTGGACGTGGCGGGCGTACGCTATGTTATCTCTTCCGAGCAGATCGATCTCCCTAAAATGGCTGAAGTATGGCAAGGGGAAGGCGTGCACGTCTATGAGAACCTGGCTGCCGCGCCGCGGACCTATACGCTGCCGCTGGAAGCCACGGCCGTCGTCGATGATCCACTGGCGGCGATGACGGAGCTTGATCCGCGCAGCCACGTGGTATTGGACGCTGCCGACCTATCACCGGATATGGCACTGAGGCTGCAGGGCTATCAAGAACCGCTCGCATCTACCCTCACACCGGCACATATCGCCGGCTATCGCAATATAGAAGTTCTGATTGACACTGCTGTCCAGTCGCCTTCCTGGCTCATCCTCAATGACAGTTACTTTCCGGGCTGGAAAGCGTTCGTGCGCCCGGTGGGCGCTGCAGAAGATGAAGAGCAAGAAATAGGTATTACGCGTGTCAACGGCAATTTTCGCGGCGTGCTGTTGGAGCCGGGAGCCTGGACGGTGCGCTTCCGCTACAGCCCGGGCAGTTTCCAATTGGGCGGCTTACTTTCGGCGATGGGCCTGATCGTGTTGATGTTTGCCAGCGGGGTTTGGGTCTGGCGCCGCGCGTACCGGCCAGAGGGGGAGTTGTCGACCACGCACAGTGTAGTCAAGAACAGCGCGCTGCCGATGGGCCTCAATCTCTTCAATCGCCTGATCGACTTCGTCTTCGCCATGTACTATCTGCGCGTGCTGGGGCCCAGTGACGCCGGGCGCTACGTCGCAGCAATTACAACGGCCGGGTTCTTCGAGATCCTGGCTAACTACGGGCTGGACATTCTATTGATCCGCGATGTCTCCCGGGATCGCGACAGCGCCAATCACTATCTATTCAATACCACAATTCTGCGGCTTTTGGCTGCAGTCGTGGCCAGCATTCCGGTTCTAATATTTATGTGGGGTACGCAGCTGACCCAAAACCCGCTGACGACAGCCGAGATCGCAGCCGTGCTGCTGATCATGGTTGGAATGATCTTTTCCGGCATGTCTAAAGGCGTCACCGGGTTGTTCTACGTTTACGAAGAGGCAGAAATACCGGCGGCCATGACGACAGCCACCACCATTCTTAAGGTGGGGCTGGGCGTCCTGGTATTACTGTTGGGCTACAGTTTCGTGGGCCTGGCTGCTGTTTCGATCATTGTCAACATCGTCACGCTTGTTGTGCTCGTACTGCTTGCCGCCAACCGCTTTTCGCTGCATGGACCGTGGCGTTTTGATTCTGGGCTGCAGCGCCAACTGATACGCAAGGGATTTCCCTTGATGTTGATTCACCTGCTGCAAACGATCTTCATTTCCATCGATATATTGCTGCTGCGCCTGATGCTTGTCGACGGCGAAGAGGTGGTCGGCTACTACCAGAATGCCTATAAATGGTTCAACGCACTGCAGATAATCCCTGCGTTCTTTACCCTTGCATTGTTTCCGGTCATTTCGCGCGAGATAGAAAATTCGATGGATTCTGCGCGGCGCATGTACAAGATGTCGCTGAAACTCATGTTGCTGCTGGCCCTGGTCGTG
>JBJYWX010000064.1:0-5167 GCA_046259695.1 Promineifilaceae bacterium (SeqCode) | reverse complement strand
GGTGAAGCATGGAAACTTCGATCCTTGAGTTCGCGGCGCGCTATGGGCTGCGCATTATCATGGCGGTAATCGTGCTGCTGCTCGGCAGGTTCCTCGCCGGGCGGCTGCGCAAGCTGACCAGGGAGGTGTTGGACCGGCCGGATATTGACAAAGCGCTCAGCGAGTCGATGGAAAGCATTCTCGTTCGTCTCGTCTTCTACGGCACGCTGATCCTGGCGGCCATCGTTGCCCTGGCTATCCTCGGTGTGCCTATCACGGCTATTCTATCCGTCAGCAGCGCGCTGCTGGTGGTGCTGGCCGTGGCCCTGCGCGAATCGCTGGCGAATTTCGCGGCAACGATAATCTTCATGATCTACCAGCCGTTCCGCTTGGGCGAAGAGATTGAGTCGTTGGGCCGTCGCGGCATCGTGCGCGAGATACAGCTCTTTAGTACTGTGCTTCGCCAGCCGGACCGCTCGCTGGCCGTGCTGCCCAACGGTGACCTGCAGAAAAACGGCCTCATCAACTACACGCGCCTGGGAATCAGCCGCGTCGACCTGGCCTTTACGCTGAAGTACGAGGCTGATGTGGAGAAGGCGCGCGAGATCATCATGGACATCATGACCAATGACGAACGCGTGCTCGCGGAACCGCCGCCGGCGGTGGTGGTGATGAATATGGGCCAGAATGGCCTCGAAATGCAGGCACGGCCGTTTGTGCGCTACGAAGACTATGACCCCGTGCAGTTCGGCTTTCGGCAACGGATCACAGAGCGCCTGAATGCGGCAGGCATTGCGCCGGCTGTATTACAGCAAGATGTTCAATTAATTTCATTTGTAGAAGCTCGCTAGAAGCAAGTGATTGTGGAAACTCTGTTATTAACAGAGCATTTATTCATGGAGCTAATAACTATGCTCAGACGAAGAAACCGGGAAGGACTACAACTCGAGGTAGATAGCAATGGCCAATGAGCCATCAGCAGAAAACAAGCAGGAAGTTCAATATCCGTTAGGAGTCAGCGCCCTGGCTTTTGGGGCAGGCATGGCTTTGGGCTTCATCATCGTCTATTTTTTGCTGTCAAGCCCTCTGATCCGCGCCATTGCCGCTCTCGTCGAAGATGGACAGCCCTTCGTCAAGGTGCTCTTTGGAATCTTCTTGTTTCTTGGCACAATTGGTCTGGGGGGCGCGTTGGCGGGGGTTATGGGCGGGCACGCCTTGAGCCGTTTTAGCGATGCGGCAACGGAACAGCGCTTCCAAAGGCGCGGGGCGATCAGTTTCTTTGTGGCCCACGCCGTGATGGCCTTGCCGGCCCTGGCCATGGTCGGCATGGTCTCGTTCTTCAATCAGGACATCGATGTCAGCTTTAGCAAACTGCCGATGCTCTTCGGCCTGATCGGGTTGCTTTATGGACTGCTGGGCGGCCTGTTGTTTGGCTTGCAAACGGCCGGCCTGGTCCGCACACTGTGGGTCACGCTGGCCTCCATGGTCGGTTTCGGGCTGGGTGGGTTGCTGCTGGGGCTGATCTTGCGTGGAGCGGCCGATTTGGACCCCGGATTCTGGCGCGTGTTGGCCGTGGCGGCTGGTTTTTTCCTATTTGGGGCTTCCGGCGGCGGGCTGCTGGCCTTCGTTTATAAGGGTTTTCAGGACCAGCGTAAAATCTTTCCGGCCTCGAACATTGGCAATCTGGCGCGCGCGCTGCTGCTTGTTGCTCTGCTGGTATTGGCTGTCGTTGCCGTATCAAACCTGCTGACGCTCGTGCGCATAAATACACCCGATCTAGCGGAACAACTGGTCCTACCGACGGTGGGGACACAATGGTTACCGATGGATAACGCAGATGTTGAAGGGGCTATGCCGGCTTCTTCCGTGGCTCAAATCACTTGCCAGGACGGTCGCGTGTTCTTGCCTGAAGCGGGCGGCACAGTGTCTAAAGCGGAATGGGCGCCATGCAGCGCCGATCCCGTGGTAGCTCAGGCGTCAGACGGGAACCTTCATGCTATCTGGTATACCAATCAGGTGGGACGCGTCCTAAACGGGACGACTATGGGACACTTCCTGATGGAAACGATCCAGGATGACGAAGGCTGGAGTGATCCGGCTATTGTGGCTCAAACGGCCGAACCGGTCGAACCGCAGCTGAGTAGTGACGCGGCTGGAACCCTGTTTCTTTCCTGGGAGGAGAATGGCGAGCCGCAAATGTTGAGTATGACGCCTTACAGCTGTGAAGGGCTGCCGGCGGGTGATATCAGCCAGGCGGTGTACGAGGCTGTGCGCCAGGAACGGTTCCGGCCGGCGGGCGATCCTATCACTTACTGCGACAACCGCTTCGACCGCCTGCACTTCACGCCCAATCCGACTGCCCCAGACCAGCCATTCGAAGATACGCCCCTTGGCGCTTTCGATACCGTGGCCGACGCGGTGCGGGATGCGCAGTATGAAGTTTCCTTCGTCGTCATGCAGTGGGACGCGCCTTCAGAGTATGACAGTCCTGGTGATGCCCTGGCGCGCGCCTTGGCTGACCTGTACCGTAAAGTAGAAGCCAACCCAGAAAATTACCCCCGCGGTATGACGGTGCGTATCATGCTGGGCAATCTGCCGGAACCAGCCGTTTTCAGTTTCGCTGACCAACTGCACCATGTCATTGTCGATTTGCAAGAAGCGGGCGTGCCTACCAACGATGAAGAGCTGGGTTGGCAAATACAGTTGGCCGATTACACGGGATCTCTTCCGCATGCACACAGCAAGTTCCTGGTCGTGGATGGCCGCACAGCTGTTGCAGCGGGTTTCAACTACAGTTACCTGCACCTGGACGATGACTACCCGCACGAATTGGCCATGGGTATGACCGACATGGGGCTGCAGATGACCGGACCGGTGGCGCAGACGGTGCTCGCCGCCTATGATGACCTGTGGTCCAATTCAGAGCGCGTGCAGTGCCCTCTCAATCCACCATCGGCCGAATTACTGTTCTCGATCTTTTGTCGCAGTGTCCCAACGGAAGTTGTCCATGTACCAGAGGTCATGCGTTTCTATCCAGTGACAGAGAATGAGAACGCTGCCTTCTCTCTGCACCACACGCTGGCCCACCTGGAGTCGGACGAAGCGCTGCTGGCAGCAATCGGGGCGGCGCAGCAAAGCATCGACCTTTTCGAAGTGAACTTCTCACTGAATTCGCCCTGTTTGGTCTTGGCCGTTGTGAGCGATCTCTGCCTGCAAGAGGATTTTGCGCCGGTTTATATGCTGGCGCTACGCGATGCTGTGTTGGAAAACGACGTGCAGATCCGGGTGATGATGGAAGAGTCGGCAATGAACGGCATCGAGAATCGTGCCGGGATATTTTGGCTCTACAAACAGCTGGCTGCCCAAGGTAAGGAAGGCAATCTTGATCTGCGTTTTTCGGCCAACAAGATGCACAATAAGGCCATGCTAGTCGATCGGGAATTCCTATCCGTAGGCAGCCAGAACTTTCATTACAGCGCCTGGGGATCGCCCAGCCTGACGGAATATAACCTGGCTACGGATGACCCGGGGGCCGTCGCGGAATTCCTGACGGAGTATGAGTATTGGTGGAACCAGGCGATTCCCGTAGAAGAGGTGATTGGCCAAAAACTGGCGGCAATTGGCGAATAACGGGGGCCATCAGCGAAGTGCGGGAAGTTGCGCGGTCAAAAGACGACGCGCTGCATAACTAGAGAAGGAGACTTGCCATGACAAATGACGACCAATTAAGAGAAGAGATAGCCCAGGCAGCAGCGGCGGAATCGATACCGGTGGCGAATGAAGGCGAGCCGGAAACGCTCGTCGTTACATTCGAAAAGCGAGAAGATGCGGAGGCAGCCGTTCGCGTGATAAATAAAGCGCTGCGCAAACGTCATGACACTATTTATCAGGGTGCGCTTGTATCTCTGGATAAAGACCGCGAGGTGCAAATCCAGGATCTGCATGATACTGGTCTCTCTGATGTCATCGTTGGCGGTGTAGGTCTGGCGCTTGACACCGGCATTGGAGGGTTCCGGCTGTTGTGGTCGACTTTGGGAGCGGGCATCTTCTTCTTCGGCGGAGGCTGGCGGTTGCTGCGCAGTACAGTAGGTCGTGGGCTGGCCCTGGCCGGGACGACGTGGACGATTCCGCGCCGGCGTAGACTTGAAGAGTTCGGTGCAGAGGGCCATGTCGAGCCGACAGGCGTCAATCTCGCTCCGGGTGGATCGGCCGTGGTGATTGTCGCCGATCACGAGACGACTGCGGAACTGGCAACCGACCTGGTGAATAGCGGGGGCGAACTTGTCTGAGACAGGAGAGTCAGAGAGCATGATTACTCCTTACCCAAACAATGAAGTAAGAGTGTTTGCCAATGTCGGAATAGTGCTTGGTCTGTTGTTGTCCTATCACCTTGTCTGCGGATCGGTGGTGGGCGTAGATGGGCACGGACGCGACTTGAGATAGTCAGGAAATATCACGGGGAATAGTAGATTGACCAGAATATTATCAGTTCCACAGCGTGAATACCTGAGTGAGCAAATGAATAAGGTCTCGCGTTCCTTCAGCCTGGTCGCACCAGAAGTGGATGCCCCGTTGGACGACTACCTGGCCGTTGCTTACCTTATCTGCCGCGTTGTGGACAATATCGAAGATGCGCAGCAGCCGTTCGCATGGCAGAAAAAACGCTACACGGAGTTTGCCTGGTTGCTGGATGCGCCGCACACGGCCGACAATGTTCTCGCCGAATGGGAAACCTTTGATTGGCCCGGTCTGACCGACGATGAGCAGCGGATGATGACGCGCGAAGGCGGCCTTCTGTTGTGGGAAATATACGCCAAAATGCCGCACGGTGTTCTTGCGTCAATCAAGCGCTGGACCTCAATTATGGCTGAAGGTATGGCGCGCACTGACGATCCATCGGAGAGTGAATTCTTCATTAACCGCGAAGGTGTTCGTTTTCCCGCTACCTACTTCAATTACAATCAATATTGCTTCTACGTTGCCGGTACAGTGGGGCGGATGATAAGTGACCTAGCGGCAGAAACCTATGAGATCAACGGTGCGACTGCAAAGGTTTTAGCGCGCGACAGCGAGTATTGTGGACGGGCCCTGCAAAAGACAAATATCGTGAAGGACTTCGCCAAGGACCTGGGGCGAGGCGTCAGTTACTTGCCCGACGAATGGCTAAGGGAGAACGACTATGCGCCAC
>JBJYWX010000063.1:0-7321 GCA_046259695.1 Promineifilaceae bacterium (SeqCode) | reverse complement strand
ACGCCGGGCGCGCGGCAGCCATTAACTGCTCGCGCCAGGGGGCAGATCCGCCGTACAAATATGAAATGAGATAGAAGAGATAGAGATGGATCAAAAATCCGAAATCCGAAATCCGAAATCCGAAATCGGCCTGCAGCTTTACATCGATTCGCCGGATAGGAAGATCTGGCAGCGTTATCTGGCCGGGGGGTATTTTTATGGGGTGACGACCAATCCCAAGCTGCTGTACCAGGTAAAGATACCTAATACGGTGGAGAATCTGGCCGGGTTGGCGCAGGCCGCTTTTGATCTTGGCGCGCAAGAGATTCACCTGCAGACCTGGGGAGGGGAGATGGAAGCGCTGCTGGATACCGGGCGTCAGCTCGCGGCCGTCGATCCGCGTGTGTGCGTGAAGGTGCCGATCACCGAAGCGGGGCTGTTGTGCGCGCGGCAGTTGATTGAGGAGGGGGCGCGGGTGACGCTGACGGCCGTGCATGCGGCGGCGCAAATGCTGCCCGTTATCGCTCTGGGGGCCGCGTACGCCGCGCCTTACCTGGGGCGCATGAATGATGCTGGGCTCGACGGCCTGGACGAGATCTCGGCCATGCAGCAGATGATCACGCAGACCAACAGCAGCACGCGGCTGCTGGTCGCCAGCATCCGCCAGTTGTCGGACCTCACTGCACTGGCACGGCAGGGCTGCGATACGTTTACGCTGCTGCCGGGGTTGATTGAGGAACTGCTCAACAACCCGCAGACGATCAAGGCGGCGGCTGATTTTGAGGAGAAGGCGGCGACTTAAAGACCTCTTTTGAAGCCCCAGCGCGGAGCCAGGTTTTCCTGGCTCCGCTGGGCAATGTTTGTCTGCCAGAATCGCAGAATGCTACTTCCCGACAATCTTTCCTATGGCAAAGAACGCCCCCAGAACCGGGTCTCCGTTGCATGGGTTCTCATATTCTGGCGGAAGTTCGCTGGGGTCTATCTCCTGCACACGTACGATATCTTTCAACCCTTCTAACTCACCTGTGCCGTAATCAATTCCCCGGCCTGAAAACATGAAGTTGCGAATAGGTCCTGAGAAATGGCCACCTTCCCAGGTTCCGTCATATGCGTCGGGCATGATGTAGACCGTGCCACGAGCATGACCTTTCCCAGTTACCATGTTCAGGTCAATGTCAGTGCGGTTTTCGAACGTACCCGCAAAGTAAGGGTCCCCAAAGGTTTGGCCCGTGGTGATCAAACCTCTAATGTGGAGAACCTGGTCGGTTTCCCACACTTCCTCTGGAGGGTATTCGGCGCATTTGGCCATAAAAGTTGTGTAGCGGTAAGGAGACTCTGCGCGCTCGGCTGCGCTCGTGCCGGCAATAAGCAAGAGAGCGGCAAGTAACAACACGATCATAACAAAAAACCTGTACAACTTGTTCATTGGACTACCTCCTCAAGTTAGTTTTCCAGCCCTCGTATACTGCCAATGGCGTTGCTGCGGCTGGTGTCAGACAATTACTTATCGTCCACTGTACGCATCAAACGCTTGGATATCGTTTGGAAAAAGAAAGAGGTGGCAGCTTGGCAGCTGATGCCTGAAAGGGACCCCGCGAATGGTGGACAGCCGTTGTATAATAAGTGGTAGGTTTTCTTTGGGCTTTCGACTCTCTTTAACGGAGATGACGGATGTGCTTATTTGTTCGTGTGTTGGGCCCATTAGATGTGAGCTTGGGAACGGAGCCGGTTACTGCCTTTGAATCAGACAAAGTCCGTGCTCTCTTAGCTTATCTGATCGTTGAGTCTGACCGGCCCCATCTCAGGGAAACGCTGGCCGAGTTCTTCTGGCCTGACCGGCCACCGGGCGCTGCACTGGGTAACCTGCGGCATGCGCTTACGATACTCCGCCGGGCCATTGCCGATTATCAGGCTGATCCGCCCTTCTTATTAGTCAACCGCCAGTCAATCCAATTTAATGTCTCCAGCAAAGTTTGGGTTGATAGCTTTATCTTTCTACAAAACATGACGCGAACCCCCGATAGCCGTGCCGGCTTTGATGCCCTTGAGGGCGCGGTTAGCCTGATGCGAGGCTCTTTCCTGGAGGGTATTTCGGCTGGTGATAGCACCCATCTTGAGGAATGGTTATTTCGCAAACGCGAGCAGTTTAATGCCTACCTTTTGCACACCCTGAACAGGCTAATTACCCATGCCGAGCTGGTAGGCGAGTTCGATCTGGCATTACGTTACGCCCAACAAGAAGTTGAATGGGCGCCTTGGCATGAACAGGCTTACCAACACGCCATGCGCTTGCTGGCCTTATGTGGCCGGCGCAGCGAAGCCCTGGTGCAGTTTGACCTCTGCCGCCAGCGGCTGGCTGAAGAACTGGCGGTGCCGCCGTCCGCGGAGACAGTGACGCTCTACGAAAAGATCCGCGCCGAAGAACTCAGGCCTGCCCTCAGCGAACTCGGCCGCCAACATATCCGCGGTTATGAACTTCTTGAGTGCATTGGCGCCGGGCACGTGGGCGCTGTCTACCGCGCTCACCAGCCGGTTGTTGATCGCGACGTGGCTATTAAGATCGTCCTACCCAAACTTGCCAGCCATCCCGAATTCATCCGCCGCTTTGAAATAGAGGCCAGGATAGTGGCGCGGCTGGAACATCTGCATATTGTGCCCCTATATGATTTCTGGCGCGAACCAAATGGCGCCTACCTGGTAATGCGCTGGATGCGCGGCGGCAGTTTAGGGGATAAGCTGACTCATGGGCCTTTGCCAATTACGCAAAGCGCTGAGTTGATCGACCAGATCAGCTCTGCGCTTGCCGCGGCCCATAACCAGGGGGTGATCCATCGAGACGTAAAGCCGGCTAACATCTTGCTAGATGAATCCGGCAACGCTTATCTCTCCGACTTCAGTATTGCTATGATGGTAGAGATGGATGAACACTGGAAGGTACTTTCGCCAGCAGGCCCAACCAGCTCGAAGGGCTATATGTCACCTGAGGTGGTTCAAGGTGAACCGGTCACGGCTGCAGCCGATATTTATAGCCTAGGGGTGGTAATTTACGAAGCGCTTACAGGCTTGCATCCGTTCCCATATCTGGCGCCGCGCTCAATCAAGCACAGGCACCTTTCCGGACCGCTGTCGAAGGCTCATGACCTGCGGTTGGAACTTCCAACGGCCGTGAATGAGGTGATCCAGCAAGCGATGGCCACGGAGCCCTGCGATCGCTTTGCAGATGCACGGGCCCTGGCGCACGCATTTCGCAAAGCGCTTGGCATGCGTATGCCGCCTTCACTGCCCCTTGCCGGCGGAACTGTCGGCCTGCCCAACCCCTACCGTGGATTGCAACCTTTTGGGGAAGCGGACGCCCGGTACTTTTTCGGACGTGCAACTTTAACGCGGCAGCTGGTGGAGCGGCTGGCTGAGTTAACCGAGGGCGCACGCTTTTTAGCCGTTGTTGGGCCAAGTGGAAGCGGTAAGTCATCGGTAATTAGCGCCGGCTTGCTCCCCGCTCTGCGTAGAGGCGCTGTACCGCGTTCGGAAAGATGGTACGTATTGCAGCTCGCGCCAGGAACCAATCCGCTGGTAGACCTAGGTCTCGGGTTGCTGGGCATTGCCTCCGAAAGCCTTCCCAATCTCATGACAATCCTTCGTAGCGGTGAGAATGGGCTGTTGGATGTCGCTGCGCTCGTGCTGCCAGATGATGACAGCGAGCTGCTGTTGATCATCGATCAATTCGAAGCCCTGTTTGATAGCACTGTCGCACCACAAGAACGTGCGCAGTTGCTCCACCAAATCAGTACGGCGGTGAATGATCCGTATAGCAGGGTACGCGTTGTGATTGGTCTGCGCGCTGATTATTATGATCGTCCACTGGTAAACCCGGCCTTCGCTCACCTGCTGGGCCGGCGCACCGAGACAATTGGGCCGCTGACGACCGAAGAGCTGGTCCAGGCAATCGAGGGACCGGCGATAGAAGTTGGGGCGGAGATAGAAGCGGGACTGGTTGCCACAATCGTAGCCGATGTAAACGAACAGCCTGGGGCTCTGCCCGTGTTACAGTATGCGCTGACTGAACTCTTTGAACACCGCCAGGGGTGTCGCCTACTGCGTGAGTCATATCAAGCGATCGGTGGCTTGTCTGGCGCCCTGGTACAGCGGGCTGAATCACTGTATGGTGGTCTTCTTCCCGACGAGCAAGGGGCAGCCAGGCAGCTGTTCTTGAGACTGGTATCGTTAGGCGAGGACGAAGTTGATCCTGTGGCGTCGCCAGTAACACGACGTCGCGTTTTGCGGTCCGAACTTGAGTCGCTTATCGGTTCTGGTGGCGAGACCGCAGCGGTCACTGCTCTTCTAGTGGGTGATAGTGCGCAGGCCACAAATACGATTGCCAGGCTCATCAAACTATTTGGCACTGCGCGCCTGCTTACATTCGATCGCGAACCGGCCACACGTGCGCCTACTGTCGAAGTCGCTCATGAAGCGCTGCTGTGGGAGTGGCCGCGTCTACGCGCCTGGTTGGAGCAGAACAGGGACCATTTACGTACCCAGAAGCTGCTGGCGAGCGCAGCACAAGAATGGTTAGCGGCCGGGAAAGATCAGAGTTTTTTGCTGCGCGGCACACGCCTGGACCAATTTGCACAGTGGGCGCAAGCAACTGACCTGGCTCTCACGGAGGTTGAACAGCTCTACCTGGACAGCGCTCTTGACCAACGCGCAAAGCGGCGGGACGCTGAAACAGCACGGCAGGAACACGAAGCGTCCCTGGAACGGCGCTCAAGGAAGTTCTTGCAGACAGTGGTTGGGGTCCTGACCGTAGCCACCGTGGTTGCTTTGTCATTGATGGCCTTCGCCTTCGATCAGCGCCGCGAAGCGCTGGAAGCCTACAGCCTAAGCCTTGTCGCCCACGCGCAGCAAGCTTTGCGCAATCGCGATACGGCCACAGCGTTAGCGCTGGCTCTAGAAGCGAATCGCATGTCTAAACCACCCCGCGAAGCACAGCGGACTTTGCTTGACGCCGCCTATGCGCCAGGTGCCCGGCAGCGCTATGAAGTCGCCTCTCTGTTTCCGGGACTTAAGGGACCTGCAACAAGCCTGGATATAAGCCCGGACGGGCAAACGGCACTGCTAGGTCTCGCTGACGGAGTCATCATTCTCTGGGACTGGAAATTAGGAACTGAAATCCATCGCCTTACCGGTCATACCGCCAAAATCAATGATGTTGCCTTTGGACCAGATGGGCGGAGGGCTGTTTCCGGTGCGGACGATGGAGTGGCTATCTATTGGGATTTGATTACGGGCCAACCAATCCAGACTTTACGCAGCCAAGCTGGATCCGTCCAATCGGTTGCGGTCAGCGCTAATGGAAAGTATATGATTTCAGGCGGCTATGGTGGCGATTCCTTCCGTGATCCTGGGCATTTGATCTTATGGGACCTGATAAGTGGCGCGGAAATCAGGCGCTACATCGGGCATAAGAGCGGTCTAGTTGCGGTGCAGTTTGCGCTTAATGACTCGGCAATCCTGGCCAGTTCGGGAGATGCTGAATTGATCACCGACCAGGGCGTGAGCAGCGCCGGCCGTGACCATCAGGTGGAGACAATACTCTGGGATTTGGCTAGCGGCGATATTCTTGCCCGGCTGACATCTTTCGAGCACGATGCTTATGCCACGGCTATTAGTTCCGACGGCCAAAAGGCGTTGATTGGCTCCTATTACGACAATGTAGCCTCAGTTATCGATCTGCTCACAGGCGAAACAGTGCAGGTGCTGGAAGGTCATCAAGATGCCGTGAGCGCTGTTCGTTTCGTGGCTGGCGAACGCCGCGCCCTCAGCGGATCGCATGACGGTAGCCTGATCCTCTGGGACCTGGCTACAGGGGAAGCGCTAGTACAATTTGCGGTTCACAGCGGAGAAGTAAGCGCTATAGCCATCACACCCGATGGCCGCAGCGCTTTGTCTGCGACCCGCGACGGTGAGCTAATCATCTGGGATCTACATGACGCCATGGAGATAGGGCGCTTTACTGGACATCGCGACATGGTTTATGACGTTGCTCATTTCCCTGACGGTAAAAGATTCCTTTCTATTTCGGGCGGTCGAAACCCGGCTGTGCACTCGCAGGATAGCAGTGTACGGCTCTGGGATGTGGCCAGTGGGCAGCAGCTCCAGTCGACGGATTTGCCGTCGGAGGTCTTGTTCCAGGTTGATGTGAGCCCGGATGGCGCTATCGCGCTCGTTGCCGGCATGGCGCCCATGGTTTATGTTCTGGACGCAACAACCTTGGCGGAGATAGGAGTGTTAGAAGGTCATGAAGGCTGGGTTACCGCTGTTGATATTAGCCCGGACGGCCAGCAAGCTGCAACTGCTTCTGTCGATGGGACGCTCATTCTCTGGGACCTCGGAGAACAGCGGCTGGTACGGCGTATAAAAACAGGCGTAGAGGGTGGCCTATGGTCCGTTGCCATCAGTCCCGACGGCCGGACGGCACTGGCTGACACCGAAGATGCGACGATGGGATTGTGGGATTTGGAGACTGGCAAGCAGTTAAAGAGTTTCAGCGTGGAAGGCGCAACCGGGGAGCAGGGCGCCAGCGGTACTGCTTTTCTGCCGGATGGGCGCAGCGCTATCGCTCAGGGGAATAATGGCATCATCTATCATTGGGATTTACAGAGCGGCGAGTTGATCCGTATTCTGGGCCAGCATAATGACATCCGTACGCGGCTGGCCGTAACACCCGATGGCCTTCTAGCCTTGAGCAGCGGCATGGACGGCGCGCTCATGTTGTGGAACCTTGAGAGCGGCGAATTAATCAGGCGTTTTGGTGAGCCAGGCCAAATGATCTTTGACATTGATATAAGCCCTGACGGCCAGACAGCGCTCTCCGGTTTATCAGACGCATCTATCATTCGCTGGCGCCTGGACGATCCCAGTGACCGGGAACTCCATGACTGGATCGCTTATAATCGTTATGTGCGCGATTTTCGTTGTGACGAGAGAAACGTGTACCAGGTAGAGCCATATTGCCCGGTCAACGAACGGTAATAAGGTAAGGTGTAGCAATACGCCGCTGGAACTGCTGGACGCATTGGTCCCCTCTAGCTTATGGTTGATCCGCAACGCAGAATAGGTCGCCCAACAACATGCCGCTAGACGACATATTACACCTTCTTCGCCCTTTCTGTCCAGGAGATGTTCGCCAAATGGGCGCGCGTCAGATTCGTCGATGATCGCGCTCCACAACAGTTGTTCCGTTCAGGCGAACAAGTGTGATGAGACTTGCTACAGGGATACGCCGAGCTGCCCGCGCGTGATTTGAAAGCTGACGTTATGCAGGCGGCTGGATTTGGGGATTGTT
>JBJYWX010000062.1:0-2503 GCA_046259695.1 Promineifilaceae bacterium (SeqCode) | reverse complement strand
GTCGGCAGCAAGAATGCTCCTTCATCAGTGGTGTTTACGCCGGCCGATTCATCTGCGGAGGCAGGAGCCGTGGTCGCGATCGAGGAGCAAGGTATCACCCGCAGCAGCGCCAAATACAGGCTAATTGGCGAAACTTATCCGCACGATGTTTACGTTGACGCATTTGAAATTCAGAAATACGAAGTGAAAAATAGCGACTACCATCAATGCGTACGCTCGACCGCATGCAGCCGCCCTGCTAATGCGACTTTCGAAGACTCCAGCTTTGCGGATTATCCGGTCACGAACGTCACCTACGATCAGGCGGCAGATTATTGCGGTTGGCTTGGCGGCAGCTTGCCCACAGAGGCGCAGTGGGAAAAAGCGGCACGCTATGGCTATGAAGAGCCCGTCCAGCTCTACGCCTGGGGAAATGAATTTGTGACTGGTTTGGCAAACACAATGGAATCCCAGATCGCTCGGGCACAACCTGTGGGCCAATTCCCCCAGGGTAATACCAAAGCGGGCCTAGCAGATATGACAGGCAATGTCGCGGAGTGGGTATATGACTGGTACGACGAAAACTATTACCGTGACAAATCACAGATTAGGAATCCAATTGGCCCGGATCTGAAACAGGGACTGCGCATCACACGCGGCGGGTCCTTTAGGGACGACTGGGTGCAGGCACGTATAACCTATCGCGATGCCAACCATCCCGACGGCTATGCGTCGGCCGAAACTGGATTTAGATGTGTACATCCGAAGCGATGAGATGGACACCTACTCGAAGATTGTGCAGGATATCCAAAGGAGCGTATCATGAAGCGGTTAACGGTGTTTCCAGGTTTGTTTCTGGTCAGTTTTATATTTCTTAGTTCATTGTGGGCAAGTATGGCGCGTGCCGGGGCTGCCGCTGACGATGATCAGCAGATCGCGGACCGTCTTGGCCAGGAAGCTGCCCAGCCGGCCGCCGGCACTCCTGTTGTCGTCGCTCCTGTTGTCGTCGCGCCTGCAGTCGAATCGGTGCAGATCGCGACTATCAGCGTCAGTGAATTTGCTGATGCCGCTGTCAATTTTGATGATCTCAACATGCGCGGTGGTCCTGGACTCGGATTCGACATTCTTGGCAACTATGCGAAGGGTACACTGCTGACGGTCCTTGGACAGGCGCATGACAGCGATGCAATGCCATGGCTCCACGTACGCACACCGGACGGTAAAACGGGTTGGATGTCGGCACGCCCCAGTCTGCAATCGACCAAATTTTTGCAGGTATACATACCGTTATCGAGCATCCCGTTCGAGACGCCGGCCGAGCCGACGCCATTCCCGGCCGATGGCTTTGTTGATGTCGACGCCTTAAATATGCGCAGCGGGCCAGGGTTGGAATATGGCATGGTCGGCAGATATGTGCAGGATACACCGTTCGAAATCCTGGGTCAGAGCGCTGATTCCGACAACATGCCGTGGCTGTATGTTCAGACCCCAGATGGGAACGAAGGTTATTTTTCATCGCGGCCGAGTCTGAGCGACACGGAGTACTTACAAATAAACGCCGCCCAATCGGATATCCCGCCGGTAGTAGAGTCACCTATAGTGGAGAGCGCCGACATTTTCTGGCTTGACAACATGCATACGGTATCGTGCGATAATGTCTGTGCGACAGAAATTGCCATTCAAACGGAGTTTTCAGGTAACGAAGTTTGTCTGGAATGGCACGAGAATGGGGCACCCTACTTTCAACAATCAATCCTGGTTGATATTCTGCACAACGGCACATTTTCAGGACAAGCCTCAGTTGCCGCAAGAGGCGACAACTTTTGCAGGCCTCTGAAAATAGTATTGCAGCAAGCAGGCGACTATGAGGCTGTGATATCTACATTTTATGGAGAATATAAGCCCATCGCCTGGACAGTAGACTAGTCCAGGCCAGGCCGCTCTCTGCTGTACGGTCACTCCCCGCGCAGCCGCGCCAACTCCTGCTCGTTGAATGGATTGCGCCCGGCATCCAGCTAGCGAATATAGTGCGCGCGCGAATCAAAACTGCCGAAATCGCTTTCTTGCAGCGAGAAGCGGAAATCATCGGCCGCGCCGGCCAGGTCGCCGTTGAGCGCCCGCGCCAGTCCACGGCCGTCGCGATAGGCAGCGTCCGTCCCATCGAGCTCAACCGCTTTCTCGCAGGCGAACAAGACATCGGCTGTGTGGCCGTATAGGCTGCCGTACCAGCACGGCGTGTAATATTGATCGGCCGTGATCAGCTCTTCGGCGCCTTCCTCGGCCAGGACCTCGCGCAACCTTTGCATGCCCTGCTCAATGTCGCCTTCGCGAAACAGTTCCAGCGCATTGTGCAGCGTCGATTCCGTGCGCGCCGCGTGCCTATCACGGGTGCAGACTGCTTCGCCAACCGGTTCCAGGCAATCATCAGCGCTCAACAAACCAGGCAACAGCCATTCAGCCTCCGCCATCATGGACTCCACGTTCGGATAGAGCTGCCAGATGCGCATGGATGTATCGGCCGTCA
>JBJYWX010000061.1:0-5474 GCA_046259695.1 Promineifilaceae bacterium (SeqCode) | reverse complement strand
CCGATGCAAGACGGGCGAGTTGAGGTAGGCATGATTTGGGATGGGCCGGCATAGGGTGGCGGCGGACGTCGGCTTGAACATGAGCATGATTGTACTGACAGAAACGACAAATGGCTAAGAAACTAAACAGCGGCTTCCCATGCTGGGAAGCCGCTGTTTGCAGCAGTGCAGCGATCATCCGGCGCATCGCGCGCTTGCACGTGCGAGACTATTCGTGCGCAATTCGCAGCATGAGCCCGACGTCACTCTCCCCGACAGACACTGTTTCGCCATAGGTCGCGCCGGCGAGTTGGCCTGGCTGCAGGGTCACCGCCAGCGTCTCCTGCCGGATATAGTCCGCGAACTCCTGCATGGCCACGGCCGTTTCGCCTTCCGCCACATAGGCCAGCTCAATGCGATCGGAGATCTCCAGCCCAGCATCCTTTCGCATGTTATTGATCGCCCGCACAAGGTCGCGCGCGTACCCTTCGCGTGTTAGTGACGGCGTCAATTCCGTGTCCACGGCCACCGTGACGCCCTTATCACTGGCTACGGCCAGACCGCCGCGCGATTCTGTCTGTACCAAGATGTCCTCGTCGCCCAATTCAAACGTCTGCCCGTCAACTTCGATGGCGATCATCTGTCCCGCCTGCAAGGCACGCGCCGCTGCTGCGGGATCAAGCTGCTCCAGCGCCACCCGCACGCGGGGGAAATGCTTGCCAAGGCGCGGGCCGAGGACACGGTTGTTGGGCAGTAGCTTGTAGTTGACCAGTTCACCGACCTCAGAGACGATAGCGATCTCCTTGACGTTTATCTCCTCTTTGAGCACGTCTTCCAGCTCCAGGAGATCGTCTTGCTCCTGCTGGCTGCCGACATTCACGCGCGCCGCGGCCAGCGGCTGGCGCAGCTTAATATCGGCTGCGCCGCGTGCCGCGCGGCCGAGGCTGGCGGCGGTGATTGCCAGGCGCATCTTGTCCAGCAGCCGCTGGTTCAGTTCGCCAGCATCCATCCCCGGATAAAAAGTGTGGTGCACGCTGGCCGGTGCGCCATCCACAACGCCATTGACCAGGTTCTGGTACATTGCCTCGGTTACGAAAGGCACAAACGGTGCCAGCAGCTTGATATACGCTACCAACACTTGGTAGAGCGTCCCATAGGCAGCGGCTTTATCGTCATCCGCTTCGCTCTTCCAGAAACGACGCCGGGACCGCCGCACGTACCAGTTAGAGAGATCGTCCAGGAACGCTTCCAGCTCGCGCGTGGCGCGTTCGGCGTCGTATTTGTCCAGTGCGGCACGGACCAGCGCGGCGGTCTCTTGCAGACGTTCTACTATCCAGCTGTCCATCTGGGCATGGGCCGGCAGGGGCGAGACAACCGCTTCAGCGCCGGGCAGCCAGCCGTCGAGCCGGGCGTAAGAGACGAAGAAGGCGTACACGTTCCACAACGGTATCAGGAATCGACGGCGCGTCTCATCGCCTTTTGTGTAGCCAAAAAGCAAGTTCTGTTCCGGGCGCGCGCTGGCATATAGCCAGCGCATTGTGTCAGCGCCCATAGTGTCCGCCGCTTCATTAAATTCGATCGAGTTACCCCACGATTTGTGCATTTCGCGGCCGTCCTCCGCCAGCAGGGTCGCGTAGCCGAAGAGATTATAGAAGGGCGGTTTCTCAGCCAGAACCGTGCTCTGGGCCAGCAGGCTGTAAAACCAATTGCGGAACTGCCCGGGAAAGCTTTCGGAGATCCAGTCCGCCGGATACCATTTTTCCCAATAGGCGCGGTCAAAGCGATAGCGCAGCGTGCTGAAGCCGACGATGCCCGCATCCAGCCATGGATTGCCGACGTCGGCGATGCGGCTGGCGCGCTCGCCACACACAGGGCAGGCGATCTTTACCGCGTCAATATACGGCCTGTGCGGCGTGTGGCCTTCAAAGACGTCCCAGCCCTCGACGGCGCGTTCTTCCAGTTCTTTTTCGTCACCCACGACCGTATAATGGCCGCAGTCATCACAAACCCAGATCGGCAGGGCCAGGCCGTAGTAGCGCTTTTTGCTGATCATCCAGTCCTGCATATTGCGCAGCCAATCCATCTCGCGATCGTAACCAAAGCTGGGATACCAGTTCGCCTGTTCAACGCGATCCATGATCTGGTAGCGCAGGCTGGCCTGCTTTTCTGCGGTTGTCAATTCCTCGCGCGGCTTGTCATAGGTCTCGCCCATGCTGATAAACCATTCATCAACCAGGCGATAGACCAGCTCCGAGCCACAGCGCCAGCAGTGTGGATAACGATGCTCATAGCGCTGCTTACGATAGTAGACATCTTTTTCGCGCAGGCTCTCGAAGATATCACCCGCGACGTCATGTACCGATCGCCCCGCCAGCCAATCAAATTGCTCCAGGTAGATGCCGTCTTCGTTGAGCGGGGCGACAACGGGTAGATCATGTTCTTTGCTAAGCTGGAAGTCCTCCGCGCCACAGCCCGGCGCGATGTGCACAATGCCCGTGCCTTCCTCCGCGCCGACATCTTTCCAGGGCACCACGCGATGGGTGTAATCACGCTCGGCAAACGTCTGCTGGACTACAGGCAGTTCGTCGAACGGCCCGCTGTAAGTCCAGCCCACCAGATCGCTGCCTTTGAGTTTACCGACCACTTCGTTATCTTTGCCCAGCAGCGTATTTTGCATCGCGCCTTCGGCCAGGTAATAGGTCCAGCCATCTGCCGATTCCAGCTTGACATAATCGAGATCCGGCCCTACCGCCGCAGCGACATTGCTGGTCAGTGTCCAGGGTGTTGTGGTCCAGACCAGGAGCGCTTCTTGCTGGCCGCTGACATCTACAAAGTTGCCGGAGGCGTCCGTGCGCGTACGCAGCGGGAAGCGCAAGAAAACGCTGTCGTGCGTAACATCGTGATAACCGTCGGTGACGATCTCGTGCTGGCTGATGCCCGTACCGCAGCGAGCGCACCAGGGCATCACGTCGCGGCCTTTGTACAGCCAGCCGTTCTCTTCACACTGCTTGAGAAAGCCCCAGATCTGATAATTGTTCTCATCGCTAAAGGTGAAGTACGATCCGCCGAGTTCGGGAAGGCCAAGGCGGGCAACGATCTGCTCGGCCGTACCCGTCACGGGGCCGCCTACGCCTTCGACCACCATTTCTTCGTCCGGATTTTCCAGCAAACGCTCGCGCAGGTGCATCAACTGATGCGTGTCGTTCCAATCCATCCAATAGCCAAGCCGGATCGACTGCTCCGACTGGATGGCCGCGTATTTAAGGACGCGTGCCTTGCACAGGCGCACGAATTCGGCCAGGCCATATGCCTCGATGTCGCGCTTATTAGAGAAGCCTAATTCCTTCTCCACCTCGACTTCTACCCATAGTCCCTGGCAGTCAAAGCCATTCTGCCAGCGCTCGTTCTGGCCCAACATGGCATGATATCGCTGGTAGAGGTCCTTATACGTGCGGCCCCAGCCATGGTGGACGCCGAGCGCGTTGTTGGCTGTCGCCGGGCCATCGATGAAGCTAAAGGTACCATGCGTGGGCTCGGTTTCTGCGCGCAAGCGGCGTAGTTCATTAAAGGCGTCCGTTTCGTCCCAGAGACGCAGAATCTCTTGCTCTAAGGCGACGAAGTCCACTTTGTTTGATACATCTTTAAAACCCATTACTATCTCCGAGTAAATATTTCCTTGGTAGTCTTCTGGTTCGTGGTAGGCGTTTGCCCTAAGCTCTACGGTGCTTGTCCAGCCTGGCGAACTTGGCTATCGTCGCCAGGCGCCGTAATTCGCTGGTAAGCCACAAACTGCGATTCTTTAGCCGTCAATCTATCCTGCCGGGTCATGCGCACCGGCCAGCCGGCGGCATTGAGCCCGATCGTGCGCTGCTGCCCTTCCCAGCGCAAATCGACGATCATGGCGACATCTTCGGCTGTGACCGTAAGCAGTCGCTCTTCCTGGCGCAGCCGCGTGGTCGCCAGCTTCAGTTCCGCGCCGCCGCTCTCGTCTTCCACCAGCTGCAGGTGGACAGCCGCTGATTCGCCGTTACGACGCTCTTTCGCCAGCAGGCCCAGCGCGCTGCACGCCGGAAACCAGAAGCGGTAGCCAGCAGGCACAGCCAGTATAGTTTCCTGTCGCGATTCAGCGCGCCCAGCGGTTTGTAAGACCGCATCCGGTTCCAGGCGAATATTGCCTACTGTTTCGTGGCTGCCTTCCCAGAAGCGATATTTCAGCCGCAGCGGCCTGCCTGCTTCATCGAGGACCAGGTGGTAAAGATACGAGCGGCCCGATGGTGCCGCACGCGCATCAAGATCGACACGCAAGAACTGAAACCCTTCGTGCGCTGCGGACAGCCGCCATTGCTCGACCGCCCCGGTTGGCCGGCCGTCCAATGAATAGCGCCACAGGCCACGGGCGATCGGCCGTTCGTAAGGCAGTTCTGAAATAATAAATCTCACGGTTCTAGCTCAACGTAGATACGCTTGTTGATTTTGCCTTTGCTCTTATAGTCAGTCACGCGGATCGGGCCGACTTCACGCGTATTGTGCACATGGGTGCCGCCATCGGCCTGCAAATCGAGCCCTTCCAATTCCACCGTTCGCACCTCGGTTATGCCTTCCGGCAGGAGATTGATCTTGGTGCGGATCAGGTCCGGAATCTGAAATGCTTCCTCGCGCGGCAGCACCTGCACGTGCGTGGGGCGGGCGGCTTCTACTTCCTTGTTGATTGCCGTCTCAATCGCCGCGACCAGTTCCTGGCGCATCGTCTCGAACTCGAAATCCATGCGCCCTTGCAGTGGTTCCATGTTGCCCCCGGTGACCGGCGCGCCGTAATCGCGCCAGATAACGCCGCACAAGATATGCATGGCCGTGTGCGTGCGCATGAGCTTAAAACGACGTTCCCAGTCGAGCTGCCCCATTACAGCGCGTCCCGGCTCGGGTGCCGGCCGGTCAAGATAATGCACTAGCTGACCATCCACGCGCCTGGTTTTGACCACCTGCCAGACATCGTCACCGTCAACCAGGCGGCCGTAATCGCAGGGCTGGCCGCCGCCGCCGGGATAAAACGCCGTTCGATCCAGCGTCACGCCGTCTTCACCTACGCTGCCGGTGACCACGGCCTCGAACTCACGCAAATAGGCGTCCTGTAGATAGAGTAATTCCGTATCCATAACTTTGTTCCTGGAGGGCAAGGTTCCATCTGGCCCTACTTTCATTGGCAACAAAAAAGCCTTCATCCCTCTTGGGACGAAGACTTACAAGCTCCGCGGTACCACCCAGCTTCCCGGCACGCAGCCAGGCGCTCATAGACAACACAAGGATTGTCCGATCCCGTTAACGAGGGATGAATCCGGCTAAGCTTAGTCGCCGGTGCACTTCGCACCGCTGCTTTCAGCCAGCAGCTCCGGAGGGATTTTCGGAAGGGCAGACACGCCTGACTCGCACCATCTCAGACTCGCTTGGTCGACCACGACCTTCCTACTCGTCTCCATCAAGGCCCTTAATTATGTCCA
>JBJYWX010000060.1:0-14713 GCA_046259695.1 Promineifilaceae bacterium (SeqCode) | reverse complement strand
TTCACCTGCCTTGAAGTGGTAGTCAGTTGGGCAGCTTATCTTCTTCGGATTGGCAGTCGGGACACCACCGCCGGCCTCGATATTGCGCGAGAGTGTGACCAACTGGCAGGCTTCAACAAACGTGGCCGTCAGCGCCTTGTTCGCATCCATAGTGATCTGAATGGTTGCATTCTTGTTGTCAGGGTCTGCGGGAGCGTCTGGACCTGTCCACTGGGAGAATTTATAGCCGTCGTTGGCTACGGCGGTGACGTTAATCGTGCTGCCGGCCAGATATTGATAGGGCTCAGGGCAAGCAGCGTTACTGTCTGGGGCGGAGATGCTGCCCCAACCTGATGGCGATACCGATGGCGTTAGTTCATAGCAGGTTGGGGCAAAGGTTGCCACCACATTGTGTGCACCAGTCACTTGTCTCGTGATTGGATTTTCTGTGCCAGTAAACACGCCCAGAGGATCATCCGACCAACCAACAAACGAGTATCCGGGATCCGTCACCGTGGCTGTAAGTTCCACATATTCGCCCTCAGTAAGTGAGGTGGTATCTTGTGGGTCTGATGAAACCGTTCCAACCACTGGGTTTGACGGGCTTATGGTAACTGACACGGAATACCCGCTGTCTGCGGCTGCCGGACCAATTTGCAGAACAATGGCTACCGCCAATAAGGACAGTGCCAGGAGGTTTATAAGTTGTTTCTTCTTCATCCTTCTACTTGCCATGCGGCCCTTTGAACCGCGTCAGCCATCAAATAACAATGGCATCCTTCTTCTCGGAACTCTTCTTCAGATGATAGTAACCGGACCTGGCCAGGATAATGCGTTTTTATCCTGCACGACCGGAATGGCGCCGGCTTAAGGCTGCCATACAGCCCTGCTGCCGACAATGGCATTTTTCCTCGATTCCTATTATAAATCATGCGCGCCCGCTGATCACCGGCTTCTTAACCTGTAAAATGGCTACGTAATACCCATTCATACCGCTGGCGGTATTAGCTGCTACCTACTTAAACACGAAGCATGGCGAAAGGTGACTCATCTTTCTGTTTTGAAAATTGCTGCGCCCGGCACTTTCTACATTTGGACACGGTATGCAAGCTAACTACGAACAACGCCTGCGCCTGATTTTCAGCAAGGATGGACCGGCGCGTTATATTGGCCATCTCGACCTGGCGCGCACCCTGGAACGGGTGCTCAATCGCGCCCAAATCCCAATCTCCTATACCCAGGGCTTCAATCGCCGCCCGCGCCTGTCGTTTGCCGCCCCGCTGCCACTTGGATACAGCAGCAGCTACGAGCTGGCCGAGATCTGGTTAACCGAAACAACCGATCCCCAGGAAGTGAGCGCGCGCATGATGCGCGTCATGGCGCCTGGGATAAGCATTCAGCAGGCGGTAGAGACGTCGCTCAAAGCGCCTTCGCTGCAGTCCCGAACGCGGGCCGCGCATTATGTTGCCCAGCCGCTGGACGAGATAGATGCCCAGGAACTGGCGCAGCGCGTAGGCCGGCTGCTAGACCAGGAAAGCATCTTGCGTGTGCGCCAGAAGGGAAAGCGCAAGGATAAGCCATATGATTTGCGGCCGTTGATCCTAGAGCTGTCCGTGCAGCGTGATGAAGTGGCTGATGTGGCACTGCTTATGAACTTGATGTTGCAGTCAGGGAAAACCGGCCGTCCCGACGAGGTGCTCGACGCGTTAGGGTTCGATCCCCTTGCTGCTCGCGTGCAGCGCACGCTGCTTATCCTGGACGACGTCTAGCCTTCTCTCCCCGCTATTTGGCTTAGCGGTCATTAATACAATTATCCATTGCCGACTCTATTAAGACAGTTTGTAAGCTTGCCTCCCTAGTATGGACGTTGATCATGACGTAATTATTGGGGAGCAGGCAGGTACCAGCGCGATTGGGGACTGGAAAAGCGATAGGATGAGCCTCGTGTTGGCGGTCATAAGCGGTGGCGCCCTGTTGTTGCTGCTTCTGCTTCTATTCCTGCCGCTTGTTAGCAGCATCCTAGGTATGTTTAATATACACCCTGCCGCCCTGACAAACATGCTTGACTGGTTATCAGGCGGTAGCAGGCGCCTCATTATTGTTCTCGTTCTTGCTACCATCGCCGCCGCATCATTCCTCCTGTTGCGCATGCAAATCCTAAACAATCGTGCCCTCTATGTGAGTGAAGGTTGTCCCCAGTGCAGCGAGCACGACTTGATTCGCGTACGCCGGCAGAAGAGCGACAGAGTGTTGGCCCGGTTTGGTTTTCCGGTGCGACGCTACGTTTGCCGAAACTGCAGTTGGGATGGGTTGCGCTTCGGTCTTCCCGCGCCTCATCTCAATTATTTGAGTGAAGAGGCGGGCGTAGATTTGGCCGAAATCGAGCATTCAGAAGCTTTGTAGAGCGCGATAATACTGGCTAAGGATGTCGATCAGTAGGATGGCAATACAGGCCCTGATTTTTATGAGAGGCACATGGCCCGATTGACACGCTAGAGAGCGATCGCTATAATCATAAATCGCGTTGCGTGGGTTTCTACCGCTGCCCACGCTGTTTATAATTCAACCGGCCGGCATCTCAAAAAGATGTCGGTTCTTTTTGGAGGTTATCGTGTACGCGATTGTAGAAAGTGGTGGCCGGCAATACCGCGCCGAAGAGGGCCATACCTTTTCTGTGGAAAAGCTGCCCTTTGAAGTTGGTGAACAGATTGAGTTGTCAAATGTCTTACTGCTTGCGGATGATGCAGATGTGCAAATTGGCCAACCAACTGTCGCCGGCGCAAGCGTCAGGGCCACCGTAGTAGATCAATACCGTGGTAAGAAGATTTTTGTCTGGAAATATAAGCCAAAGAAGCGCTATCGTCGCCGTCAAGGCCACCGACAAAGCTATACGCGGCTGCGTGTAGACGAGATCGTGTCCGGCTAAGGTTTGATAGTATCTAACCATAGAAAAGGAGCATGAACAATGGCACATAAGAAAGGTGCAGGTTCAACACGAAATGGCCGGGATAGTAATTCGAAACGCCTGGGCGTGAAGCGTTACGGTGGCGAGTATGTCATTCCTGGCAACATTATTGTTCGCCAGAAGGGAACAAAATATAGGCCGGGCAACCACGTTGGTTTGGGCCGGGACTACACCATTTACGCGTTGATTGAGGGCCAGGTTACATTCGAGACCAAACACGGCCGTAAAGTCGTCAGCGTTTATCCGGTGGAGGAGGTGTAATTCACCCATGAAAGAAGATATCCATCCGCAGTGGTACCCGGATGCCAAAGTCATCGTTGAAGGCGAAGAGGTGATGACTGTCGGCTCCACCATGCCTGAGATCTCGGTCGAAATTTGGTCGGGAACGCATCCATTTTATACCGGCACGCAGCGCCTGTTGGACACGGAAGGACAGGTTGATCGCTTTATGCGCCGCCTGCAGCGCCGTGAGGAACTTCGCACCGTCGCCCAGGAAGAAGCTGAAAAACGGGATCCTTCCAAGCTGACCGTAGATTCCATGGCACTGGGTACGAGGGCGACCAACGCCCTGGTTGAGGCTGAAGTAACGACGGTCGGTGATGTGCTGGAGCTGCTAGAGAAGGGAGATGATGCCCTGCTGGCGATTTCTGGTATCGGCCAGAAGGCGCTGATCGACATCAAGCGCTTCCTGCGCAACGAGCATCTTATCTAGTTCGCTACGCCTTTAGTAAGCAATGTCCATAGGGCAGGTGCATCGCCAATGCGCCTGCCCTTTTTGTTTTTAATGCCTACTCAGCTCCAGCTTCTGGCGGTAAACTAGGCTGGAGTAGATTATCGCCGGTAACTTACAGCTAATGAAGCGGTTGGCCCGTACTGGAGATGGAGGTACAGTGACGAGACATACTAAGGGAAGAATTGAACTGGTCTGCGGAAGCATGTTTAGCGGCAAGACAGAGGAATTAATTCGCCGCATCCGGCGGGCCGTGATAGCCAAGCAGAAGGTCCAGGTGTTTAAGCCCGCGATTGACCAACGCTTTCACGTGCAGAAGGTTACCTCGCATAATGGAATTGGCATCGAAGCGCAGCCAGTCGATAATTCGGCCGAAATCCTGGTCCAGCTCAGACCAGATACGACGGTGGTAGCCATCGATGAAGTACAGTTTTTCGATGTTGGCGTCATAGCGGTCTGTGAGGCTCTGGCTGAAGAAGGCAAACGCGTTATCTGCGCTGGGCTGGATATGGATTTCCGCGGCGAGCCATTCGGCCCTATGCCGCAGATCATGGCCCGCGCCGAGCAGGTCAGTAAGCTACATGCCATTTGCGTTATCTGTGGGGACGAGGCCAGCCGTACGCAGCGCCTGATCGACGGCCACCCGGCCGCTTATGATGATCCGGTGGTCCTCGTCGGCGCGGCCGAAGTGTACGAGGCGCGCTGCCGTGAGTGCCACCAAGTGATAAAAGCACGCGAGGAGAGGGTTTGATGACCACGACCGCTTACCGCGACCTGAGTGAAGATGTTGCCGGCGTATTGATCAGTGAAGAGCAGCTGCGCGTGCGGGTTTCTGAGATGGCGGCTCAGATCGAGGCTGACTACAGGGACGAGCCAGACCTGCTGCTGATCTGTGTATTAAAGGGAGGGTACATGTTCCTGGGCGATCTGAGCCGTGCCCTTGCCCGGCCGCATGAGATCGACTTCATGGGCATCTCGAGCTATGGCGCTGGTACAACCAGCAGCGGTGCTGTGCAGATCATTATGGACCTTAAGGCCCCCATTACAGACCGCAATGTGTTGATTGTGGAGGACATTATCGACAGTGGCCGGACGTTGGAATACATGCGACGGAACTTGCTCGCGCGCGGACCGGCCAGCGTACGCATTTGTGCCTTATTATCTAAGCCCGCACGCCGCGAAGTCGATGTCGCTGTCGATTACACTGGTTTTGAGATTCCGGACGAATTTGTTGTGGGCTACGGCCTGGACTTTGCCGAGGAATACCGCAATTTGCCTTTTATCGCCGTTCTTAAGCCAAGTGTGTTTAAATACTTGTTTGACGAGTGACCGAGCTTTCTTCATACCTTGGCCAATGGGTCGCTACGCGCGGATCGGAACTGCTTGCCGCCGGTGCTTCGGCCGTCCGGGTCTATCGCGCTGCCCTGGCCATTGATCCTTCGGAGAACTTCTTTCTGCATTTCATAGAAGATGAAACTTCCGAGTCGCTGCCATTGGCTCCTCTGGTAGAAACAACTAGACCCTTCCTAGAACGTGAAGGTCTGCCCGCCTACCTGGTAGGCGGTGCGGTGCGAGATGCGTTCCTGGAGCGCGAGAGTCATGATCTCGATTTTGTTGTGCCCAGGGATGCCTTACGGCTTACTTTTCGCTTGGGAGACATTGCCGGAGCGCCCGCCTACATACTCGACAAGGAGCGTGAAACTGGCCGCATAGTTTTGACGGATGATGGCGTAACCGTCGATGTGGCAACCTATCGGGACGCTGATTTGCTTGCCGATCTTTACGATCGTGATTTCACGATCAACGCCATGGCGCTGCCTGCAACCGCGCGTACGAGAGACTCGCTTATCGATCCGCTGGGCGGCTTATCCGATCTGCTGGCGCGCCGGATTCGCCTGACTCATGCTGAGGCGCTGCTGGATGACCCGGTCCGCGCGCTGCGGGCGATACGCCTGGCGGCGGAATTGGCGTTTGAACTGACGAGAGATACCGAAGAAGCGGTACTTGCCGCGTCCGTATTCCTTCCGGCTACGGTCTCTGCCGAACGCGTGCGCGACGAACTGGTAAAGATTGTTGACGGGCCGCGCACGGCTGCGGCCGTTATGCAGATGCACACCTTAGGTCTGCTGGCGCCCGTCCTGCCGGAGCTTGAAGCGCTGGCGCCTGTGCCCCAGTCACCGCCCCACTATGAACCGGTGCTGGCGCATACTATCTCGGTGCTTCGATGGTTGGAGTATCTGTTAGCTGGGTTATTCGAGACACCGGTGCCGCCTGACGACCTGCTGGATCAAATGCGTGCCGCTCTTTTCCCTTATTTGGCTCCACTTGCTGAGTATCTCAACCGGCCTGTCGTTGGCGGTCTGGACGGGAAAACGATTTTAGGGCTGGCCGCGTTATTCCATGATGCCGGCAAGCGGCAAACAATCACGCAAGAGGAGGATGGCCGTTATCGTTTCTTTGGCCATGCGGAAGCCGGCGCGCTATTGGCGGCGGCCCGCCTACGTGATTTGTGCTTTAGCAATGAGGCGATCGATCAGGTCAGCCGCATCGTGGCGGAACACATGCGCCCTCTTCTGCTGGCTGATGCGCAGGGTGGTGAACTGAGCCGGCGCGCGGCTTATCGCTATTTCAAAGCCGGAGGCGCCAGTGGCCTGGATGTTGCCCTTCTCGCGCTGGCCGATCACCTTGCTACCTATAATGGACCGGGCAACGAGCAAGTGTGGTCTAATCTGCTGGCGCTTGTAACCTCGCTGCTCGAATTCTACTTCAACCAGTATGAAGAAACGGTCAAGCCACCGGCCTTGGTGAACGGCCGCGATCTAATGGATTATCTTGATCTGCCGCCAGGTCCGGAGATCGGTCGTTTGCTGCAGCTCATCGAGGAAAACCAGGCTGCCGGGCAGATCAAAAGCGTTGAAGAAGCGTTGAGATTCGCGCGCCAGGCCCATGAAGTGGGCGCTTAGCATCGCGTCAGGAATCGCTAAACTCCGCCCCACAATGGGGGCAGAATTCGTCCTCGGCGGCGACCGTGCCGCCACAATCTGGGCACTCGTATTCAAACTCCGCGCCACAAACGGGACAGGAATCATCTTCCTCATTTAGCGGCGCAGAACATTCGGGACAAAAGAGCATGCGCCCGCAGTGACTGCAGGTCGTGGTCGAAGCCTCCAACGGTTGGCCGCAGTACTTACAGGCGCGTCCCTGCGAGGTCGCGTAAACGATCTGCGCCTTCTCCGGGCCGCAGCGCGGACAGATTAATTCGTCCTCATCGAGCACGATCTGGCATGTAGGGCAAATGCGAAAACCGCACGTCTCACACTGCCCGTCGTCGACAAAAAGCTGGCCGCCGCAGCCTGGGCACGCCGCGACCTGTACTGTCTGTTCACCTACACGTAGTGAATGGATGATGCGTGCGGTCTGCCGTTTGGTAACCCTGACTGGAACACCACATACGGGGCATTCGAGCGCATCGCGCGGCAGCGCAGCCTGGCAGTTGGTGCAGTAGTTGGGGACGAGTGCGTTGCAGTTGGGGCATTGATCGCTGCCGCTGACAAGCTCAAACTCGCAGAGAGGGCAGTTGAAAAAGAGCCGGGTCCCGCAGTGAGGGCAGATCTCGTCCCCTTCCTCGATGGCCTGACCGCAACGGCTGCATAACAAAACGCCACAGTAGCCGCAAAATCCATCTTCCAGGTATACCTGCGAGTCACAGATAGGGCAGGAGGCGGTATACTGCGCCGGCAAGATAAGCTGAATGTCCTGCAGAGAACTCTGCTCTTCGCTTTCTGTTTCGTCGTCCGTAAGGGACGCACCGCAGTGGGGGCAGAAGTCGGCCGTATCAGGCACTTCACGATCACAAGAAGAGCAGTAGCTCGCGAATTCGGCGCCACATTGCGCGCAGGATGGGGCATCCTGCGCAAGCTCCGCGCCGCACTCAAGGCAATAGAAGCGGCCGCACCGCGGACACGCCCCATTTTCCTCATCAACGGAAACGTTGCACTTAGGGCAGCGCGAAATGGCTAACATAAATCGATAGTTACCTGATTGCGATATGACTCGCGCTAGCATACCACAACGGGCTGCTTCAAGCTGCGAAAAGAGCCAGCACAATAATGTGTAAGGCGGGTAAGTTGTCAGCGCGTTATGGGCAGAACAGTTAGGCCAGCGGCTGGCGGCCGCGAAAACCCGTGTGTAGTTCGTGATAGAAGGAAATGGAGGGCTCTCCGTAACGCCAACACAGGTAGACGTCACGGCCATCAATAGTAGCCAGGAAATCCAACAAACCGCCTTCAAGGCTCTTGACCACGCAGCCTGTTGCTTTGATTTGATTGAGTAGGCGCTCGATGGTCGCGAATTCCATCGTCAGCTCCGAGAAGATAGGGCCCCCAAGGTCGATGTGAGCTTGTCGCAGCTCCTCTGAGACCTCGCGCCCTAACTGCACGCTTCGCGCGCGTCTCTCCAGCAATTCACCCATAAGCGGCTTTAGGCTGGGCAGGAGCGCATTCGCTTCGTCGACGGTGAAATACTTGGCTGACATCAGTTAAGAAAAAAGCGAGGCCCTCTTGTCACAGAGGCCTCGCTGCCTAAACAATTTTGCGCTGCGAAAAGGGAAGAATCCTTTAGTGGCAGCTGCAACCTCCGGCTGCCGAAGCGGCATCCTGGCTGCCTTCAGTCTTGAACGAAGAGCCACAACCACAGGAAGACACGGCATTGGGATTATCAATCTTAAAGCCGCCGCCCATCAAGCTGTCCTCATAGCCAATCGTTGCATTGTTCAGATACATCATGCTGGTGGGATCGACAAACACCTTGATCCCGTCTTTCTCGATGACGTGATCGTAGGGCCGTGCTTCCGCTTCCAGTGCCATACCATACTGCAAGCCCGAGCAACCACCACCCGCGACGAATACGCGCAGGCCGTAATCCGGCACTTCTTTTTCAACGAGCAAACCACGAATTACTTCGATCGCTTCGTCTGTTAGGAAAATGGTCTCGGTAGTTGTTTGTTCTAGAGAATCCAACATCTCTCTACTCCATAATGGGCAATGTTATTGATGCCAATCGATAGGTCGGATTCTAGCAGAGCAAGCAGTGCATGTCAATTTTTATCAACATTTTCTGAATAAATGGCTTTCGCAAATGACGGCTGCCAACGGAGAGCGCCAACGGCAGCCTGGGCATACTCGAACAGGGGTCAGCTTTGTCGCGGGGCAGGCAGCATGATACAATTCCGCGCATTGTTGCGGCCGGTACGAGCAGCAACCAGGATACTCGAGGCGCAGCTTGTTGCGCCTTTGTTTTTGAGGACCGATTTAAGATGCTAAAGACACATACATGCGGCGAATTGCGTGCGGAAAATGTCGGTGAGGAAGTGACTCTTGCCGGCTGGGTTAACAGGCGGCGCGATATGGGTGGCGTTGTATTTATAGATCTGCGTGACCGCGATGGTAAGACCCAGGTAGTGATCAACAGCGGCCGTTCCGCGGAAGCATTCGCGCAGGTCGACCAGGTGCGCAGCGAATATGTGCTTCAGGTTACAGGAGAAGTCAGCCGCCGGCCTGGAGGTATGGAAAATGACAGTTTGCCGACCGGAGAAATTGAAGTCCTGGTAGATAACCTGGTGATTCTCAATCCAGCCAAGACCCCGCCGTTCCCCATCGATCGTGATGAGACTGTCGAGGAGAGCCTGCGCCTGAAGTATCGTTATCTGGACCTACGCCGTGAGCGGCTGCAGCGCAACCTGATCGTCCGGCACAAGGCGGTCAAGTTCATCCGCGATTTCCTCAGTGACCGGGGCTTCCTGGAAATAGAAACTCCGATCCTGTTCAAGAGTACGCCGGAAGGAGCGCGTGACTACCTGGTTCCCAGCCGCGTCCACCCTGGCAAATTCTATGCCTTGCCGCAAAGCCCGCAGCAGCTTAAGCAGCTGCTGATGGTGGCCGGATACGAGCGTTATTTTCAAATCGCGCGCTGCTTCCGCGATGAGGATCTGCGCGCCGATCGCCAGCCCGAGTTCACCCAGCTCGATCTGGAGATGAGCTTTGTCGAGCGCGACGACATACTCGATCTTCTGGAAGCGCTGGTAACCGGTATGGTCAATGAAGTGAGCCTGGTGCCGCTTGCGCCCGGACCGTTTCCCCGGATCAGTTATGCCGATGCCATGGACCGCTTTGGCACGGACCGCCCGGATATTCGCTACGGTATGGAACTAGTGAGCATTGCCGATCTGGTCGCGGACAGTGCCTTCCGCGTCTTTGCCGAGAACGTCGCGGCGGGCAAGCCCGTGAAAGCGATCTGTGTGCCAGGGTGCGGTTCGTATAGCCGTAAGCAGCTCGCGGAACTGGAGGACCTGGCCAAGGCGGAAGGCGCGAAGGGATTAGCATGGCTTGCGATCCAGCCCGACACAGGCGAGATTCGCGGGTCAATTACGAAGTTCTTTACCGTAGATCAATTGATCGCGATAACGGACCGAATGGGGGCCGGACCCGGCGATTTGGTCCTGATCGCCAGCGGGGAAAAATCGGTGGTTAACACCGTGTTAGGCGCGCTGCGCACAGAAATGGCCGGACGCCTCGGTTTGAGTGACAAGAAGGAACTGGCGTTCTTGTGGGTCGTTGATTTCCCGCTTTTCGAGGAGAAGTTGGAAGATGGACACTTTGCGCCCAGCCATCATATGTTTACATCACCGAAGCGCGAACACATTCCGCTGCTGGATACAGACCCCGCGGCCGTCCTGAGCGAGCAATATGACCTGGTCTGCAATGGTCTTGAAGTCGCCGGGGGCAGTATCAGAATCCACGAACGGCCGCTGCAGCGCAAGATCATGGAGCTGATTGGCTTTACCATGGAGGAAGCGCGCGAGCAATTCGGTCACTTGCTGGAAGCGTTTGAGTACGGCGCGCCGCCGCATGGGGGCATCGCGCCGGGCATCGACCGGCTGGTTTCGCTGATGGCAGACGAACCCAATATCCGCGAGGTAGTTGCTTTTCCCAAGACGGCCCAGGCTACCGATCTTATGTCCGACTCGCCGTCGGAAGTCGCGGCTAAGCAATTGGACGAGCTCCATATTGCCCTGGTGCTCGCTGAGCAGGATGAGTAGTAGGCGATGAGGTCCTCTAGCAGAAGGGCTAGAGGAAGAAGTCTTTTAGTACGGCCGTTATATCATCAACAAGTGCATGCCATTCGGCTTCCTGCTCGCGGCGAACAACCATTTCGCCGTTTTCCATCTGAAGATAGCGCAGCCCTTCAACTGCCCATAGAGCCTGAGCGAGGGGAGATCCGACGGCTAGATCACTGCGCGTCGCATAGGTCTCGGCCGTTCCGTCTGTGAGCTGCAGATTGGTATAGACGAAAAGCGTTTCGTCATCATCGCTCTCTTCCGTGTTTATCTCAATATACTCTGACATTACACCTATCACCTCTGCTGGACTGTAACAAAGTGCCGGCCGGCGTACAGTCGGCCCACGCGACATTCGCCACGGAGCTATTTTAACTATTCTAAAAGCTTAGGGAAGTTCTCGTGCCTCGAGTATAATGAAGGCAGGTTAGCGAGCGAACAGGAATTAACTATGAGCAAATTCTGGAGTTTCACGGCCGGTGCATTGTCCGGCGCACTGGTAGGCGGCGTCTTGACTGTTCTGTTTACGCCGGCTTCGGGTGAAGAACTGATCGATGGCGCGGAGGCGCGTTGGAACGCGGCCGTTGAAGACGCGAATCGCGCCAGGGAGCAGAAGCTGCGCGAATTAGAATATGAATTCGAAAGGGCCAAAAGGAGCTGATTCCGGCTGCGGGAGGCATTATCGGAACTCGATTGTGTAGTATTCGATCGGCACATCCGGGCGCGTCTGCTCGAGCCAGGCGACCGATTTTTCCAGCAGGCCGTGCAGATAGGCGCTGTCATTGCCCAAGGTCACAAGGCCAATGACGGCCGATTGCCAGACATCTTGTTGGTCGACCTCAGCGACCGCGACATTAAATTCGCGAGACAGTCGCGCGAGAATCGGCTTCACGATGCGCCGCTTTTCCTTCAGCGAGCTGACGCCAGCCAAGTTTAATTCGATAATGCAGGTCGCAACATGTACGCTCATTGAACTCCTGCAAGCTGAAGCGCTGCTGCACCAGCCACTTCAGCATAGTGACAAACTGATCCTGCAAGCTGATGTGAGAGTTTTCAGGCGCTGTCACGTATAGAACTTAGTGATTGCTATTACTATACCGCAATCTGGAGCACTCTTTGCCTATGGATGAGAAGAAAGTTGAATCAAGCGGGCAACCCCGCGCGCAAGAACCATTGGGTGAACCGGTACGCGACAAGGCGCCGGTAAAAGAAGCGCCGCCCACCGCGCCGGCGCCGCCAGAGCCAACAGCCGGCAAAGGCGGCAATCTGCTGCGCAACCTGGCCTTGTTATCAGTAGTCTTGTTTTTCTGCATTGCTTCCGTAACGGTGGTAGGCGTCGGCATGGGCATGAACCGGGCTAAAGACTCCGTCGTTGAGCCTGTGACCGATCTTTTTCGCCAGCTCGCTCTGCCAGTAACACCCGTTATCCTGCCGAATGCGACTACCATCGTGCGCGAGATCAGGGACTTGGCTCGCCTGGAAACGGCATCAATTGAGTTTGAGAAGATAATTACTGCGGAGACGAAGCAGGATATCTTATGGGGAGCGCTCGGCGAGTCGATGATCTTTGTCGCCAATGGTAAGGTATTTGCCGGGGTGGATTTTTCAAAGATGGCGGAGGGTGATCTGCAGGTGTACGATCCGGTGACCGTCTACGTTCATCTGCCTGATGCTGAAATCTTTGCCGATATTCCGGTTCTGGACAACGAGCGATCCTATGTCGCCGATCGCGACACGGGCATCTTAACCCGCGCCGATCCTGCGCTGGAGACCCAGGTGCGCCAGGAGGCCGAAAAAGCGATTCGCCAGGCTGCCGACGAAAGCGAGATACTGGAACGGGCGAACAATAACGCGCGCGAGTATATGATCGGTTTTTTAAGCGGTTTGGGCTTTGAGAATATTGTCTTTACCGACGAGTCCCCTGAGCCGGCACCCAAGTTTGAGCAGCAAGTGCCAAAGGGCTTCGTCGTCACGCCGGAGGCTCCCTAATCCGCGAAAGAAATATGGCGCGGCTACGTGCGAGATTGTCTCCGCGCCATATGCGCCAATTGACTAGCCGGCGTAGCTCCAGCCCATATCAGGCAGGGTAAGCGTGTCTTCTACTGCGCCTGGCTTCAGGATTTCGGCATTCACGACTTCACCTATCACAATGTCGTGGTCTCCACCGGCGTCCACGATTTCTACAACTTTGCATTCTAGAAAAACTGCGGCGCCTTCAAGCTTGGGGCATCCTGTTACCGCGCCAGGTTCAAAGCTGGCATTCGCCAACTTATCCGGTGCCTTGGCCCGGCTCTTGGTAAACTGCGTGATTACATCCTGATCGTCCTGGTTGAATACATTAACGGCAAAGACACCGCTTTTTTCGACCAAGCTGTGGGTGTAAGCAGTTTTCGATAGGCCAACCATAACAAGACGTGGCGTAAATGAGGCCTGGCTGAACCAGTTGAAGACCATGGCGTTGGCATCTTCCTCGTAGCAGGAGGTAAGGCTGTAAAAACCGTAGGGTATACGATTAAGTGCATCGCTAATGGGATCGTCTGACATTTTGCGTTCTCCTCAAATGAAAATTTATTAAACCGTATGGCTCGTGATTGATTCTAGCAAATGATGGCTTTAGCCGCGGGCAATCATTAAGACAATGCAAATACCTGCGCGACTTCCTGGATCAAAATGGCTGCTGATTGCCTGGGGCATATCCGCCGTGTTCTGGAGCATGCTCGAAGGAGACCTGGCGCGGGTCCAGCTTTTTGGTTTCTTGACCACGGCGATGATTTTCTACACTCTTTTCCGGCGCGTCATGGCCGGTCACGTGTTTAGCCCGCTACCGGGTCTGGCCGTAATGGCTCTATGGGGCCTGTCGTTTGGGGTGGGGACAGTACTGCTAACGCTCTTTCTCATGGCCGTGAAGACCGGTCTCCATGCGCACGGCCCGGAATTTACACCGTTCGATATCCTCAGCGTCTGGCAGCGCCTGCCGCTTTACGCCGCAGCCGGGCTGTTAGCCGGCCTTGGGTTAGGCTTGCTCCTGCTTGGCCGTCCGTCCGATGCCGGTTGACTAGTCCGCGAGGGGCGAATTCGCTCGCAGGCGGTTTTCCAGAGCCTCCAGGGCAGCTTCCAGTTCCGCCTGGCGCAGGCTGGTGGTGATATCGCCGCGTGTGCGCTCCAAAACCGCGCGCACGGTGTCGGTGCGCCGCCGCAGGCCGCCGGTGATGCTGTCGTTAAAATCAAAAGTGACCAGAATGCTGTAAATCTGGTCCATCGCATCCAGCAGGCGCTCTGCCTCTTCGCTGTGGCCGTGGCGCATGATATCGAGGATGCGCCGCCGCAGCTCCGTCGCCGCTTCTGCCAGGCCGTTGAGCCAGGTGTTGTATTCCGCGCCAAGATCTTCCGGGCGGGGCAGCGGCTGGTTATGTACCAGGGCGTACGTGAGATTCGCTTCGACGTATTCCTTTATCGCGTCCTGCGTGTACCCGGCGAAATAGAGCGCGGGGTAATCGCGCACGCCGGCTATCAGCTCTTCGACAGCCGCGCCAGCTTCGGCGATCAGCGCTTGGGCGTTCTGCCATTCGTCACGATGGATGGCGCGGATGGCGCGCGCGCAAAGGCTTATAAGGCTGCGCGAACTCTGGTACGCTTTGTCACGCGCGGCGCTGGTCTGTTCAAAGTCTTGGCGAATCACTTCGGCCGTTTGATCGAGATCTTCCATAGTACTACCTTGTTACCTGCAAGTTATGGGTAAAGAAGCTAACCTGCGCTGCCGGTACACTTAAGCGTCATCGTCGCTGGACTCGTCCGGCGGTGTGGAAGACTCGTCCTCGCCGGCTTCGGCTGCGGGCTCCTCCACCTCTCCGTCCTGGGGGTTCTCTTCGCTGCTCCTGTCTTTTTCCACCGCTTCCTCACGATACCGAAAACCAGCCCTGAGCGG
>JBJYWX010000059.1:0-1831 GCA_046259695.1 Promineifilaceae bacterium (SeqCode) | reverse complement strand
CTTTCCAGGCCCCGGGTATTTCACAAAGCGGCCGTTACTGGGCCTATTCTCAATTTCAGGCCGGGGGTACAACATGGATTGTCATCGACGATCGCCAGAGAGGTGAGGAAGCCAGCCGGCGCCACGCCGGATCGGCGGCTTTCACCTGGAGCCCCGCGCGCGATGAACTAGCCTTCATCAGCGGTGACGCGCGAGACTCAGAGAGTCCCTGGGGTCCGCTGCGCTTGATGGACCCGCAAACGGGCGATATTCGCCTGCTTTCCGCGGAAACCGTGGTGGCTTTCTTTTGGTCTCCCGACGGCCGTAAAATTGTGGCGATCAGCGTGCCAGACAGCGGCCCCCTGGGCGAAGAATTCCAGGTTCGAAATGAGAAAGAGCGCCGGCTAGCGCGCCTTGATAGCAGCAGTTTGAACCAGCCCACAGCTCAAATACCACCCCACTCCTTCCGCGTCACGGTGATCGATGTTGAGAGCGGCGAAGGGCGCAGAATTTTAGAAACGGGCTTTTCGGCCATCTTCATGACCCAATTTCTGCCTTATTTTGACCAGTACGCTTTCAGCCACCAGATCTGGTCGCCGGACAGTGCATCGTTTGTGCTCCCACTCGCCAACGGGAATCCCAGCGAAGTCACCCTGATCGACGCAGAGAGCGGGCAAACGACAAATTTAGCCGGCGGCAGCATCGCCTTCTGGAGCAGACAATAGCTGACAGCTGATAGCTTACAGCTAAAAGTTACTTAATCTGGTGCTTGAGGATGCGCAGCTGGCCGCGAGTCCAGATGCCGGCCAGGACGATGGTGGTGAGTGGACGGGGGTATTTGTCACTGTAGAATTTTTCGTAGAAGACCTGCATCGCCCTGACGGATTCGCGGGCGACTTTGACGCGGGTCTCCTTGGGCGGGGCGGCGATATCGGCCGATTCTTTGCGCAGTCCTGAGCTGGCCCCCTTATAGTGTAAGACCTCCACGTGCGGGTAATAGATAATCTCATAACCCAATTCCTGGATGCGATAGCAGATGTCAATGTCTTCGCCGTAAAAAAAGTAGGTTTCGTCCCAACCGCCCAGTTGGTCAAAGACTGTTCGGGGCATCATCATGAAGGAACCGGCAATCACAGACACGGGATGGGTCTGTTCAAAATCGGCGTAGGATTGGAAATAACCATTAAAGCGCGGGCTGCCGGGGAAGAGGCGGCTCAGCCCGCTAAAATGGCAAAGCGCATTCCAGGGCGTGGGGAAGCCGCGGTGATTATCAGGGTCGCGTTCCCCAGTGGGATAGACAAGGCGCACGGTGATTGCGCCGGCTTTTTCATGAGCGGCCAGGTAATTGAAGGGCTGGATGAGCGCTTCTTCGCTGAGCACCGTATCGGAGTTGAGGAAGAGCAGCGTACGGCCGTTTGCCTGCGCGGCGCCCAAATTATTGGCCGCTGAAAAACCGCGATTTTCCGTGCAGGCCAGCAGCCGTACCTCGGGGTACTTCTCATGCACCATGTCCTGGCTGCCGTCGCTGGAGGCGTTATCGACGACAATGATCTCCAGACCTTTTGGCGGGGAAACGGCCGTTTGCAGGGAGGCCAGGCACTCATCCAGCAGGCGACACGTGTTGTAATTGACGATAATTACCGACAGGTCAGGCATATGCTCTAATTTTAACAGGATGTTAGCAACTCAGCTTATCAGCTCGTCAGCCTTTCAGCTTGTGAGACAGATTGTGCTATACTATACGTCGCTTGAGTGGAGTCTTGCACTGGCAAGTTCCGCTTTTTTTGTTGAAAAAAGCGTAGAAGAATTAAAGAATCAGGTGGTCACATCATCGCGGGCTGTGGCCGCTTTT
>JBJYWX010000058.1:0-2735 GCA_046259695.1 Promineifilaceae bacterium (SeqCode) | reverse complement strand
GTGGCGCGGTCGTCGGCGGATAAGGGCACGGCTGCGCCTTCGGTGGCGCAGAGGGCCTCGATGTCAGCGGGCCAGGTAATGGCGCAGGCCGCAACGCCCTCGACGGCTTGCAAGGAAACGGGGTAGCCAGCGGGGACGGCGGGATTGCAGGCGTAATAGACAACGCAGGCGCTGTCGCGTAAGGCCTGTTCCACAGGGTTGAGGAACGGCATTTGCGCCTGGTCGGCGGCGGGGCTGCCCAGTATTTCGCCGGTGGCACGGCCGTCCCAGAAATTACCGCCTATCCAGGTCCCATGTTTGTCTTGAAAGCGGATGGGGCTCTGAGTGGCGTAGGCAGCGCTAGGCGGCTTGCGGTTGCCGAAGCGGCCGGGAATGGACCCTTCATAGACGGCGCCGTGGGCATTGAAGTCTTGGATCGGGCCGGTGAAGCCAACTTCCGGGCCGTGGCAGGAGGCACAAGACTGGTTGCCGTTTACGGATAGATGGGGGTCAGAGAATATGGATTTGCCGAGCTGTTCCTTATCGCTTAGCACAGATGCTGCCGCCGCGGTTCCCAGCGAGGTGATGAGCACGAGGGTGACGATTGATAGGAACAGGGTGATGGTTGTTTTCTTACTTAACATACCGGTTTGCTCCCTACAAATAAGTGGCCTTCCCTATAAACGAAATTGCAGCGCTCCCAAAGGAGACCGGCTGCGCAGCGGACGGTCAATGTCTTAGGCGATAATCACCTCCCTGTTGTTAATAAAGTAGGGGCGGCCGAAAAGATGCTGGCTGGTTCGCGCCGGGCGAAGCATCTAGCGGCGGCAAACTCCCTTTACATGGTAGGCGACAGGGCCGTGGGGGCACAAGTGACATTTGTCATGAGTTGCGGATTTGCGTCTTATTATTTAAGTATTGACTTAATTAAGCCTATGCTTTACAATATGTTCATGGATGTTTTTGCGGCCTTGGCGGAACCGACGCGGCGCCAGATTTTGGAGATTTTGGCGCAGCAGGGGCAGCTGCCGGCTTCGGCGATTTACGAGCAGTTTGAGGTGACGCCGCAGGCGATCTCGCAGCATCTGAAGGTGCTGCGCGAGGCGAAGCTTGTTTCCGTGGAGCGTCAGGGCCAGCAGCGGCTGTACAGCCTCGTCCCCGGTGGGGTAGGCGAGCTGGAAGCGTGGGCGCGGCGCACGCGGCGGCAGTGGGACGGCCGTATGGATCGCCTGGAGAGGCTGCTGGCCGCTGAGACAGAACGGGCCCCTCGAAGCGAGGGGGACGCGGAAGAAGACGGCTAACGGCCGGCGTCAGGCAATGCTTCGCATAGTCACCAACCAAGATAAGGAACCACAAGGAGAACCAAAATGACCGACACAACCTTTACTTACAAGCGCGACGAATGCACGGTAGTGATCGAACGTGTTTTTGACGCGCCGCGCGAGCGGGTCTGGCGCACGATCACCGATCCGGCGCTCATCCCCAGCTGGTGGGGGCCGGAGAAGTATCCCACCCGCGTGGAGGAGATGGACGTGCGCGTGGGCGGCCGCTGGCGCTTTATCAGCGACGACGGCCAGGGCAACGAGATGCCTTTTAGCGGCGTTTACAAGGAGCTCGATCCACCGGCCCGCCTGGTGCAGACGTTCAACTTTGAACCGATCGGGCCGGGCCACGAAAGCACGGAGACCACGATCCTCAGCGAAACAGAGGACGGTAAAACGCGGATGACCGTAACGGCCGTCTATGGCTCGCTGGCGGATTACGACGGCACGATCGAATCGGGCATGGAGGGCGGCGCGCGCGAGACGTGGCAGCGCCTGGCCGATCTGTTGTCCGAGATCCAACGAGAACGCGCGGCGGTCGAATGACCAGTCACTCAACCCTATAAGGAGATAGCTTACCCATGACTCAACCAAACGTAGAAGACCTGACTCTGACCATTACCCGCCTATTCGACGCCCCTGTGGCGCGCGTATGGCATGCCTGGACCGATCCGCAGCAGATCGAAGCGTGGTTCGGCCCGGAAGGATTTCAAACGCGCGTCGACCTGCAAGAGCTGAAAGTGGGCGGCCGCTATATCTATGTGATGATTGGTCCCGACGGCACCGAATATCCTTCCGAAGGGGCCTTCCTGGAAATCGTGCCGCAGGAAAAGATCGTGGCCACGGATGAATTTGGCGAGAATTTTGAACCGCCGGATCCGGTTGAGCTGCCCAGCGGCATGGTCACCACCACGCTTTTCGAAGACGTGAACGGCCGGACCAAGGTCACGATCCAAATCGCCCATCCCACGCTGGACGACAAGCGGAAGCACGAAGAAATGGGCGTCATCGCCGGCTGGGAATCGACTCTGGACAACCTGGCGGGCCTGCTGCGGCAGGACGCCGGCGCCTGACCTTAACCTCCTCTAGGCCGCGCTGTTTGCCTCGCGCGCGACTAGGGGGCGGGCGAGGCGATTGGGCGGGCATGATCTATGGTTATGCCGCGGTTATACCCAATCGCCTCGCCCCTACCATTTCTGCGCAATAGCGGCCAGATTTTCGCCCTATGGAAAGCTGGGCCTGCGCGGCGCCAGGCTTTGTCCGTCCCAAAGCGGCGTGCTATCGTAAGCGGCATGACCGTCGATCAACCAGGGCAGCCCGGCTGGGACCCAACAGACTGAGTAGCGGCGCCAAGGCGAATCCAGGCGCAGCGGTCCCAACTCAATCAGGCGCCTGTGGTCTCATGGTATAATAAGCTTGTCGGAGCCAATTAAC
>JBJYWX010000057.1:0-5816 GCA_046259695.1 Promineifilaceae bacterium (SeqCode) | reverse complement strand
TTCTGTATTATAATCAGAATGCCGGCAGTATTATGGTAACTCTGCCCCTGTCCGGGTGCCGAGCTTAACACCATCAGGGTCACCGGCTTGATTGCGCCTGGCGGGCGCTGGAGCGTCGACTTAGGAGGTTAGCTATGAACTTCGATTTGCTCAGTTTTCTTATTGGCCTGCTTGCCGGCTGGCTGCTTGAATGGATCATCGACTGGCTTTACTGGCGCAGAGGACGCGTCAGCGCGGGCGACGTCGCCGCACTGCAGGAACAGCTTGATGCTGCCCAGGCGCGAACGGCGGAGCTGGAAGCCTCGCTCGAGGCCGCGCGGACCGACCTGGATAGTTGGCAGGCCAGGTACAATGACCTGGAGGCCGAACATGTCGAGCTGGGCACCGTGCGCGGTGAATTGGAGGCGTGCCAGACCAGCCTGGCCGAACTGCAATCGGAGTTCGAAAAACAGAGCGCCGAGAATGCCGAGCTGCAGAACCTGGTCAGCGCGGCGCGCATCCAGGCGATCGGCCGTCTAACGGCTGTCGACGGCATCAATGAATCCGATGCCGGGCGCCTGGTTGACGCCGGCATCAGCAGCGCTGATGAACTGCTGCTCGCCGACGACGGCGCCGTGCAGGTCGCCCTTGGCCTTGACGATCCGGGTTTTGATGCCTGGTCTATGCGGGTGAAGGCCGGCCTTGCCGCCCTGGGATTGGGCGTCGCCGCCACGCACGTCTTGGAAGAGGAAGAAGATGACGAAGGGCACGATTTTCGCACCGCGGGCATCGAACTGGAAGACGATCTGGATGCTATCGAAGAGCAGCCCTTCCCTGAAATTGAAGGAGAACTCATTGTCGAAGAAGTCCTGGAAACATATGACTTCGACGAAGACGGTGAGGTTGACATGGTTGTCGACTCAACTATTGAGGGCCTGGACCTGGACCACGACGGCGAGATTGACATCGTACTCGATGAGCTCATTGAAGCCGACATCCTAGATGAAGAGGCCATTGCCGGCATGCCCGACGATCTCGCGGAACTTGAGGAGCTCGAGGAAGTTGCCCTGGAAAGCGAGATTGAAGAAACGGCCGAGCTGGCCGAACTTGAAGAAAGCGAAGAATTCAGCCAGGTAGCTGCGCGCGCGGCCATCATCGGTCTGGCAGAACAGCCGGATGACCTGAAGCTCATTCAGGGCATCGGCCCGCGCTTCTCGGAGAAGCTGGCCGCGAGCGGGATCGCCACCTTTGCCGCTTTGGCCGCTGCCTCGGATGATGAGTTGGATGACGCTATTGAGCCCCAGAACTGGCAGAAACTGGATTATGAGAGCTGGCGCGCGCAGGCCCGCACCTTCGCGGAAGTGACTCCCGCGCAAATTGAAGGCGACAACCTGCAGCAAATCGAAGGCATAGGTCCTAAATACAGCCAGCTGCTGAAGCAGGCCGACATCCTGACCTTCGCCGAGCTGGCCGACACCGAACCGGAGCGCCTCGCTGAGATTATTGGCGCGCCCGCCTGGCGCCGCGTAGATTACGATTCATGGATCGCCCAGGCCGGTCTCGCCGCTGCCGGCAATCAGGATGCCCTGCTGGCCCTGCAAGATGAACTGCATACGCGCGATACGGGCAGCCTCCTTCTCATTCATGGCCTGGGCGAAACGTATGCCGCGGCCTTCCGCGAGGCAGGCGTTGAGACGCTGGCCGACGTGGCCGCGCAGACCCCGGAAGGGTTAGAAGCGATTGCGCTTGGCGCCGGTTTGCGCCGGCGTGACTTCGAAGCCTGGATCGATGAAGCACAGCAGCGCGCGGCCGGTAAGCGCGTCGCCCGCGCCGCAAGGGCCTACGCCGATGCCGTGAACGTCTCCTGCCCGCAAGATCTGGAATCGATTGAAGGCGTCGGCGTGGTTTACGAGCGGCGCCTCTTTGAGGCGGGCGTCGGTTCCTATTGGGAAGTCGCGCAGCTTTCAGACGAAGCACTCAGCGATATCCTGGAGGTCATGCCCTTCCAGGATGTGGACCTGGCCGCTATGCGGGCATCAGCTATGGCCCTGGCCATCGAGACCGGCACCGTTAACCACGTCTGGGATGGCAGTTCGCCCGACGATTTTGAGCCGCTTGAGGGCATTGGCGTTATTTACGAACGGCGCCTCTATAATGCCGGCTACTGCACCTACGAGGCGCTGGCCAGTGCTACGCCGGAAGAACTGGAAAAGGTCTGCCGGCCGCCCGCTTTCCATAAACCGGACTTCGCGGGCTGGATTGCGGCGGCGCGGGAACTCGCCGCCGTGAAAGGAGCCGATGAGGAATGAGTGATTATAGGAGTGACGAAGACGTCCGTCATTACGACCTTTTTAAACTCACGATTGCCGCGCTGCTCGCTGTCGCCATCTTTGCCGCGTACGCCGCGACGCGGCCCGGTGCGTCAACACAAACGGCAGATACGACGGCGGAGGTGTCCGGATCGGCTGCCGAGTTGGCGGCTCCGCCCGCCGAAGTGCGCGCACCCGATCTGCTTTCTCCGGCGCCAAACACGCACCTTGAAGCAGGTGCGCAAACTTTCTCCGGCATGGGCACACCGGGCAGCCAGGTAGCTCTGGTTGCCAATGGCCGTGAACTGGGCCGTACCCTGGTCGATCCCAACGGCACCTGGACGGTGGATGTTGACCTGCCCGAAGGCGTGCAGCGTGTCGAGCTGCAGGCGCTTGACAGCGCGGGCAACACCGTCGCCACGTCGCCCGAAGTCATGATTATCAGCCTGGGGCCGCTGCCCGAGGGCGAGACAACGCCCGAAGCGGCCATTATCGAGACGGCCGTGCCCGAGACCGGAACGCCAGTCGACGCCACCATTGATTTCCCGGACAGTGACCTTGTCGCCGGCCAGGTGACCCTCACCGGCAGCGGTGAACCGGATACGGCCGTGCGCGTGCTCAGCAACGGCGTACCCGTCGGCACGGCGAATGTCGATAGCAATGGCCAATGGACGCTCGACACCATCCTGGCCGCCGGCGACAACGAGATCGACCTCGAAATGCTGGATGCTGACGGCAATGTCATCAATACCATACCCGCCATGTCCCTGCCCGTTTTGCAGCCGGAGGCGCCGGAGCCAGAGCTTGCCGCCCGCTCTGTGCCTGCTTTTGATCCTGTCAGCGGGGCACTCGCCCTTGCCGGCAGCAGCGCCGCCGGTTCGCGCATTGCCGCTCTGGTGGATGGCACTGTGGCCGCCGAAACAACGGCCGGTGAAGATGGGCAGTGGGCCATTGATCTACCGCTTCCGCCTGGAACCTTTGACCTGGCCTTTGCCCAGTTGGATGCCGACGGCAATCCTACCTCGCAGTCGGAGCCGGTCACGCTCGAACTGCCTGCGCAGCTGCCTCTACTGGAGCTGCCGCAGTTCAGCCTGCCGGATAACGCCCTGGCGGGCTTGACTGCGGTCGCTGGCGGCGAAGTGCCGGCCGTTGAGCCGCCGCAGACCGAACCATATCCAGGAGAAGAAGCGTATCCGGCCGAAGAGGCCACGCCCACAGCGGCAGAAGCAGCCGGCAGCGGCGCCGCGGGATCATCCGTTATGGCCATCAAGCTGCCCGCCGGTGTTCTCACTTGGAGCGGCACGGCCGAACCCGGCAGCGAAGTGGTCATTATCGTCGACGGCGAAGATGCGGGAACGGTCGTGGCCAACGAAGACGGGACCTTCTCCTTTGACGTCGATCTGCCCGCCGGCGAACACACCGTGCAGCTCGGCCTGAGCAGCGACGCCACCCGGCTCGGCCAGTCCAGGCCGATCACGGTGCAGGTCGCCGAGGGCCAGATGCCCGAAATAACGGCGGTCAGCGAAGTAGATGATGCCGGCATGGTTACGGTCAGCGGCACGGCCGCGCCGGGTGATACCGTGGAGCTGACTTCCCACGGCACGAACTTCGGCAGCAGCTTCGGCCCCACGACGGTCGCTGAGGACGGGACGTGGTCGTACCAGATTGCCGAGCCCGCTGCCGGAGCGATCCTGCGCGCCCGCCTGCTCGATGCCGCTGGCGATACCCTGCTCTTCGGCAGCCCGTTCGCCCTGCCTGGCACCGGCGAGCTTATCGCGGAGGCGCCGGCGACAGCCGAACCGGAAGCCACGGCCGAACCCGAAGCAACGGCCACCGAAGAAGCCGCCACGCCGGAAGTCGAGGCAACGGCCGAGCCCGGCGAAGCCGCGCCTGAGGATGTACTGGTGGAAGACGCCGAGACCGTCCTGGAGGCGCTTGAGCTTACGGACTTTTTCACCGTGCTGCGTCAAGGCCTGCAAAGCGCCGGAATCGAAGGAACGTTGGCCGACGTCGAAGGGTCTTATACGCTCTTCGCGCCTACGGATGAGGCATTTGAAGCGATTCCGCCCGGGCTGCTCTTGGGCTGGCAGAATTACCCTGAAGAGTATGCCAAGATCATGCGCTACCTGATTGTCGAGGGCAAGTATTTGCCGGACGATTTGACCGACGGTCTTGTACTGCAAACGCTCGGGGGCACCAATGTCGGCGTCACCCATCGCGGGCCGTCGGTTCAGATCAGCGGCGTGCCTGTCCTGGATGTGGCGGAGGTAGGCGAAAGTGTTGTCTACGCGCTGCCGCAGCTCATCCTGCCGCCGCTGCCGGCCGGCATCAGCCCGCCGATCATCGATGTCTCCGGCGTGCCCGTTTTCAGCGGGCCCACCCTCACCGTCGTGGGCACGGCCGAACCAGGCTATCGCATTCTGATCACCGTGGATGATGTGCCATTCGGGCGTGTCGCCACGGTGCAGGAAGACGGCACCTGGCAGGTTGCCGGCGAAGTAGGCAGCAGTGTGCAAACCATCCTGGCCTATATGCTGGACAATCAGGGTCTGCTGTACGCTATCTCGGGGCCGGTCGAGCTGCCTGTTCCGGAGCAGTAGGCCAGGGATAAGAACCGAAAGGGCGGTCGCAAACGGCCGCCCTTATTTGCTAAAGGGGTACCAGAAATGAGTGAGCCGACCATTGACTTTGTAACCGGGACGCTGCTATATCGCGAGCGCATCGCGCTGCCGCCAGACGCCACAATCGTGGTCGAACTGGCTTACCATCCGCCAGAGGGCGAGGAGCCGGCCATCATCGGTCTGGATACATTCACCTCCGGCGGCAAACAGGCACCCTTCGATTTTTCTGTCCCCTATGAACGGGGCGAAATCGACGGCCGTCGCAACTACTTCTTACAGGCCCGCATTGAGCATGAGAGCGGTAAATTCTGCTTCCAAAGCGGCGAGCCCGTTAACGTCATTACCCGCGACCACCCGGTCAGCGACGTGATGATCATGCTGCACCAGTGCCCGGTTGAGACCCGCACCGCCCAGGTCGGCGGGCTGGTCCAGTTTCGCGACGCAGCCGAACTTCAGCCCGGCTGGCTGCTAATCGTGCGCCTGCAAGACGTCTCGCGCGCCGATGCGCCCGCCATCGTGCTCGGTGAACAGATCACGAAACTCGGAGACGAGCAGCCGCCGCTGCCATTTGCCATCAACTACGACCCCGGCGAAATCGACGAGCGGTTCGTTTACAGTCTCGCCGCGCGCATCGAAGACAGCGCCGGTATCCTGCGCTACATCAACGACACGCACACGCCGGTCATCACCCGCGGCGCCCCAACCGAAGAGGTCGATATCTGGGTACGGCGGATATAACAGTCAGCAGTAGGCAGTTAACAGCAATCAGTTAACCGCCTACTGATTACTGCATACTGGTTACCGATTACTGATTACTGCCTACTGCCTACTGCTTACTGCCTACTGCTTACCGCCTACTGTTTACTGCCTGTTCTGCTCCAGCAGCAGGTCGCGAATCTCCGTCAGC
>JBJYWX010000056.1:9836-10350 GCA_046259695.1 Promineifilaceae bacterium (SeqCode) | reverse complement strand
TCGGTCTTGAACGTTTGCAGCCACGCGCCTTTGCCATCGCGGTGGGATTCAATATTGTGGCCAACCTGATCTTCATTCCGCGCTACTCTTATGTGGCCGCCTCAATCACTACCATCCTCTCTGAAGTTGTTTTGATGATCGTTTTTGCGCACTATTTGCGCCAGCGGATGGAGGGGGTTGACTGGCTGGCATTTATGGGGCGGCCGTGGCTCGTGACGCTGATCATGATGGTAGTGATGCTTGTCGCCAGCCAGGCACATTTACTGTTGGCTTTGCTGCTAGGCGTGATCATTTACCCTGCGGGGCTGATCGTGCTCAATGTGATTGGCGAGGAAGAAAAGCAGGTATTAGGAACGATCCTGCCCGCTTCCCTGGCGATGCGCCTGCACCTGATCTAGCGTCTGATGAGCAAGGTATTACCTTTTCTGCAAGATGATAGCTGGCCAGGCTGGGCGCGTGTGCGCCGCCCTTTGCCCTGGCTGGTTGTCATCCTCCTGTTGGCTGCCGCGCTGCG
>JBJYWX010000056.1:0-9826 GCA_046259695.1 Promineifilaceae bacterium (SeqCode) | reverse complement strand
TCTCCGCCCGGCCTGGAACATGATGAAGTAGCCAACTGGTTGATTGACCAGACGATTCTCGCCGGCCGGCCGGCCGTTTACTTCCAGGAAGCGTACGGGCATGAAGCAGGATTTCATTACTTGCAAGCAGCATTTGTCGGCTTGCTTGGCGACCACGCCCTGGCCCTCCGCTTGCCCGCCGCTTATCTTGGCCTGCTGGTGGTAGCCGTTCACTACACTTTGATGAAGCGCCTCTTCGGTGGCACGGTCGCGCTCCTATCGACCGCGCTGCTGGCTACTCTTTTCTGGCCTGTGTTTTACAGCCGCCTGGGCCTGCGCGCTATTAGCCTGCCGCTGGTCAGTGGGTTGTCGCTCTATGCCTGGTGGCATGCCTGGCTGGACGCGCGGAAATCAGGCGGCCGGCCGGCCCGGTGGTATGGTCTTGCTGGTATCTTGGCTGGCATAGCCCTTTATATGTATATGGCGGCGCGGGCGCTGCCGATCTTTTTTGCCCTTTTTGTCGCCTATCTCCTGCTCGTGCACAGGAAGCGACTGGTTGAGCAGTGGCGCGGCATTGCACTGTTCTGGCTGCTCTTTTTCGTGACCGCACTGCCACTTATCGGGTACTTGGCGGCCAATCCCGGCGCAGAGTTTCGCATCTCCGAGGTGAACGCCCCGCTGCGCGCCTTCTTGGCCGGCGACTGGCGGCCGATTTGGCAAAACGCTTGGCGTATAGCCGGCATGTTTGGCATATCCGGGGACCCGCTGTGGCGCCAAAATGTAGCCGGTAGACCTGTATTTGGGCCGCTGTCAGCGATATTCTTTTATGCTGGGGTGCTGCTGGCCCTGCTGCGGGTGAAGGACGAGCGTTACGCTTTCCTGCTGCTTTGGCTCGCGGCGGCGGCCGTGCCCAGCCTGGTTACGACGGACGCACCGAGTTCCATTCGCATGATTAATGCGCTGCTGGTGATTACCGTTTTCCCCATCCTGGTTATTAACATTCTCACCAGGTTATCCCCATTTTCAGCCCGGTTATCCACAATCATGGCCTATCTGTTGGGTTTGATTTGGTTATTGGCCCAGATATGGGGGACGGCCGAAGCAGTTTTCCACAGATGGCCTTCAAACCAGGAGGTGCAGTTTGTGTGGCAGGCGGCATTCACGGATATGGCTGTCTTCGTGGATGATTCATCAGAGTCATCTCCCGTTGCTATTGGCGGTTGGTCGCCGGCGACAATGGATCCGGTCACCTGGCGGCTGACTTCGCGGCGGCGAGATTTGGAAACACGATTCTTCGGCTCGGATTCGACGGTACTGCCGGTCACCACAGTTGTCCTGCCGGACGCAGCCGGCGGTGTACGACTGTTGCGCCCGGCGATTCGCGACCTGGCACCGGCCATTGAGCACCAGCTGCGGCAATGGGGGGCAGCTCCAGAAGAAATGGGGACATTTGTTCTTTATGATTTTCCTGCAGGGCCGGAAATCGAAATGTCGGGCCACGTTATCTTCGACAATGAGTTGGAGCTGCTTGAATACCACCTGCCTGAAGATCCGAGCATCTGTGTGTCCGCAGGCTGTACCGTACTCACCATTTGGCGTGTTTTGAGGCCCCCGGCAGCGCCGCGAAGTTTCTTCCTTCATATGGTAAATGAAGAAGGCACGGTCTTGGCTCAGCATGATGGGCTGGACGCGCCCGCGCAGCAGTGGCAGGAGGGAGATGTCCTTGTGCAGGCGCACTTGCTGCCGCCCACGGGAAGCGGCTCCTTTGAACTGGAGCTGGGCGTTTATGATCCACAGACCGGCCGCCGCCTGGCGACTACAGGAGGGCAAGACAAACTGCTATTGGGGCGTTAACCGGGTTTCACTTTCTCATTTTGCGGGCTATTACATTATGGTAAACTAAATTCAATGTAGGAGGCCCGCCATGTCAAATCGAGACTACAACATTATTCTGGCTATCCTGGTGACTGTCGCCTGTATCATTGCGGCGATCTTGTTGTACGTTGTCTATCGCGCTTCTACCGAACCTCCAGGTACGCCTACGCCCGTTCCGCAGACGGCAACCCCTTCGGCGCCGGACGACGCCTGGCGGCGCGTACAGACCACCGGTATTTTGCGCGCGGGCACATCGGCCGATTACCCACCCTTCGCCTTTCGTACGGAGGAGTTTGCCCTGGACGGATTTGATATCGCGGTCATCAATGAGGTAGGACGGCGCCTGGGCGTTACGGTGGCCCTGGATGACATGGCGTTTGAGGGCTTGAGCTGGGCCCTCCAACTGGAACAAGTTGATGTGGCTATTGCAGCACTGTCGATCACGCCCGAGAGATTGGCAGAGATCGACTTTTCTGAGCCATATTTTGTGAGCACGGACGCGACGCTGGCCAAGGCCGACGCCAACGTGCAGCAAATAACGGCCGTGGAGCAGATGGCGCCATTCCGTATTGGTGTGCAGCGAGCCACGGTATACAGCAATTGGCTCAATGAAACACTGATTGATACGGGTTTGATGGCCCCGAGCCAACTGGTTGAATATGAAGATATTTCATTTGCAGTGCGCGATTTACGCGAAGGGCGCATTGACCTTGTGGTGTTGGATCTCGCCCCGGCTCAGGTAGCAGTCAACCAGGGCGGCGTGAAGCTGGTTGGCCAGGGACTCAACATCCAGTACTTCGGCATCGGCATGCCGAAGGAAGAGCCGACCCTGCTTTCACAAATAAACGGGGCCCTGGCAAGCATGAAAGCGGATGGGACCCTGGATGTGCTGGTAGAGGAGTTCATGGGCATCAGCCCGCCAGTCATTCCAACCGTCACGCCAACAGCGATTACCCAGCCCACCCTTACGCCGGTAGGGCCGACCTCCACACCGGCAGGTTGTGTCGATGGCATGGAATATGTGGCCGACCTTAATTTGGATGACAACAACATGAAGTCGCCACCAATTATGCAGCCTGGCCAGGCGTTCCGCAAAGGCTGGCGGATCAAGAACACTGGTACCTGTACCTGGAATTCCAGCTACCGCCTGACTTATGACGGCGGCAATTCGCCTGCGTCGAGCATGGGGGGCCAGCCCACGCCTATTCAGGGCCAGGTCCCACCAGGCAGTGTGTACGACATTTTTGTTGATCTCGTGGCGCCGATCACTCCCGGCGAATACCAGGGTTTTTGGGTATTGCGTAATCAGGCAAACCTGAAGTTTGGCAATCGGGTTTGGGTAGGCATACGAGTGCCTTCGCCGCCGACGGCTACGCCACCGCCAACCCAAACCCCCTCGCCTGGGATTTCATTCACGGTGGATGATAACCAGATCTTCGCCGGAGAATGTGTGACCTTCAGATGGGCGGTAACAAACGTGCAGGCAGTCTACTTCTACCAGCAGGGCCAGCCCTGGCAGCAGCACCTGGTCGCAGCCGTGGGAAGCCAGGTGGAATGCCCGCCGCAGACATCAACCTACGAACTGCGCGTTGTCAAACGCGATGGGTCTGTCGAGACGAGGCAGATAACTATTTTTGTGCAGCCGAAACCCGGGGCGCCCATCATTGAGCGTTTCACCATCAACCCCACATTCCAGATCGAGCTCGGCCAATGCGTTGATCTCACGTGGCAGGTTACCGGCAATGTGAGCGAAGTGCAATTGCTGCGCGGGCAAACGGTGATTTGGGATAATGCGCCTGTCAGCGGCACGATGCAAGATTGCCCGCAGGTAATAGGCCAGGTCAACTACAGTATTGCGGCGTCCGGTCCGGGCGGTACTAGCCGCTTGCAGCGCACGATTACGGTCGTTTCGCCCCCGCCAAACGCCACCAATACGCCCGTGGCGACGGCCACTACGCCGCCGACGCCGCAGACGCCAACGCCTGTCCCACCTGTTATTCTGTCCTTTGCGCTGAATCCAACAGAGATTCAAACGGGCGAGTGCACGCAGATATCATGGCAGGTGAGCGGTGACGTGCGCCGCATTCGCATTTCGCGCGATGGAAACGTCCTGTTGGATAATGCTCCCTATGCCGGCAGTGAGCAGGATTGCTTGAATATGGGCGGCACTTATCTCTATCGTATTGATGTGCGCGGTGAGAATGATCAGCAGATCTTCTCGGAACAGCCGCTGACGGTGAGTGATGCCCCCACCGGACCGCCTCTCGAAGGGACAAATTGGCTGCTCGATAGATATTTCGATGGTATCGGTGCGATGATTCAGCCGCTGCCCGGTACTGCAATTACGGCGTTCTTTGGCCCGGATGGCAGCCTCAGCGGCTCTTCCGGCTGCAACACCTACGCAGCACCTTACACGGCCGACGGCAGTAGCTTGAGCATAAGCGCGCCGACCGGAACCCAACAGTTCTGTGCTGATCCCGACGGCATCATGGAACAGGAGCAGCAGTATCTTACACTCTTGCCAACGGCTACCTCCTACACGCTCTCTTCAGGTTTCCTAACGGTAAGCGATGCGAACGGCCGTATGATTATGCAATTCGTGACACGCGATCGCTAATTTCGCCTGTCCCACTCTGTCTTCCGGAAACTGACGCTGCGATCACGATCGCAGCGTCAGTTTCCGGGAGGCTTTAGTGCGTGCGGCGATGAGAACTGCGTGAGCCCTCCCTGATCTATTACGAACATGCGTGCTATACTTGGCGCGGTACGCGAGGCTTACGTTTGCCATCGGTGTACCGGGGAAGTTGAATGATTGATTCCAAATTATTTGCCGGAGCTGTCCTGATTACAGTAATCATTGTTTCCGGCGCCTTGTTTTCACTGTCAGGCGGTAGTCCCAGCATGAGCATTGCTGCGCCGGCTGCGGCCGCGGGAGCAGCGCTTGCCTCAGCGGCGGAGCCCGTGGTTCCGGAACGTGTCGATCCAGGCGGTGCTGTTATTGCCAATGGAGATCACCTGCCGCTGATGATTCGTTGGTCAAATTGGCGCCCTGAATTTGGCCCCTCCTACGTATATGCCCGTGAAGCGGATCTTGATGGTATGCTCAACCTGGATGCGCCGGTCGAGAAAATGATCATGACCGCCTCCTATGAAGAGGTTGAACGTTTGATGCGTTTCGCCGATGAGCTAAAAGCATCCGGTGTGACAACGGTTGGCCTCAACACCGAAAATGGCGCGGGCATGACCCCTGGGGCCGAGATGCAGACATTAGACAGTGTCGATCCTGAAGTCAATATTGTGGCGCGTGTGGCACGATTGGCGTCCGATCATGGTTTCAAAGTGGTATGGGGTCCAGTGCGGGCCGTGACGGACCAGGTGAGCGAAAGGACCATCTTGGCCATGATGGAAGCCGGTCTGGACGGCCTGGCTATTCAAGAGCAGAAGTTTATCGAGACGCAGTCCGCCGGAGCGCGTTTAGCAGCAGTTGAGCGCACGCGCTCGCGCTATTTGGCGCTGGCGCAACGGGCGGGCATAGAGGATTTCTCGTTTCACGTACAGATCATGCAAGAGAGATGTCCAGATTTGCAGAATTGTGTGGAATTTGTAGAAGGACTGGAGGCGATCCCGGTGGACTCGATTGCCATATGGTCTAATGGCCCTATTCCGGTCGATTTTGTAAACGCGATAAGGATGCAGGATACGGCATCTGACTTAATTCCCAACCGCCAATAATCGCGCGGCGCCGGCCGTATGGCCGGAACATCAGTTAGCAAAAAACGCCCGGCTCGTGGGAAGAAGCCGGGCGTTTTTCGTTTCGCGGCCAGTGGGAATCAACAGACTAACGAAACTCTTCTATCGGAACGCAGCTGCAAAACAGATTGCGGTCTCCGTAGACATTATCGATGCGGCCGACATAGGGCCAAAACTTGCTTTCGCGAACCCATGGGGCGGGATAAGCTGCTGTTTCGCGGGAGTAAGGCCGGTCCCATTCGTCAGCGGCAATGATCTCGGCCGTGTGGGGCGCATTATGCAGCGGATTATTCTCCGGATCGATAAGACCTTGTTCAATGTGCCGGATCTCCTCGCGGATGAGGATCATGGCTTCACAGAAGCGATCGAGCTCGGCCAGCGACTCGCTCTCCGTGGGCTCAATCATCAATGTGCCGGGCACCGGGAAGGACATTGTCGGCGCGTGGAAACCGAAATCCATCAGCCGCTTGGCGACATCATCTACAGATACAAAATCCTTCAAGTCGCGCAAATCGATGATGCATTCGTGTGCCACGCGGCCGTTGTTACCGCGATAGAGGACTGGGAAGTGCGGCTGCAGCTTTTCGGCGATGTAGTTGGCGTTTAATATAGCAATCATGGTTGCCGCTTCCAGGCCCGCCTGACCCATCATAGCGATATACGCGTAGGAGATCGGCAAGACGCTGGCGCTGCCCCATGGCGCGGACGAAACACTGCCCAACGGATGATCGCCGCCAACGCCGGGCACGACCGGGTGATTGGGCAGGAAGGGCGCTAGGTGTTCGGCTACGCCTATCGGTCCCATGCCCGGACCTCCGCCGCCGTGCGGAATGGCAAAGGTCTTGTGCAGATTGAGGTGGCACACATCGGCGCCGATTTCGGCCGGCGATGTGAAGCCAACCTGAGCGTTCATGTTGGCCCCATCCATATAAACCTGGCCGCCGCTATCATGCACGATCTGGCAGATTTCGCGAATGTCCTCTTCAAAGACGCCATGCGTCGACGGATAAGTGATCATCGTCGCCGCCAGCGTGTCGCGATACTCGCTTGCCTTGGCGCGCATGTCCTCAACGTCAATGTTGCCCTGTTCATCACATTCCACGACGACAACGTCCATGCCGGCTAAAACGGCGCTTGCCGGATTGGTGCCATGCGCTGAACTGGGGATCAGGCAGGTACGGCGCTGCGGCTCGCCGCGCCAGCGGTGAAAGGCGCGGATGACCAGCATGCCGGTATATTCACCTTGGGCACCTGAATTGGGCTGCAGTGAGATAGCCTCAAAGCCTGTGATTTCGGCCAGCCATGCCTTGAGGCGACGGAACAGCTCCTGGTAACCACGGCTCTGATCCAGTGGTACAAAAGGATGCAGATGGCCGAACTCGGGTAACGTAATGAGCAGCATTTCGGCCGTGGCATTGAGCTTCATCGTGCAAGAGCCCAAGGGGATCATGGAATGGGTCAAGGACAGATCCCGTTCCTGAAGCCGATAGATGTAGCGCAGCATTTCCGTCTCAGATTGGTAGCTGTTGAATACGGGATGGGTTAAGAACTCGCTCACCCGTTGGTGCGGCTCGCGATAGGCGATATCAACGGTATCGGCCAGGGCATAAAGATCAAACTGATCTTTCGCCGCGCCAAAGACGGACAGCAGCTGCTGCAGTTCATCGACCGTGATTACTTCGTCGAGGGCAACGGAAACGTTTCCATCGCGCAAGTAGCGAAGATTGATTTTGGCCGCCACGGCAGCTTCCTGAAGTTCTTGCTGGTTGCGCGGCCCGCCGCTGATGGTTAGCGTATCGAAGACAGGCGCACCATTGACGCTATAGCCTAACTCGCGCAGCGCGGCGGCTAGAATGGCGGTGTAAAGCCTGATGCGTGTGGCGATACGTTTCAGTCCCTCCGGGCCGTGGTAGACAGCATACATAGAAGCCATAATCGCCAGGAGTACTTGAGCGGTGCAGATGTTACTGGTCGCCTTGTCGCGGCGGATATGCTGCTCACGCGTTTGCAGCGCCAACCGGTAGGCCGTCTTTCCGTCTACATCGATCGAAACGCCTACAAGGCGGCCAGGCATGGTGCGCTTGTATTCATCTTTGGTAGCCAGGAAGGCCGCGTGCGGTCCGCCATACCCCATCGGCACGCCAAAACGCTGGCTGTTGCCAACAACTACATCGGCGCCAAATTCGCCGGGCGAGCGCAGCAGGGTCAGGGCCATCAGATCGACGGCGACGGTGACCAAAGCCCCGGCCTGATGCACATTCTCAACGCAGGCCGTGTAGTCGATCACATCACCGTTGGTTGCCGGATACTGCAGCAAAACGCCAAAGATGGTTTCGTCGAAGACATAGCTCTCATGGTCGCCAACCACGATTTCTATGCCCAAGGGTTCCGCGCGCGTACGCACGACGGCGATGGTCTGCGGGTGGCACAGCTCAGAAACAAAAAATGTATTGGCCCGTGATTTGCGCGGCATGGACCGTTGGCACAGGGTCATTGCTTCGGCCGCTGCAGTTCCTTCATCCAATAGTGAAGAATTGGCGATCTCCATGCCGGTCAGGTCGGCGATCATCGTCTGGAAGTTGAGAAGTGCTTCCAGGCGACCTTGCGCGATCTCTGGCTGGTAAGGCGTGTATTGCGTGTACCAGCCCGGGTTTTCCAGGATATTACGTTGGATTACGGGTGGCGTAATGGTGCTGTTATAGCCCATACCAATGTAGGAGCGATAGACCTGATTCTGAGCGGCAAGTTCGCGCAGTTCATCCAGCACGGCCGATTCGCTGCGCGAAGGCTCCAGATCGAGCGGCTCGCTGAGGCGGATCGAAGGCGGTATCGCCTCATCGATCAAAGCTTCCAACGAAGAAAGCTTGAGTGAGGCAAGCATCTCGCTGACATCGTGCGAGCGCGGACCGATATGCCGTTTGACGAAACGGTCGGCCGGCTGCAGCATAGTATGGTTAGCCCGGTGGCGTCCAGAGTCATTGGGATTGACTTCCAGCAGGTCTAAGTCATTGGCTTGTTTAGGTGGGGAAATAGTCACGTTAGGGCCTCCGTTTGCTCAGGCAGCTACGACGTTGATTTGCTTATTCGCGTTCTTCGCAGTAGGCGGAATATGCCTTGGCATCCATTAGCTGTTCCAGTTCGCTGGCATCACTGAGCCTGAACTTGACCAGCCAGGAATCGTAAGGATTCTCATTGACTGCTTCGGGCGTATCGATCAACTCTTCGTTCACGGCGGTTATTTCGCCGCCGACTGGCATCATCAGATCTGAGGCCGCCTTGACAGATTCCACGACGCCAAACGTGTCTCCCTGGCCGAATGTGTCGCCAACGCTGGGCAGTTCGAGATAGACTATGTCCGACAGCGAATCCTGGGCATAGTCGGTAATGCCGATGGTTGCTTCATCCCCTTCGACAAGAATCCAGTCGTCATCTTCGGTGTATAAAAGGCCGGGCAGTACTTTAGAGCTCATTTGATTCTCCTTCTATCAGGCTAGATATTTCGATCAAAAAAAGGACGCACAGCAAAAACTCTGTTTTTGCCAGCGTCCTCTGTCTTTTACCTGAGAGTTTCACCGGGACTATGTCCAGCTTGCCCCTTCGGTGCGATGCAACAAGTGTCCGCGGTACACGGTTTGTTCATCGCTTTCCAGAAAGCACCTGTCCGCCCGGTCCTTTTGCCTGAGAGATTCACCCACCGCTGGCGGGCTTGCCCCTTCGGCGATTCCATTTACAGGGAGGAATTCTCTCCCGAACGGCCGTTTGTATTCGGTTTGAAAATGCGTAAGAACCTAATTTTAATTCTAAAGCCAGAATAAGCATATGGCAAGGGCATAATTCGGGAGCGAACGGCGCCATCATGGTCTACACAGGAAGCTGCTGCTAACGCGGCCACTTGCGCTACAATAGGCTGATGCAGATCAACCAACCAACGATTAGCCAGAATGGCCTCGTGCGCCCAACCAACGTCGAGGTCAATCTGGATCGCCTTACAGATAACTACAGACGGATAGCCGCTCACGTGGCGCCAGCCAAGATAATGGTCATCCTCAAGGCGAATGCGTATGGGCACGGCCTGGTTCCGATCGCGCGCCATGCCGTTTCGCTCGGCGCCGCTTACCTCGGCGTCGCGGTCCTTGAAGAGGGAATGCTGCTGCGCGAATCAGGCATAACGGCGCCGATCCTGGTGCTAGGGGGCATTCTTGGAAACCAGGTACCGCTTTTC
>JBJYWX010000055.1:0-2638 GCA_046259695.1 Promineifilaceae bacterium (SeqCode) | reverse complement strand
GCTGCGGGCTGCCTTCAACCCGCTCTATCGCGCCGGAAAAGACCCACGGATGGCGGTTCTTAACCGGCTTTTCGCGCCCTGATTTAAGCGTAAGAATGCCAAAGATTGCTTCCATAAAATCAACTGCTCCAGGACCAGAGTTTACCATGCTTTACATAGGTCAAACATTTATCTGCGATAGGCAATTGAGAGGTTTTGCCAGCGAATCCGTGTATATAATGAATACCGGTCAGAACTATCGGAGCTGGCAGCGGTTGGAGGTGGGCTATGACATATCAGCAGCGAGTTAACGACCTTGCCGCGGATCCGGAACAGCTTGAACAGGAATATCAGGCGGCGCTCAAAGCCGGCCAGGCTGGAGAATTCGAGCAGGCTATTGAAGACGGGTATGAAAATGCTCCGGATAACCTGCTTTATGCTGCCTGGTTTTACCGCCTCAAGCACACGGCCAAAAAGGCCAAGGACAATGTCGTCGCCTGGGCCTGGGTCATTCCCCTGGCGCTGCTCAACGCGCTCCTCTTCTGGTGGCTTTCCGGCGATCAGTTCACGATCGCCGTCGGCGGCGCAACGAATTTCAGCCGCGACCTGGCGCCCGTGATCGTGTGGCTGGCCGCGCCGCTGTCGGCCGTTTTTGTGCTGACCTATCTCACCGTTGCCGGCCGAAGGAGTTGGCAGACGGCCGTGATCGCCGGAGCTGTACTTCTCGCCGCCGCTGCCTATGTGCTGCTGCTTTATCCACAGCTCGGCACCATCCCATTCCAGGAGCAGTACCTCATGCTGATGATGTTCCACCTGCCGTTCCTGGCCTGGGCGGGGGTAGGTGCTTTCCTGGTTTCCCGTCATCGCGATCCCGGCAACCGCTTCGCTTTCTTGATCAAGTCATTGGAGATTTTTATCGTTGGTGGGCTGTTTATTATGGCCGGGATGCTGTTCACGGGCATTACGGTCGGTCTCTTTGATGCCCTAAACATCGAGATGCCGGAGGCGGTCCTGCGCCTCTTTTTCGCCGGCGGTCTGGGCCTGATCGTCCTCATTGTCGTGGCCGTCTTTTACAACCCCACCGTTCCCCCGGCGGAGCAGGCGCTTGATGAAGGGCTTAGCAGATTGATAGCCCTGCTGATGCGCCTGCTGCTGCCGCTAACGCTGCTGGTTTTGCTTGTCTACCTTTTCTTTATCCCATTCAATTTCCGTGCGCCGTTCGATAACCGTGATGTCCTGGTGATCTACAACGCCATGCTCTTCGCCGTGGTTGCCTTGCTGGTCGGCGCGACGCCGTTAGACCTCAAAGACGTCACGCCTCGTCAGGCGACCTGGCTGCGCCGCGGCATCGTTGCCGTCGCCGCCCTGGCTTTGCTGGTCAGTCTTTATGCCCTGGCGGCCATCATCTACCGTACCGGCATCGACCGCCTGACGCCCAACCGCCTGACCTTCATCGGCTGGAATATCGTCAATATCGGCCTGCTGATCCTGCTGCTGGTCCAACAGTTTCGCGTTCGCGCCGCCGAAGGGCAGTGGCTGCATGCGCTGCATCGCAGCTACAGCGCCGGAACCGTTGCCTACGCCGCCTGGACGCTGATCGTGATCCTGGCCCTTCCCTGGTTGTTCGGAATCGATCAAATGGGGATTGAGGACCTGCCGCCGCGGGTACAGGAAATTATTTATGAGCAGGCCGATCCCATCCTGCTCAAGTGCTATGACAGCCCGCACATTTTTCTGCTTGAAAATGGTGAGAAACGCTGGATCGACACCATCGAGACACTTGAGGAGCGCGGCTATGTCTGGCGCGATGTGACCTTCATATCCTGCCAGGACCTGCGGGCCGTCCCCGATGGCGTCCCCATCCCCGCCGACGCCGGTCCACCCCCGCAGCCGTAGGAACGGTATACGGTATACTGTATACCGTATACTGTTTACCGTTTACTGAACTCGCCTGGCGCGCAGTTCGCGCAGGTTGGAGAGCAGCGAAAAGATGAAGATGAACAGCAGCCCGCCAGGAATCAGCCAGCGCCAGTATGTCCAGATGAGCACGGCCGTTGCAATCAGTGCCAGAATAACCGTCGCACCCAACAGAAAACGGGCTAATCGTTCCCGCAGCGCGGCCTCAATCATGCCAAATATGAGCAGCGTGATCAGCACCCACAGCAGCCACAAAGGCGGCCTGATCGCCAGCAGCAAGATAATGATCGAAACGAGCAGTGCGCCGCTGATCGCCGCCCAGGTGTCCAGCAGCTTGGCGGCTGGCGGCGGCGGTTGGGGAACTGCTTTGTGGCGCAGGTGGGCTTGCGGCTCGCCCAGATCGCCCTCGCGCACGCGCGCCAGGTATTCCTTCAGGACGCGCTTTTCCTCGTCCAGGGTTGCCTGCCTGGCAGTCAGCGCGGCCAGTTCCGCTTCTGACTGCAGCAGTGTTTCGGCGTGCAGGATGCTTTGTTCTGCTAGATTCGGGGTCCGGCTGATGGCCAGGGCAATCATCCCCGCCGCCCGTAGATCGCGCCGCTTTTGCTCAATTTCTTGACCAACCGTCTGCCCCTTGCTTTCCCGGGCCGCAACCTCCGCTTCGATTTCCGTTGTGAGATTGCCGGGCGAAGGGACTTTGTCCAGGCCCGCCCAGCCAAGCGGATCGCGCCAGGCATGGCGCACG
>JBJYWX010000054.1:0-6905 GCA_046259695.1 Promineifilaceae bacterium (SeqCode) | reverse complement strand
TCCGATTCGCGAAAGCTTGATCGGGGGCGCCCCGCTAATCGTGGGGACTATTGTCATCCTGCTTATCAGCCTGCACGTTTTTGATGTGACGAGCCTGGCAACGGCCGTGCAGAGCGGGCAGGTCGACGCGCTTTCGCTGGCATTCGCCACCTTTTTCGAAACGCCCTTTGTGCTGCTGTGGATATACCTGATTTTCGCCATTAGCAACGGCATGCTGCCCAGCGCCTCGGACCGCCGCGCCTGGCCGGCCTTCATCGTCGCCATGGTTATCCTAGCCGGTCTGGTTTACTTGTTTGGCCTGCAGGAAGAGGTTGCCGGGGGATTGTCGCGCCCGGTCGCGCGCGTTTTCGGTTATCTGGGTACGGCTTTCTCCGTGGCGATCGGTGTAGACATCCTGTTCATGTTCCTCTTGGGCAGCCTGGAGGCGATCATCGGCCGTCTGAAGGGCGTGAACGTGGTCTATGGGCCGGGCAGTGAGGAAAGTTAGCAGCAGCCAGTGGGCAGTTCCCAATTCCCAATTGATGGTTGACCGTTGACCGTTCCCTTCCTCCGCACCTTCGCCCTCTCGCTCCTCTGCCTATTTCTGCGCCTTCTTCGCCTCCTTAAGACGCAGCTCGTGTTTCAGCTCTTTCTTGCGAATGCGCAGCGATTCCGGCGTTACTTCCAGCAGTTCGTCCGTGCCAAGGTACTCGATACTCTCATCGAGCGACATCAGCCGCGGCGTGGACAGCGCCTCCACGATGGCCTTAGGCACCGCTCGATGGCCGGTCAGATGCTTGGTGCGGCAAACATTAATCACCAGGTCTTCATCGCGGATATGATCGCCCACGACCTGCCCGCCGTAGACTTCATCTCCGGGCATGACAAAAAAATCACCGCGCTGTTGAAGGTGCTGCAAGGCGTAGGCGGCCACGCGCCCGGTTTCCAACGATACCAGCGAGCCATGCCCTGCCGCATCTATTTCGCCGCGAAAAGGCACATAATCGTGGAAGAGGGTATGGAAGATCCCTGTGCCGCGGGTGGCGGTCAGGAAACGCTGGCGAAAACCCAGCATACCGCGCGTGGGAACCTGGTAGGTGCAGTAGACGGTGCCATCTTCGCCGTAGTTGATCTCCATCAGTAAGCCGCGGCGACGGCCGAGCATCTCCGCCACGACGCCCATGTAGTCATTGTCCACCTCCAGGTAGACGTCTTCCACGGGTTCCAACACGCCCTGCGGGGAATCGTGAAAGATCACCTCAGGACGCGACACGAGAAACTCATACCCTTCACGGCGCATGGTTTCGATCAGAATCGCCAGGTGCAGTTCGCCGCGGCCGGCGACAATAAACTCGCCGGACTGTTCCAGTTCGGTCACGCGCAGCGCGACATTGCGTTCCAGCTCATTCAGCAGACGCTCGCGAATCTGGCGTGAAGTGACGTAAGTCCCTTCACGGCCGGCGAATGGCCCGTCGTTGACGCTAAAGGTCATACGCACGGTTGGCTCCTCGACCTTGATCGGCGGCAGCGGCTGCGGGTCCTGCGCATCGGCTAATGTATCGCCGATCCCCACATCGGCGATGCCGGCCACGGCGACGATGTCGCCGGCGCTGACCAGTTCCTGCTCCTGGCGCTGCAGATCGCGGTAGGTAAAGAGCTGTGTCACTTTACCGCTTCGCATCTCGCCTTGGGCCGTGATGTGGGCGATCTCCTGCCCGCTGCGCAGCGAGCCGCTGCTTAAACGACCGACGGCGATCTTGCCTACATAGGGGCTGTATTCAAGCGTCGTAACCAGCATCTGCGTCGGGCCGTCGGGATCGACTTCCGGCGGCGGCAGATACTCGCGGATCGTCTCAAAGAGAGGTAACAGGTCATCATCCAACTCATCGGGCGCGTAGCCTGCCTGCCCGGTCAGCGCCTTGGCAAAAACGACAGGAAAATCAGCCTGTTCGTCGCTGGCGCCAAGGTCAACAAAGAGATCGAAGGTGGCGTTAAGCACGTAATTGGGGCGGGCCGCAGGGCGGTCCACCTTGTTAATCACCACAACAACGCGGCAGCCGCTTTGTAGGGCCTGGCGCAGGACAAAGCGCGTCTGTGGCATGGGCCCCTCAACAGCATCAACCAGGAGCAGTACACCGTCGACCATGTTAAGCACCCGCTCGACTTCGCCGCCAAAGTCGGCATGGCCGGGCGTATCGACGATGTTGATTGTCAGACCGTCATACAGGACACTGGTATTCTTGGCCAAAATGGTGATGCCGCGCTCGCGCTCCAGCTCATTGGAATCCAGCACGCGTTCGGTTACATCCTGGTTACTGCGGAAAACGTTGGTCTGGCGCAGCATGCCATCCACCAATGTCGTTTTGCCATGGTCGACATGGGCGATGATAGCAATATTGCGAATGTTTTCTCGTGGTTGAATCATGCCACCTCAAATTTCGGGCGCCTATCACGTGCTTGAAGCTGTCTTGCCGCTCTTAGGAAGCGCGAATTTATGGGAGTTCAAGTGTATACTGCCCGGCGTCTGTCTGCCAGCGTTCGCCCGTCTGCGGATCGTAGACGCCGGTGACCAGCGTGACCGGCTGCGCGGATTCCGGCCAGCTGAGCTCCTGCACCTGCAGCAACCTGTCTCCCTGCAGCCAGCCCTGCCAGGCGGCGCCCAGGCCGTCCCATTGGGCGACTATACGGCCGTCTGCATCGAGAGCGTGGACAAAGAGCTGCAGCGGTCGCGGCTGGCCATCCTGCCGCCACACCGAGAGCAGCGTCACGCCAGACCGGGCCGGGTCAAGATCCTTGTCTTCATGCAGCTGGATGTCCAATAAGGCCAGCGCCGCATCAGCGGCGGAAAAACGCGCCAGTACTTCTTCCTGGAAAGGTGCCGCATTATAGCGGGCCAGGGCAACTTCGCCAGCAACCGCTTCATCCGTTAAGATTTCGGCCGTCCGATTGGCCAGGAGGGGTTGCAGGGAGGTGCCGGCAGGGCGCGCCAGCCAGGCGCGATCGCTGCCAGGGATAATCAGGGCCTGCGCCGGGTCAACCCAGCGCGGCTCCAGGTCGTTGCCGCCCAGGCGGGCAAATGCTTCCGGGGTCAGCTCGTCCATTTGCAAACCGGCCAGCACCAGGGCGGCCGGTTCGCCGCGGGCCGGCACCTCGTAAAGGAAAATAGAATAGCCCAGCTTATCCAGCGGCTGCCGCTCGCGGAACCAGGCGAATTGGTCATGGTCAGCAAACTGGACGCCTTGCAGGTTGGTGGCGCTGATGGCGTAGACGCCGGGCGCGGGATCTGGCGGGTAAAATGGCCGTGCCGCAGGATCCATAAGGCGCGGTGGGAAGCTGTCCAGGCCGCGATAAGCGACGCCGTAATACGCCGGACGCGCCTCGCCAAAATAGCTCAGCCACACTTCGTCCACGTCGTTAGCCGCCATCCAGGGCGCCAGATCGTCCAGGTCCTGACCCCAGTCGAGATTGCTATCAACCAGGGCGCGCCAGCCGCCGTCCGGGCCGCCGGCCAGCAGATTGAAGAAAGCCAGATAGTCAGGGTACAAGAAGAAGGCGATGGCCGCCAGCCAGCCAACGAGCAGCGCCGTGGGTACGGTCTTGCGGGCCGCAGCAGGGTAAACCGTGCGCGTGGCAGCTGAAACAGCGAAAACTATAAGCGGCGGCAGCATGGGCAGCAGATGCCGGTAGCCCAGGTTGATTTCACTGGTCAGGGCGATAGCGAAGTAACCCAGCGCCGGAACCAGCAGCACAGCGCTATCCACCAAGGGCGGGAAGGCGGAGCGCCTGCGCCATAGTCTGGCGACATAGACGGCAGCGCCCCAGGCCAGCAGGAGCAGCGTGGGCAGCGGCGTCTTGAGCAGAAAAGCAATTGGGAAATAGGTCCACCAACCGCTGTCGCTGTATTGGCCCAGCAGGAAAGAAGGTGTGCCGACCTGTAGACGCCCGCCAATATCGGCCAGCTGCTCCACGTAGCCCGCCAGCGGCAGGGTCAACCCGCCCAGAAAAGAGAGGGAGGGCAGCTCACTTGGCAGCCTGGCCGTTTCGAAACCATGCCCCGCCCACAGGGCCAGCAGGGCGGCCAGGGGATAGACGGTAAGCAGGAGCAGCAGCGCGCGCCAGGGCACGGCGGCCGCCAATGAGACCTGCTTCGCGCGGCTTCCCTCGCGCGCCGTCTGGACCAGCCAGATCAGCACAACCAGGCCAAATAACGGCACAAACAAGAGGGCCGTGAATTTTGTATTTTGCAGCAGGCCCAATGCGACGCCGGCGGCAGCGGCCGTGAGCCAGGCCGGGGCACGCAAGAAGCGCCAGAGCGTATAGGACGCCAGCAGGGCAAAGGCGGCGAGGCCAAGGTCGGTCGTCGCCAGCCGCGTATGGGCCAGGATGTTGGGGTCGAGGGCCACAAAGGCCAGGGCCAGCAGCGCGGCCCAGCGCCGGCGCGCCAACTGCCGCGTCCAGCGCGCCGCCAGGGCCGCCAGCAGCAGGCCAAGCCACACGGTGGGCAGGCGGGCCAGGAACATCACGTGCGCCACGTCGTTGCCGATTTCCCAGAGGAAAAGTTCGGCAGGGCGATGGAATCCTGTCCCACCCCAGGAGGCATCTTCCGTGGGCAGGGCGACCGATTCGTCACCGGCCAGCAGCGACGCGTTGAGCGCGTTGAGGCCGATCGGGTGCCCAACGCGAATCTGTGGGTAACCCCGCAGGGCGGCGAGGCCGCGCACGACGAAGCCCTGTTCGTCAAAGGTCGGCGCCTTCTGCACCAGGCTGCCCAGGGCCAGGCCAAACATCAGCAGCAGCAGGGCCGCGGCCAACAAATGGTAACGCGCCGGCGATAAATCAGGCGCGGAGGAGGAGCGGGCGTTCATGATAACAAGGGAACCCCGCCAGCGAGCGCTTGGAGCGCATCGCTGCCGGGGTTCCGAGACTATTCACTTCTTGTTTTTTCGTGCCGTCTTCTAGTTATCCATGGGGATGGCCTGGAAGTACGTGTAACGGCCGACCGAATTGCTGTATTCCTGCGTGGTGGAAATGACGCCGAAGTAAGGATTATAGCCCATGTAATTCTCGTCTATACTCAACTGGTGTTGGAGCGATCCCCCGCTCTTGCCGGCATAGAAATCCATACTATTTTCGCGCACTTCAACGCGCATGATGTTGTAGTCATCCCAGCTTACGCCCGAGATCTTCTCGATGTACCAGTTCTTGGCAACCTTGCGGTGCACGGGGATGCCGCCGGGCGAACATTTCCAGCAAACACCGCTGATACGCTGCACCTGGAGGTTTTTCTTATCGGCCCCTTCAACGAGCATAAATTCGTAGAACTGGTTAAAGCATTCGTCTTGTTCGTACTGGTCGCCATCGGAGGGGCAATTCGGGTTCGACGAATCGCCCTCAAAGACGAAGCCCACACCTTTCTGCCAGCCGGGTTGTACACTCTTGACGCGCAGCTCGATGGCATAAGGAATACTGGGCGCTTCGGCCAGAGGCGAAACCAGGCCTAGGTCCCAGCGATCGCTCACTTCCAGAACCAGTGCCGTGTAATCGCTGGTTCTCTCATACCAGGAGTTGACTTCCTCATAGTAGGACTTGCGGCGCATTTCCCAGTTGCTGTCCTGGTTTGAGAAATCATCATAATAGCCGCCAACAACCTTGATTGTTTGTGACCAGTTTCCTACGAGCGGATCTGACTTGGTGCGCACGCGATAGTAATAGGTGTTAAATGGCGAAGGCGTAGGGTTGAAAGTCATGGTGGCTTCGGGCCCAACGTCGATCAGGGCCGCGTTTTCAAAGCCGGGCGAGTTTGATTCCTGCAGCTCATAGTTGATGCCGCCGGGCGCGCTCCAGGAGACGGTCCACACGTTCTGGCTGGTCGGGCGCGTGGCCTCGATGGAAGTGATGTCCGGCGTTGCGGGCTTTTCGCCATAAACTACCATGGGCAGCAGCGCGATAGGGCTGCTGGCTTTTTCGACCACGCTGACGGAAGCCTGCGGGGCAAACGATTTGTCTCCGGCGGTGATCTCGGCCGTGTTGACAATCGTCGTGCCCAGCGCCGTATTATTCTTCACCTGGGCCACAATGACGATTTCCACGCTGCCGCCCGCGGCCAGATTACCTTCCCAGGTTACCACATTGCCATTCATGCCGCCGCCGGTCTGCAGACCGCCAACTGGCAGCTTAAACTCATGGCTGACATAGGCGAGTTCCGCTGGCAGGGCGTCTTCGACGGTCAGGATTGGCGTATCGGCATCACCGCTGTTGCGGGCCACGATGGTGTAAGTTACATTGTCGCCCGGCTGCGCCTGGCTGAATCCGCTGGTTTTGGTCGACTGGTCTAGTTCGAAGTCGTCGGCGGCGGCGAGACCGTCCTCGGCCAGCAGGCGCTGGCGCACTAAGGGCGGCAGCGATTCCAGGTCCTCTTCTGAGGTACTGATGAAGACTTCGGGCTCTTCGCCGGGCACGTCGTCATCCTGGGCAAACAGGACCGGCGTTACCAGCACGGTTAACAACACGACCAGAAGGCCGGCTGCGAGCACGAGTGCGGGCCGCCAGTTCTTGACCTGATACTTGGTTTCCTGATTCATACATCCTCCACTATTCGCCGGCCACCAGGACATTCATATTTGGCAGCCGGTTGGTTCTAAGATTATCAACAGTAAATGTCACCCACCCGGATGGGCCTCAGCGGCGATTGCGGGCAGCGGGAGTTCTAAAAATGCCTCGCCGTCCCCTGCCGCGGGGCGCGCCAGAAGGCGATTGCCGTTTTCACGCGTATAGAGTCCGAGGCGCAGTGAGCCAATGGGGCTTGTTAAAAACGTGGGCCAGGGCAGTACGTGTCGCTGAATGACCAGATCCCCCATGCGCAGGGTAGATGGGGCGGCATCAAAGCCGTCGTGTGGACCGAGGCGGCTCAGTTTATTTTGTTTATG
>JBJYWX010000053.1:0-5056 GCA_046259695.1 Promineifilaceae bacterium (SeqCode) | reverse complement strand
CATAGATATATTTGCCGTGCACGCGGCTCACCTCATCCAGATGGGGCGCGTAGATGATGAGCTCGCCACCTTCGGCCAGGGCCGGTTCCAACTTGTACATAGCCTTGCCCGCCGTCCACAGTTCGTCGTACATAGGTGGCGCATATGAAAGGACGCGCTGGAATGGTTTATCGACCCAGATGATATGCCGTTCGGCCGATAAATCGGCCGCCGCACTCCAGGCGGATACGTAGTCACCCACAAATATGCCCGCCAGACCGTCGCCGGCAACGACCAGCGCGACAAGTGTAGATGGCGTTGGTACAAGGCTGGCCGCAGCGTGAATCATTGCCCGTACCGGCGTATCTTTGATGCCAATGATGCCGCGTACTCCAGCCAGCGCTCCCAGCCAATGGGTAACGTTGATCATATCGGGCCCGGATATGCCGGGAAAGAAGTACTTGGCGCCGCCGGAAAACCCCACCACTTCATGAGGGAATGTTGGTCCCAGGATGATCACGTGATCATATTTGAGTACAGCCCGGTTAATGTTTACTGCCACATCACCGCCAAGTGTCGGGTGCCAGCGTTCACCGGCGAGTTCCTTGATCTGGGCCTGGGACAGCGCGCCGATCTGAGCCAACGCGCCAGGTGAATCCCACGCATGATTCAGGATGCCGATGTGGCCATAGCGTGTCAGGCGCTCATCGGCTGTGACTCCTACGAGCTGGTTCAATTGTGGTTCGCTCAGCGGCGGATGTGTTCCCAGCGCGACCAAGAAATCAAGCTGCCGAGCGCCGTCCAACGCTTCAACCAGGAGACGAAAGAGCATCGGTAGGGGCAGGCTGCGCGTATGATCGGGAATTAGCACCAGAACACGCTCTCCAGCATGTTGACCCTCGAGCGCAGCAAGGAGCATTTCGTGAATCGTGTCTTCGTCGAGCAGCTGGTTCGCCGGAGCGACAGCTTGTGTGCCGATCATCAAGGCACTCCTTTTTGCTAAACGCCGCTAAACGCGGAAAAGCCACCATCGACCGGTAGAACTACACCGGTGACAAAAGCTGATGCGGGTGACAGTAACCAAAGTGCAGCGCCCAGCAGGTCTTCGGGTACGCCAAAGCGACCCATAGGCGTGTGATCAATGATTTGCCGGCCGCGCGTCGTAAGATCGCCGTTTTCGTCAGTTAGCAAGAAACGGTTTTGCCTTGTCAGGAAAAAACCGGGCGCCAGCGCATTTACGCGAATACGCGGCGAGTACTCCTGAGCCATGTGGACAGCCAGCCACTGCGTGAAATTGCTGACAGCCGCTTTGGCAGCGGAGTAACCGGCGATCCGCGTCAGCGGCCTGAATGCGCTCATAGATGAAATATTGAGGATGATACCCTCGCCTTTCTCTGCCATGTCGCGGCCGAATACCTGCGCCGGCAGGATCGTTCCCAAGAGGTTCAAGTTGGCTACTTGACGCAAGGCGGCGTCAGGCAGTTCGAAGAAGGACAAATCGGCGCCTGTAGTCGCTTGCGGACTATTACCGCCGGCCGCATTTACGAGCATATGGATGGTGCCATATGCCTGCTGGATTTCGGCCAGCGCCGACTCCAACCGATCTCGCTCGAGTACATCCGCATGGGCTACCATGTATGTTCCGGGCCCAGCGTCTAGTGGCCGCCTTAGTTCCTCCGGAATGTTAGGATTGCGGTCGAGGACAGCTACATTGGCGCCGCAGCCGACAAGCGCGCAGGCCATTTCGCCGCCGAGCACCCCGGTGCCACCGGTTACGACGACGGTCTTACCCGTGAAGTCATATAAGCTGCTTAGCTCTTGCAGGTTCATGGCCTCGCTCCGGCAAATGGCAGCAAGTGCCGCCTAAAATGAGCGACGAGAGCGGCCTGAAAGAGCGCCTCATTAGCGCGCAAGACGGCGTGCAGCTCATCACCGTAGACATCCAACACCGAGCCGAATGTGACGTGTAACAACTGGCGGGCATCAAAATCGTCTAACAGCGCGGGCAGCTCGTTATCTGCCAACTGCTCGCCGAACGGCACATTCTCAGGGTGGCAGTCCAGGAAGTAGGTCTTACGATCAACTGCAAACCGCTCGTGGCCTAGATCAAGCATCTTGCGGAACAATTCGGGATCTTTGCGGCTGATTACCCGCAGCGCCTCTAAGTAACTTGTACCCGCTGTCTTGACATGAACATGACCGTCAGCGGCCTCATCGACCAAGCGATATACGCTGAACTTGTCTGAACCGGTGTGGATGCTTAACTTATAAGCGTTGAAGTAGTTGCGAATAGCACTGTGCCTGACCAATTCCGCGGCGAACAGGTCAAGGTCGCCAATATAGTCTACGCCCTTTTGGAATTTACCCACGAAACGCGGTGCGAGACTGACGACCGGCACATTACGTTTAAGCAGCTCGTTGGCAATGAAGTAGTGTTCGGCGGCCGATGTCGGCGTGTCTGTCTCATCTATTGACATTTCCAGGTCGAAATGCTTTGGATCCAATTGGCGCTTTATTTCTGCGGCAAGCGTTAGCGTATGTGCGAGAGCACGGCCGTACTTGGCCAGGGCACGGAGGAGCGTTTGCTCATCATAGTACAGCGCCAATCCGTTAAGCACTACCGGCCCCGCCGTGTACTCTTCCAACATCGCGGTGTATGTTGTTTCCAACTGCTGCCATGGCAGCGACTGCGCTTTGCTCCGCAAAGTTTCGATGTTATCGATTTGGGCGTCATTGTCGACGTGGTCGCTGGGATCTATGGTGTAGAACGTATATCCTGCGGCGACGAAAGGAGGTATGTGCGAGAACTCCTTGATATGATCCGCATCCGCGCCCCAATCACCTCGCCAACCCATTTCGAAGATGCCCCATATGGCGTCATCCATTACCTGCTGAGGCGTGCGACCAATGCGCGTGTTTTCTCGCACGGATTGTTGCGCGAAGATCGGCGCGATGTGGCCACCAACAGACTCCAGCGCCGCAATGTGGCCAGGTGTGGCGAGCCCAATGCGATCGCCGAAGCCGAACGAGGTTCGTATTTGCAGGGGAACGGGATTGAGCCAAGGCAGGCGCGCACGCAATACCATAGCGTTCTCAGGCGATAGCTGGCAAAGCAGATTACCATTCTGCTGCTGTCCTGAAAATCCAGCAAGATCGCCAGACACCATCAGCCATTTCGAACCATCAGACGTTCGCGCCAGGGAGTAGGTGGAGCCGTTGTATTCAATGATCGAGGAGGTATAGGTCTCCAGTGTCTGTTCCATATTTAAGTCACCTGTTCTCCTGTTCTATTGTAACAGCCGCATGACCCTGGAGGCTCGGATGCGACCTAAGCATTCACGCCTCGTTGATAGATCCATCTCACTATCACGAACCGGGTTGACAGCCCAATCTGTACAGGGTTTAGATAGTCTGCGAAGATATAGTTTCTTAATGGGCAAGCATAGGGCAGCCAATCTCAAAGTCCGTAGGCCTGCTTGGCTAGATCATAGGCCAGCGCCTTTATCATAGAGGCACCGTCGCTATCGTCTACAATATGGCGGATGACCAGCCCCGCGAGCCAATCAGCCGCCGCCCTGCGCCAAAGATCGTGACGCGCGGGGATCGAGAGGAAGGCACGTGTGTCGTCATTGAAACCGGCGGTGTTATAGATGCCGGCCGTCTCGATTAATCGATCGAAATAGCGCCGCATGCCGTTCAAGCTATCAAAGAACCACCAGGGTGGACCTAGCTTCAATGCCGGATAATGGCCGGCCAGTGTCGCCAGTTCGCGAGAATAAGTTGTCTCATCAAGGTTGAAAAGGATCAGAGTTAGCGCCGGGTCATTGCCTACGTCATTGAGCAACGGGCGCAGCGCGCGTGTAAACTCTGAGGCCAGTGGAATATCCGCGCCCTTGTCGGGACCGAAGCGGCGGAATATCTGCTCGTTGTGATTGCGAAAGGCCCCGACGTGCAGCTGCATCGTCAGGCCGTCCTCGATGCTCATGCGAGCCATCTGGATCAACATATGTCCGGTAAAGCGCGTGGCGTTTTCGGCCGTGACCTGTCCGGCAAGAGCCTTTTGGAATATGGTATCTGCGTCCTTATCGGACAAGAGTTCAGTAAAGGCGGTTTGCGCCGCATGATCCGTAGCCCGGGCGCCCATAGCCTTGAAGTACGTACGCTGCTGCTGCAACGCCTGCTTGAAGGATGCATAGTCGACAATATCAACTCCAGTGACCTGGCGCAGGGCATCTATATGGTCGCGCCAGCCGCTGGTATCCAGATTGATCACGGCGTCTGGCCGGAAAGTAGGTAGGACCCGGCCGTGCCAGCCAGATTCTGCTATGGACTTGTGAAGCGCCAGCGAGTCTGTCGCCGCATCTGTTGTACAGATTACTTCAATATCGAAGCGGTCGTAGAGCTGCCTTGGGCTGAACTCCGGTGAGCGCAGCTGCTCGTCTATCTGGTCATATATGACCTGTGCGTTGGCGCCGCTAAGCTTCTCAGTTATGCCGAAAACGTCAGTCAATTCATCGCGCAGCCAGATTCCGGTTGGTGTGCCTCGAAAGAGATAGAAGTTGTCGGCAAAGAGCTGCCAGATACGCCGGTGATTGGTTTCAGTCTCACCGCCATCCACTCTTGGTACGCCAAGGGATTCCAACCGTACGCCCTGTGAAAAGAGCATGCGAAAGACGTAGTGATCAGGAATGATCAATAACTCAGACGGTGAACCAAAACGATAGTCAGGATCAGCGAATAGCCGCGGGTCTACATGACCATGGGGGCATATAAGCGGCAGTTCTGCCACGGAACGATACAGTGATTGTGCTATTCTCTTCTGGGCTGGGTCCGGCGAGAAGTAGCGGTCATCGGGTAGGACGGAGTTAATCGTTATGCTCATCAGAAAAGCCTTGAAGTATCCAGTATCCAGCGCGGCCAGGTGATAGGAGAAAGACAAAGAACTGGAAACATGGCAGCCTGCATTGACCTTGGCCATTCACATGCGACACAATCAGGATTCATTCTGTGTTGGTCTTCGTTAGCTGCTCCTTTGCCTGCCCATCCATCAAGCTGGACAAGGGCAACAGGTTATCAA
>JBJYWX010000052.1:0-5056 GCA_046259695.1 Promineifilaceae bacterium (SeqCode) | reverse complement strand
TCAATACGCGGATATGCTGCACCTCTTGCAGACAGAGGATCCAATTTACTTCACCGCCTATGAGTTCCCAGGACCGGTGCAGTTCGCCGGATTGTCGACAGACGAGGAGTTTACAGGGGAGGGGTATGGAGAGGAGTAGCGCATGAGCAGCAGGCAGCAAGCCAGCGGACAGCCCGCTGCCACCTGCCACCTGCGACCAGCAATTTGCAACCTGCGAACTATTCCGTTTTCAGTTTTGAGGCCGCCTCAGTTTCCTCTTCAGGAATAGTGGTATCTGGCTCGCGGGTGGCGCCTTTGCGCGCGCCGAACAAAACAACGAGACCGGCGAAGATCAGGAACACGGGCCACAGCTTGCCTAACCACTCCACGACGACCATAAGCGACCCGTCTTGCAACAGCGCGCCACTGATCAGGGCAAAGACCAGGGCCGGGATCAACGCCCACCACTGCGTCTTGTCGCTGAAGATGGCGCTAAAGAGGGTAATCAGCGCCCATCCCACGGCAAATGCGCCCAGAAAAACGGCGCCGTCGTCGTAACCCGCAGGAATAGCGAATGGTCCGGCGATAAGTACGATCCCCGCACCAATGCCGCTCAAAATGCCACCCGGAATCATCAGGCCAGGCTCTCTTGTCAAGACGCCCCATACCAGAAAGATTAGGCCCAGACCGAGGACGATAAAAATTCCCAGGGTAGAGAATATGTCCCAGCCAGATAGCTGGTTCAACAGGAAAAGCAGGCCCAGGCCGATAAGGATGAGGCCGCCAATCCAATCATTGCGTTTTCTGCGCATCTTCGTTCGCCTCCACTGCGATAATGTATAGCCAAAAATTGTACGCTGCCCGGATCATAGTTGATACCACCAGGCGTGTAACCTACCAAAAGTTATACTCCGGACGGTAGCGGCACGGAAGGCGTGCCAAAATGATGACCCGCAAGCCATCACTGCCAAATTACCCTTGCGCTTCCTTATTATAATATCTAAAATTGTACCCGGTCGCGGTGCCGTCGGCCGTTTACTTAGCGACAAAGTGTAACTGTAAAGGAGGCTCACTTGAAACTTGACCGCTATAAACTGTTGCTCTTCCCCATAGGCTTTGCTGTGGTGGCCCTCGGCTTGCTGGCCGGACTCTTGCACGCGACAGGCGCTGATCTGGCAGGCAGCAATAAGACACTCGTGGTCGCTGCCGACGCCACGGCAGGCATGCAGCCGCAGCTTAACGCGCTGGCTGATGCCTGGCCCGGCAGCCTGGTGGGCCAGGATGGCGTGGCGCGCCAATATCATTTGCTTGCCTACCGCGACGCCGTCCAATACCTCGGCAGCACGGATAACGAAGATGAATTCAGGAGCCTGCTGCGCGAACTCAATGCGGCGGGTGGGGGCGACTGCCCCGACGCGGTCTTCCAGGCCCTGCGCGCGGCAGCACGCGGCGCTCCGGACAGCCGGGCGCTCCTCTTTGGTGGCTCGGCGCCGCAAGGCGACAGCTCCACGCTGGCATACATCGTTAACAAGCTGGTGGAGCGCCGCGTGAGCGCCTATCCGGCCATCTCTGGCTGGTGCACTGAAGCATCGCTTACCCAGGAGGCGCTCTCAACACTGGCTCTCTTGACGGGCGGTCTTCCATTCCCACACGAGGCGGAGGAAGCGGAGACGGCGGCCGAACGTGCTTTCAACGCCATGGCCCTCGCGGACACCTTGATGATTGGTGGAGAGATGGTGGACGGTGAGTCCATTCTGCCGCTAACCCTGGATAGCACGGCCACGACGTTGGGTGTGAATCAAGCGAAATGTTGTCGTTGCCTGACCTGCACGTTGGCCGTCCGCCAATCTCCCTCACTCGTAGACCTGCCCAGCGATACCAACATGACAATCCGCGATCCGGACGGCGACATTCTGACTGCGGGTGACCCGGGTGTGGAACTGCTGGATACCTCCATGGGCCGCAGCATCCTCATCGATATCGCCCAGGTATACACCCCTGATCCCGGTGAGGCGTCAGCAACCTGGGAGATAATCGTGGACGGTGAGGGCGAAGTCTTACTGAGGGCAGACGCCGACACGGGTGTGCATCTAACCTATCCTGGCAGCCACGTAATGCGGGCCGGGAACCAGCGCCCGCTGCGAGCTATCTTGCGCAGCGATGCGGCGGCACCGGCGATCGACCAAACATCCGTCCAGTTCCTCATGATCAACGCCACCAATGGACAGGAATTTGAGCTGGCGCTTTTTGATGACGGCCAGCATGGAGACGGGCAGGCGGGCGACGGCCTCTACGGTGGACGCGTGAATGCCCGGCCCGGCATCTGGTACCTGGCCGCGCGAGGCAAGCTGGCTGACGGCGGTGCGTTTGAACGTCTTTACGAGGTGCCGCTGCGTGTCAAGAGCTTTGAGGGGCGCAAGCCAGGCGACAACCAGCAGGTCGCCGGCAATAGCACAATGCTGCGCTTCCAGGTGACAAACGAAGTCGAGACCGCGCGCAGCCAGGCGACGCAGCAAATGTACGAGCTGAGCCTGGAGTCATTGCAAGGTTGGGCGACAGCCGCCGATCTACCGCGCATCATCTCTCTCGCGCCGGGTGAGACGGCGACCTTCGACGTGCAACTTACCGTACCCGAGAACACGCCTGCCGATACTCAAGAGGAGACATCGCTCACGGTCATGGAGTTCGGGAACATTGCCGGCAGCGAAACGTTGTCGGTGGTGACGACGGTCGTTGACGAGATGAACGTTTTCCTGCCCGCGGCCATCAGGCCTTAAGGAGAGAACAAGCTAGTCCACATCCCATTCCTCTACGAGGAATTGGTAGACGGCCGAATAATCCATCTCGCCATAGCCGCTGCGAATGGCGAGCCTGTAGACTTCCTTGGCGGCGCTGCCCAGGGGCAGGGCGGCGCCGCTTTCAAAACCGGCAATGGAGGCCATGTGTAAATCCTTCTGCATCCAGCGCAGGGGAAACTCGACCTCATAGTCGCCGCTTTCCATCTTCGGCCGTTTGCCCTTCACGGAGGGCGCGACGACCGGGCTGTCCAATAAGGTGTCGAAGAGGAAGTCGCGGTCGAGGCCTAGTTCCTGGCCGAGCACCAGGCCCTCGGCGAAGCCGGCCATGGCCAGCCCGAGCTGGTGATTAAAGACCACTTTGAGCGCTGTGCCCATGCCCGCTTCCCCAGCATGGATAATCCGCCGGCCCATAATCTCCATTTCCGGACGGCATTCTTCCAGATCTTCTTCGGCCCCACCGGCGAGAAACGTAAGCTGGGCACTGCCGGCGGCATCCTTTGAGCCGGTCACGGGCGCATCGACGTAGCGCACATTACGCGCCCTGGCTTGGGCAGCCATGCGCCGCGCGAAAGAAGGGTTGACCGTGCTGCAGTCAATCCATAAGGCGTCCGCCGGCAGGTGGGGCAGGAAACCGTCCGGACCAAGGGCCATCTCGGCTACGGCGTCGGGATGGGCCAGCATGGTGTAAATGACGTTGACTTCGCCGGCGAGCGCGGCGGGAGATGGCGCCAAGACGGCCCCGTTTTCGACCAGTTGTTCCGCCTTATCGGCCGTGCGGTTATAGACCACCAGGTCATAGCCCGCGTCCTGCAGATTGGCCGCCATGCGGCTGCCCATGATTCCCAGACCGATGAATCCGAATTTCATTGCCTCAAGCTCCTTTTCTTCTTTGTCACTCTTTGGGCGCCCGGCCGACGAAAAGCAGTGCGATAGGCCGGGACGCCTGACGCCTGGATTATACGAGCATTCCGGTCCCAGGAAAGAAAATACGCTGAAAGAGTCACTACAAAGATACAGCTGCCCCCTTGCAAAATCGCCGCTTGACAAGCCTGGACCGCCTGCGTATACTGCTATACAGCTTGTATACAGACCGCATATCGCCACCATACATGACATAACTGCTTTCATTTATGGACGCGCTCGAACAATACATCATCCAAAACAGCGATGCTTACGGTGATGAGGACACCCTCTTGCTGCGCGATATCGCATACGAGCGCTTAAAGGATGCCATTCGCAACGCCAACCTGCCGCCCGGGGAACCACTCTCAGAAAATCGTCTATCTAAATTACTGGGCATCAGCCGCACCCCGGTGCGCGAGGCGCTGCAGAAGCTGTCGCAAGAGGGAATCGTTGAAATCATCCCCGGCCGCGCCGTTCGCGTCGCTAATCGTTCGTTCAAAGATGTCGTAGACGTGCTCTTCATCCGCCTGCTGCTGGAGCCGGGCATGTACCGCCTGGTGGCCGAGAGCATCAAACCGGAGCAGGTGAAGTTATTGTGGGACTGCGTTGTCCATATGGAAGGAGCAGCGCGGGAGGGTAATCGCTCCGGCTGGGCGCGCGCCGATACGGTCTGGCATGAGACTGTGGGTGAAGCGTGCCCTAACCAGCTGTTGGCGGAAATGGCCCTGCAAATGCGCAACCGCATCCACCAATATGCCAACGTAGAGAATGAACTGAGAATTGAGCAGTTGATCAATGGCACGGCCGAACACCGCCTGATGACCGAAGCGATCGCCGCCGCTGATGGCGAGCTTGCCGAGCGCATAACGCGCGAACATCTGGTCAGCCTGCGTGAGAATTTATTCGACCAAATCATATACCGTTGAGAAGAAATCACATGAAAAGCAGAGGAGGTGATGCGTCTGGCAGGAGAAACAGATTATGGTCACGATCGCGTATTGTAGAAGACCCACCTAGGAACTTCCCATAAGGAGGAGGTACAAATCAAATGCTTGGCAAAAGATTTCTTTTTCTATTCGTTGCATTACTGATGCTGGCCCTTGTTGCCTGTGGCGGCCAGGCTGCGCAAACAGTACAGGAAGTGGCGCCCACCGTCGCCGCGGCTGCCCAGGAAGCGGCGCCAACCGTCGAAGCCGCTGTGGAGGCTGCCGCCACCGAGGTCTCGGATATGGCCGCGGAAGATATGGCTGAGGCACCCGCCGTTGACGAGCTGACCATTCTCTGGGCACAGTGGGATCCGGCTGACTACCTCGCCGAATTGGTCAAAGATTACGAGGCCGAGACCGGCATTACGGTCAACGTCATCCAGGAGCCGT
>JBJYWX010000051.1:0-4165 GCA_046259695.1 Promineifilaceae bacterium (SeqCode) | reverse complement strand
TATCTGGCACCGGATGGGCGCGCGAGTTTCAATGTGGCCATCCGCACCGTGGTCATCGACCGCCAGCATAACCGGGCCACCTATGGCGTTGGCGGGGGAATCGTCTGGGATTCTGAGGCGGAACTCGAATATGAAGAATGTTTTTTGAAGGCACAGGTTCTGGTGCAGCGACGGCCGTCCTTTGAACTGCTTGAAACGATGCGCTGGACGCCGGAAGAGGGTTTCTTCTTGCTTGATCTCCACCTGCAGCGCCTGGCCGAATCGGCCGATTATTTCCAGTTCGCCCTTGATCTACCCCAAGTCGAACGCCTTCTGGCTGAGGAAGCTGCTTCCTTCAAAACAGCGATGCGCGTGCGACTGCTTGTAGATCGCCAGGGGGCGGTCACGATTCAGGCCCATTCGCTAGCTCTGTCCAGTCAGGCACAAACGATACGCTGCCACCTGGCTGCATGTCCCATCTCATCGCGGGAAGTCTGGCTGTATCACAAAACAACCAATCGTTCTGTATACGAGGAAGCACGAGCGGCGCGACCATCGGCTGATGAAGTCATCCTCTGGAACGAAGCCGGCGAGCTGACGGAGGGTACGATTGCCAACCTCGTCCTTGACCTGGATGGGCGCCTACTCACGCCCCCGGTAACCTGTGGTCTACTAAATGGTACATTGCGCCGGCATCTCTTGCATCAAGGGGAAATTCAGGAAAAAGTTCTCGGAATCGCCGATCTTTATCGCGCCCGCAAGGTATGGCTCATAAACTCGGTACGTGGGTGGCAAGAAGTGCTTATTGTTGAAGAAGAAACAGCCTATAGTAAATAGAGAGGGGATATGCGTATCTTAGTCACTGGCGGGGCCGGCTATATCGGCAGCCACACTGTACTCGAATTATTGAATCAGGGCCACGAGATAGTCGTGGTCGATAATCTGGTCAACAGCAAACGTGAAGCATTGCGCCGCGTTGGGCAGCTGGCGGGCAGGCCGGTCACCTTTCATGAGGTGGACGTGTTGGACAAAGAGGCGCTCGCGAAGGTGTTTTCCACTGCGGACATAGATGCTGTGATTCACTTTGCGGCGCTCAAAGCGGTTGGTGAGTCGGTTGCTCATCCTTTGCGTTACTACCACAACAACGTCATGGGAACCATCGTTCTCTGCGAAGTTATGAAGGAGTTTGGCGTTCGCAATCTCGTCTTCAGTTCGTCCGCGACGGTGTATGGGGATGCGGAAGAGATGCCACTCAGGGAAGACTTTCCCCTGTTGCCTGCCGCTAATCCCTACGGCCGTACCAAACAGATGATGGAGGATGTCCTGCGTGACCTGAGTGTCTCCGACGAGAGCTGGAACATCGCTATTCTGCGCTATTTCAATCCTATTGGCGCCCATGAAAGCGGCCAGATTGGCGAAGATCCCCAGGGCGTGCCCAATAATCTCGTGCCCTATATAGCACAGGTCGCAGTCGGGCGACGCCCCAGTGTGCGCGTCTTCGGCAGCGATTACCCCACACCGGACGGCACCGGCATCCGCGATTATATCCACGTGGTCGACCTCGCCCTCGCCCATGTCGCGGCGCTGGAATACCTGGCAACAAATCCAGGCTACGTTGTTTACAATATCGCTACCGGCCAGGGAAGTTCAGTGCTAGAGGTCGTGGCCGCCTTTGAGCGCGCCTGCGGGAAGGCGATTCCGATTGAGTTTATGGATCGTCGCCCTGGCGACGTGGCGATTTCTTACGCCGATCCAGGCAAAGCGCAGGAAGAACTTGGCTGGCATGCGCAACGCGACCTCGATCAGATGTGCGTCGACGTATGGCGCTGGCAGTCACAAAACCCCATGGGTTACGAAGTATAGGTTACTCAGCCTAGCGGCCCTTGAAATCTGGAGGGCGGCGCATCATTATGCTCTGCACGCCCTCCATAAAGTCCTCGCTAGCCAGCAGCTGGCTTTGCGCCCAGCCTTCTAATTGCAAGCCGCGATCGATATCCGCCAGGCCGTCTATTACGCGCTTGGCCATGCCGACCGCAAGCGGCGCCGCCTGGAAAATTTCCGTGGCTAGGGCTTCACCAGCAGCCAGCAGTTCGGCGGGGGGCACCACATGGTTGACTATTCCCCAGCGTTCGGCGAGAGCCGCGTCGATCACCCGCCCGCTAAAAATCAACTCCTTGGCGCGTGCCGGGCCTACCAGGCGCACCAGTCTTGTAGTACCGCCTACATCTGGTATTAGACCCAACCGTGTTTCAGGTAAACCGAGGTTGGTTCCTGCGGCAGCTATTCTTATATCACAGGCCAGGGCAAGCTCCAGACCCAGGCCCAGACAATGACCATGCAGGAGAGCAATGACCGGTAGCTCCAAATGCTCGAGCTTGGTCAGCGTGCGCTGGTAGTCTTCGGTTATCTTACGCGCGCGCTGCTGCCAATTTGCCCCGTATGACTCCGGCAGCTCTAAGAAATCGGATACGTCAATACCCGCTGAAAATGCCTTGCCTTCGCCGCGCAGGAGCACGGCCCGCACCCCATCGCTGCGCGCTGCCTGCTCTACGGCCGCATCCAGTGCTCGGTAAAGCTCGTTGTTGATCGCATTGCGCTTTTCGGGGCGGTTAAGTACGATCTCAAACATCGCCTCGCGTTGTTCTGTAATCAAAATGTCATTCATCTCGGTATTTCCCTGCATTTCCTATTCGTCCAGATGGCCAGATGTTACTCATCCCCAGGAAGCCAAACCCCACAATAACCGTCTTGCGGTAGGAAAATTGGCTTAGCCCATCACCGGTAGTAGTTAGGCTGCTCATGGTAACCCCCTCGCGCTAGCTTTGGTCGAATTATATCTACGGCGGGGCATTCGGACATCGTCTTGCCCATCATGGGAACCTGATTGGCGTAGTTGGTCACGCCCGGACGAGGTTGATATCATAACATCACTCTGAACTGCTGTGACAGGACGGTACCCAACGGGCAGTAACTGTCAGGAACGCGGCACAGGCGAAATAAGATGGCGAGCAACAAAACTTTAGACAGACAGGAGGACATGCTCAGTACACTGCAAGGCAGTTGGTTGCGGCTGACGATGCTTTGGCTGGCCGCCTGGCTGCTTACCTTCCTGCTGCTGCAGCGATATTGGCCTAACGCGAGTCGCTGGCTTGTCCTATCGGGCATGGTATTGGCTGCAATATTATGGCATGTTCGCCGCAAGCTGCCCCTTAATCACCTTCCTCAAGCCAATAATTTACTGCCGCAGCTCGGCCCCGCAAATCAGCTTACGCTGGTGCGTGGGCTGTTATTAGGCTTGCTCGCCGGTTTTCTTTTCTCCCCCTGGCCGATGGGCGCCCTGGCCTGGTTTGTTGCCGGACTATACACTGCCGCCAGCTTGACAGATGCCTTTGATGGCGTCCTGGCCCGTCGCAGCGGCCAGGTCACCGCACTGGGACAGTTATTGGACATGGAGCTAGATGGGTTTGGCGTGTTGCTGGTTGTTCTGCTAGCAATCAGCTATGGTCAACTACCAGCCTGGTTTCTGCTCGTTGGTCTGGCCCGCTACTTGTTCGTTTTCGGGCTCTGGTGGCGGAAACGCCAGGGTCAGGACAGTTACCCGCTGCCGGCCAGTAAGCAGCGGCGCATCCTGGCCGGGATGTTGATGGGCATGATGACTGTCGTTTTGTGGCCAATCGTGCCAGGGGAAATGGCGTATCTCACCGCACTGGTCATCGGTGTGCCGGTCCTGGCCGGGTTCCTGCGGGATTGGCTGTTTGTCAGCGGCCGGCTGAGCGCCGAGAATGCGGCCTACAGGCGTCTGCACGAGTTTCTTACGCGCCTGCTTACAACATGGCTTCCGCCCTTGCTGCGCCTGCTGCTGGTAGCATCCATGATCGGTGTGCTGGCTGCCACCGAACCGTGGTACCGGCCCGGCGCCTGGGAAGCTCTGCTGCAAGTGTGGCGGATGCCTGGCACAAGGTTCCTGGCCGCGCTGCTGGTGCAAACAGCCGTTCTGGGCACTGTGTTGGTCGCCCTCGGAACCATTCCCAGGCTTGCCGGCCTTCTCCTGCTCTTCCCTATCGGCTTTTCGATCGCCACGTCGAGCCTGACACTACATAACGGGACTGCCCAGGTTTGCAGCCTGTTAATTGTCCTTTTCGGCAGCGGGCCCTATTCACTCTGGCAGCCGGAAGATGGATTTCTA
>JBJYWX010000050.1:0-10861 GCA_046259695.1 Promineifilaceae bacterium (SeqCode) | reverse complement strand
TAATTACAACAGGAGAAAAATAGTATGACAACTGAATCGTTTAGCGCCGGGAACGCCATCTGGGCGGAGGTTAAGCTTCCCCCGTGGTGGCTGGTGCTCATTGAGGGCATCTTGCTGATCATCCTCGGCGTCATGTTCTTTATGAACCCGTACGGCACCATGGTCACGGCCGTGTGGGTACTGGGTATTTACTGGCTGGTGCGCGGCATTATTGAACTGGTCTCCCTTATTTGGGACCGCGCACTATGGGGCTGGAAGATCTTCTCCGGCATCCTGGGTATTGTTGCCGGCTGGATCCTGATCCAGCAGCCGCTCGGTGGCACGCTGGTCCTTTCCAGCACCCTCGTCTTTATTCTCGGCTTCATCGGTATCTTCCAGGGTATCGTGGCCTTGATTGAAGGCTTCAAAGGGGCGGGTTGGGGTACCCTGATCATCGGCATCATCAGCATCATCCTGGGTGTTATTCTGCTGATGAACGTGCGCGGCGCGGCGGCCTGGATGCCGTGGGCGCTGGGCATCATGGCCATCATCAGCGGCATTTCGGCCTTGTTCGGTTCTTTCCGCGTCAAGAGCATGCAGGATAGGCTCGACGCAATGTAGGCAGCCGCCTGCTGCCAGCAGCAAGATGCTTCTGGCGTAATAGATAAGCCAATCGGCCGCGGCGCCGTCCGGGCAACATTCACCGCCGGGCGTTGCCGCGGTCTTTTTTGTTGTATAATGCGATACGCTGGCCGGCTGCCCTCTTTTTTGGCGTTTCTGGCGGCCGTTTGTGCCTGTTGACTGCGATTGCGGAGGTTATCCATGGCAAATAAGAATGACAAACTGGTCGTGGCCTATTTCGTGAACATTCCCACGGCGACGGGCGCAGCCCAGCAGCTCGTGGCGTGGGACGAGGCCGACGACGAGATTAAGCTCGGCGCGGTGGCTGTGCTTGGCTACGACCCGCGCACCGATGAGCTGAAGGCCAATGAATTTGGCGCACGCGAGACGGGAAAGGGCGCGCTGTGGGGCACGGCGATTGGCGCCACGCTGGGCCTGCTCACCGGCGGCATCGCCCTCATTCCGGGGCTGATCATCGGCGCCGGCACGGGCGCGGCATTGGGCCATCTCGACCACAAGGAAGTGGTCATGACCGACGCCGAGCAGGCGGATATGCTGCAGCGCGTGCGCCACGGCGCGGGCGCGGTGGCGGTGATGGCCGACGATTTTGAAACCATACCGGTCGCGACTTTCCTGGAGCGCCTGGGCGGCGACGTGCTGGATTTCACGCTGCCCGAAGAAACGGCGGCGGCGGTCACTTCGGCCGCGAAAGCGCAGCTAACCGCCGCCGAAGCGGTGCAGGAAACGCTGGCCGAGTCGATCGGCGATGAGGAGCTGGAAGAGCGCATCGTGGCCGCCCAGTTAGGTGAGATGTCGGCTGAGGAATCGGCCGTGGTGCACAGCCTGGCCGCCGTGGGCGCGCTGAGCGCTGCGGACGCCGCCGGGCTGCAAAACGCCGGCATCGAGCAGGTGTCGACTTTCTTGGCGCGCGGCGCGACGCCGCAAGGGCGTGCCGAACTGGCCGCGGCCAGCGGTGTGCCTGAGGCGGCGATCCTGGCCGCAATCAGGGAAATGGATCTGATGCGCATCAACGGTGTGGGCACCAAATACGCCGCGCTGCTGGTGGCGGCCGGCGTGGACTCCGTGGGCGACCTGGCGATGCGCCACGGCGGTAACTTGGCGCAGAAGCTGGCCGAGGTGAATGCGCGCGAGGGCCTGGTCGAAAACTTGCCGTCGGCAGAGACGCTGGACGGTTGGATAGCCCAGGCGCAGACGCTGCCGCAAATGATCATGTAGGGCAAGAGTCCATCTTGCGAGACAAAACGGAGTTCTGTCCTGCAAAAAGGTGAGCGATGGCTGAATACGACATAGCCGGAGGCGAGGAGCCATCGGAATACGTGCAGGAAACGGCCGTCACGGCGGAAGCTTTCTTGCCGCCCGACGGTACGCTGCCTGAGGAAGCGTCGCCACACGAAGGGCCGGTGATTGCCGGGACCTGGGTCAACCCCAACGTGCCCGGCTACGTGCCGCGGCAGCCCGCGCCCCGGCGCGGCGAGCTTGACCTGACGCTGCCCGACGGCCGTCCCTCCGTGGTGCGCATGCTCTTCGGCAGCATTGTTGTGCTCAGCGATGAAATTGCCGAGCGCGCCGCCATTGGCGATGAAGACGACGCGCCGCGCCGCGTCGCCGAAGCCGCCATCCGCCAGGCCGCCGGCCAGCAGCAGGCGCTGGATAGACGGCCGTTCGCCGACCTGCGTTACATGACCATCGGCATGCTTGGCGGCGGTCTGGACCGTGTCCAGAACGGCGCCGGACTCGTTTCCGAGGCGAGTGACGCCGTGGCGCGCGCCGCAGGCAGGATTATCTCACCCGTTTGGAACAGTTTCCTTTTCGCTCCCCTGCACCGGCCGCTGCAGCAGGCTGAGCAGGCGGGCGAGAACAAGGTCGACGCGTGGATTCGCCGCGGGCGGGTGGAAGAGGTCCGCAGCCGCGCCCTGGCCGAAGTCTCGATTAACAACCTGGTCGAAGAATCGGTCACCGACATAACCAATAATCCCCAGGTGCAGGTTTTGGTCCAGGAGATTATTGCCAGCCAGAGCACCAGCCTGGTTGGGGAGGTGATCGAAGAGATACGCGAAAGAATGGTGACCCTTGATCTAAAAGAGATGGAGCGCTTCCATCCTACCGCGCCGGCGCCGCCCGATTTCCGCGCCGATTACCTGCGCCAGTTTCCCGAGCGCCGCCCCCAGTTTGCCCGGCGTGATCTTATCGGTTCCCTGGCCGGAACTTACGCCGGTCCCATTTCACGTTTGGGCGCTTTTCTGATCGACGTGGTAATCCTGATCCTGGTGGTCGGCCTGATTTCCGCCTTCGTCAGCAGCACGCTCAACCTTTTCGGCCTTACGGATTTGCTGCATAACTTTTTGCGCTCCGGCGGGCCTCTGGCTACAGCCCTCTTGATCTTCGTTGCTCTATTCAATTTCCTGGTCATTGCCGTCTATTTTGTCGGCGGCTGGCATCTGGCGGGCACTACGGTGGGCGATGCCCTGATGGGCCTGCGCGTGGTCAGCGTGTCTGGCGAGCGGGTGTCGCTGTGGCGTTCCATTATGCGGCTCATTGGCTTCGTGCTGTCGGCCGTGGTCTTATTCATTGGGTTTATCTGGGCGCTGTTCGACAGCAGGCGGCAGGGCTGGCATGATAAGCTGGGCGGGACCGTGGTAATCTATGATTGGCCGGCCAGGCCGGATGAGCGCTTTCTGCGCGCCGAACCCCTACCGGATTATGATTCTTAAGCACTGCCAACTCCCCTATGGGCCTGCCGGCCTGCTGGCAAAGCCCGCTGATTTTGCCTGCGCCGGGATGGGCGGCCGGCCAAGGGCCTGAAGCCGCGGCAGGCGCGCCGCAGTGGCGAAAGGCCAAGCGACGTCGAACCAATGCGATCCAGCATGCCCAGGGAGGGCCCGTTTCCCATTCTGCAGACCAAGCTTTATCCGCCGCGGTTGCTGGACACGCATGTCCAGCGTCCGCTGCTGGTCAACGAGCTGCTGGAGGGCAGTTACTACCAGCTAACGCTTATTTCCGCGCCGGCGGGCTACGGCAAGAGCATTCTCGTTTCGCAATGGCTGAGGGCCGCCGCGCAGCCCGCGGCCTGGCTGTCGCTCGATGAATTGGACAATGCGCTTGATTCGCTGGTCGCCTATATTATCGCCGCGCTAAGCCAGGCAGGGCCGCAGATTACCTGGGAGACGGCGGACTTGCTGCTGCTTCCGCAGCTTCCCCCGCCGGAGCGCCTGGCAGACGCCCTGCTGCTGGAGATAGATGATCTCACGCAGCAAACCATCCTGGTCCTCGATGATTACCATGCCATCAGCAGCAGCGACATCCATCGATTCATACAGCGCCTGATCCAGCGCCTGCCGGACACGTTACACCTGGTCCTGGTGACGCGCGCCGACCCGCCATTTGCCCTTGGACGGCTGCGCGCCGCCGGGCAGCTCCGCGAACTGCGCGCGGCCGACCTGCGCTTTAGCTGCCAGGAGGCGGCACTGCTGGTGCAGCGGGTAGCCGGCTGGACGCCGGATGAGCGGCTCGCCGAGCTGCTCACCGCGCATCTGGAAGGCTGGCCCGCCGGGCTCTATCTGGCCAGCTTGAGTCTCGGCAGCGGCGCCAGCGAGTCCGATCTGGCAGAGCGCCTTGGCAGGGGGCCCTACAAGGCGGTAGCCGACTACTTGCAGGATGAGGTGCTGGATAGACTTCCCAATGAACAGCGCCTGCTGCTGCTGCGTGCCGCGATCGTCGATCGCCTGTGCGCACCGCTGGTCGATGTCTTGAACGAGCGCACCCTTCCGTCAGCCAGCGGCCGCAGCCTGCTGCAAGAGCTGTGGCGCAGCAATCTTTTTCTCATCGCCCTTGATGACCAGGGAACCTGGTTCAGATTCCATCACCTGTTCCGCCAGCTGCTGCAGCAGGAACTGGCGCGCGTCTTTTCGCCGCAGGCGATCGCCGGCATGCACCTGGCGGCCAGCCGCTGGTTTGAAGAGGAAGGATTCATTGAAGATGCGATCCTTCACGCGCTCGAGGCCGGCGAGCGCACGGCCGCCGCGCTGTTGGTGGAACGGCACTACTCCCGCGCCATCGATGCCGAGGAATGGCGGCGAATCGATCACTGGGTGCAGCTGCTGCCGCCGGAGGTGCAGCGGCGCCCCGGCATCCTGGTGATACGCGCTCTGTTGGAACAGGTCCGTTTCCGCTATGGCAAGCTGGCGCGGCTGCTGGATAACGCGGAAGAAGGGCTGGCGGTGAACGCGCCGGATTACAGCGCGGCGGCGTTGCGCCAATGGCAGGGCACTATTGACGGCTTGCGCGCCGCGGGCCTGTTTCTGGATATGCCTGCCCAGGCAGGGCTGGAATATGCGCGCCGGGCGCTGACTGCGTTGGATCCGAATGCGCGCCATATCACCAGCCTGACCCAACTGTGGTTGGTGCAGGCCTTGCAGCAGCTTAACCGCAGCGCAGAGGCTCTGACTCTAGCAGATCAGTACGAAAGGCAGCTCAGTGGCCCGCCCGACACACATACCTTTCGCTTACGTCTGGCCCGCTGTGTCGTGCACCAGTTCAACGGTGATTTTGCGTCTTTGAGGCAGGTTGCAGTTCCCTATCAGGCCCTGGCTGTGCACAGCGGCCACTGGCTGAGCCTGGGCTGGGCCAACTTCGTCCTGGGCGAGAGCGAGTACCAGCGCAACGAACTGTCAAACGCCGCCGCGTACTTCGAAGAGAATGTGCGCCAGCGCTACCAGATACACGTGCTGGCAGCATTTGGCTCCCTGGTTCTGCTGGCCCATGCCCGGCACGCGTTAGGGAATCAACAGGCCGCGACCGAGGCCGTTGCTGTGCTGCGCCAGTTCGCGCTGGATCAGAACACGCCGGCCATGATAACACTCGCCGATGCCATTGAGCTGCGCTTTGCGGGTGGTCCCGCCTCGCGTGCCCAACTTGCCGCCCTCAGCGCTAACGCGGCCAGGCAGTTAGGGGGAGTGGTTTGGGAGCCACCCGTTTTAACCGCCTGCTATGTCGATATCCGGTACGGCGATCCCTGCCGGCTCGACCAGGCGGCGCAGAACCTGGATATCTGCGCTCTCGTGGCCCAGGAGCGCAACAACATCTTTCAGCTGCTGCGAATCGGCGCGCTGCGCGCGCTGTTGTACGATGCCCACGATGAACCGCAGGCAGCCCTGGCGTCGCTGCGCCAGGCCGTGCTTCTGGGCGAGGCGGGCGGCGGCCTGCGCATCTTCGCCGACTATGGAACGCGGTTACTTCCTTACCTGCGGCAGCTCGTGGACGCGGGTATTGCGCCAGCTTACGCCGGTCGAATCATGGCCGTGATTGAGCGTGATCGCGCGGGCGGTGCGCTTGAGGCTGAAGGGCGGGGTCCGGCGCTGTCTGCGGAAGCCGTGACCTTAATGGGTGAGCTGACCAATCGTGAACTGGAAGTGCTTGACCTGCTGGCGCAGCGCCTGACGAACAAAGAAATCGCGGCGCGCCTGCATATCTCGCCGCGCACAGTTAAGAAGCACACGATCAACCTCTACCAAAAATTGGCCGTCGACAATCGGCGCCAGGCGGTTGCCAGCGCGCTGGCCCTGGGCATCCTCAAACATTGACGCAGCGCTGGTTTTCCGGCGGCTTCTTGTCACCTCGGGTGACCAAAAATACTACTTTTTGGCGGTTTCGCAAACGAGCGTTCCCCTATATGATGGAGTCCAGGGAGGTGCAGCGGGCTGCTAGCTGCGCCGGGCATCTGCCCAAGTGAAGATACGTTGTTGACTACATGACTGATCGATTGACTGTCTCTTCTGCCGCCGATTACAGCATCCTGGTGCAGGGTATTCTTGAACGGCCGTGGATTGAGCAGTATGGCGAGCTTGAGCTGTTTGTCCGCAACGACGGCGGCCGGCCGCTTACTACGGCCGTCGGCACCGTCAAAGATCAGGCGGCGCTTTGCGGTCTACTCAATTTCATCTACGGCCTGGGTATGCCGCTGCTCAATGTAACCTATCTTGGCCGGCCGTAAAATCCTGCAGCGAGTTCGTTCGCCGGGCGGGGCGAAGAACCTGCAAAATCTCGCACAGGAGAAGTAATTTGTGGCGGATTATGTTCTATAATTAGATAATTATTATGTGATATGTCCCACTTATTACTTCTTTGCAACAGGAGAGAGTTTTTGATGGCCAAAGAATCATTTTCACAACAAACGATGGATGCGGCAAAGGGGCTGGCGCCGTGGAGGACCAGCCTGCCCTGGTGGGTGGTGCTGATTGAAGGCATCGTCGTCGGAGGCGTCGGCCTCCTAACTGTCCTCGATCCGCGCGGCGCCAATGTGAATCTGGCGCTGCTCTTTACCGTGGGCCTGGTAGTTGCCGGCGCGTCGCAGTTCTGGGCCCTGATGCGCGGCGGCATTCCGGAGAAGATCGACAGCCTGGTTTCCGCACGCGCGGCGATCGCTGTCTACGCCGGCCTGTTAATCCTAGTGCTCTACTTTATTGAAGGCGCCTTGACGCGGGTGGCCGGGTTTGCCGTCTTCGGCAGCGCCGCCCTTGTCTACGGATTGCTGGCCCTGGTGCAGGTTTTTCGCACGGACGGCAACAGCCGCAGGCAAGCACTGGTCGAACTTCTGATTTTCGGCCTGATCGGTCTGGTGACCCTTTGGGGTCTCTGGGCGGGCGGCGAGAATATCGTCACGGCGGTCAACGTCATTGGCTGGATATTGCTCCTCGGTGGCCTGCTGCTCATCGGCTTTGCTATCTGGCGCTGGCAAAAGGGTGACGAAGCGGATGAAATGATTGAATCTGTTACTTCATCGGTCGGGAGCGCGGCCGATTCCGTGACCTCGCTGGGTCACAAGACCAAGGCACAGGCGCAAGATGTCGCTGCCCAGGCCACGGCGGCCGTTTCCGGCGAAAAATCAGAGGATGAGAGTTAACAGCTAACAGTAAATAGCAAACAGTTAACAGTTAACAATCAACTAGCAGCGGTTGACAATTCAAGGGTAACCGTTGATAGTGAGCAGGTGGCAGGTAGCAGTAAACAGTAGACAGTGGACAATCGGGAGTGGACAAACAGTTCACAGTTCTGAGTTCTCAGTTCCTTGTTCCTAGTTACATGCCCCTCTGCCACCTGCTGCCTGCAGCCTGCAACTTATATCCCCATCCATTCTAGCCAGCCACAAGGAGGCATAACGATGGCTAACGACAACGACCAATTGGTAATTTCTTATTATGTAAATGAAGCCGCGGCGGAAACGGCGGCCGAAGCGTTGAAGGCCTGGGACAAGGCCGACAAGGACATTAAGCTGGGCGCGATCGGCATCCTGACCTTGAACCCAAACACGGGCCGGGTGGAAGTCAACGAAATAGGCCAGCGTAACACCCGCAAGGGCGCGCTCTGGGGCACGGCGATCGGTGCCGGTCTGGGCATTCTCACCGCCGGCCTGGCCCTGATTCCCGGCCTGATTGCCGGCGCGGCGATTGGCGCCGGCGTGGGCGCCCTGGACCACAAGAGCCTGGGCATGACGGATGAGGACCTACAGGAGTTGGCGGAGCACGTCAAGCACGGCGGTGCTGCCCTGGGCGTGATGTGTGACGATTTCGAAGTGGCGGCCACCGAGGCCAAGCTGGCTGAGCAGGGCGGCAAGACCGGTGAATTCGTCGTCATGGCGGAAGCGGCCAACGAGATAACGGTTTACGCCGAGGCGCAGAAGGCAGCGAGTTCGGCCGTTGATGAAGCGGTTGACGCAGCCTCGGATGTGGTCGACCAGGCGAAAAAGGCCGTCAGCGTTGATGTGCCCGACCTGGATGATGCGGCGGCCGCGGCTGTCGGCAGCATCTCCGCCGCGCTGGGCATTTCCGCCGTCGACGCAAATAGGCTTTATAACGCGGGCGTGGGCAAAGCTTCGGCGCTGCTGGAGCAGGGCGCCACGCCGGAGGGCCGGCGTGAACTGGCCGCGGAAAGTGGGCTTTCGGAAGAGGCTGTCCTGGCGGCCGTCAAGCGCGCTGATCTGATGCGTATTAGCGGCGTCGGCGTGGTCTACGCCAGCCTGCTGCAGGCAGCGGGCGTGGAGACGGTGCCCGACCTGGCGCGCCGCAACCCGGAGAACCTGGCTGAGAAGATGGCCGAGGTGAATGAAACCGCAGCGATCGCGCAAGACCTGCCTTCGGCCGACATGGTGGCAGACTGGGTGGAACAGGCCAAAGATCTGCCGCGAGTGATTACATACTAAGTGGCAAGTGGCAAGTGGCCGGTGGCAGGGAACAGTAAACAGTTAACAGTAAACAGTTAACAGTAAACAGTTAACAGTTAACAGTTAACAGTTGACAGTTGGCCGTTCCCTCGCCCCCTCGCCCCCTTGCCCCTCCGCACGAAAGGACCAAACGCACCATGGCAAACGATAACAACAATCTCATAGTCGCCTACTTTGATAGTGAAAGCGCCGCGCGGGATGCGGCCGAGCAGTTGATGGCCTGGGACAAAGAGAAAGAGGAACTGGACCTGGGCGCCGTGGGCATCATTACCCTCGATGCGCACCAGGAAAAGGTTGTGGTCAAAGAAGTCGGTGACCGTAACACGGGCAAAGGCGCCCTGTGGGGCACGGCGATTGGCGCCGGCCTGGGTATCCTGACCGGCGGCATCGCCCTGATCCCCGGCTTGATTGCCGGCGCGGCGCTCGGCGCCGGGGTAGGCGCCCTGGACCACAAGGCGCTGGGCATGGACGACGAAGACGCGGCCAAGATGGCCGCCCAGCTGCGCGCCGGCGGCGCGGCCGTCGGCGTGATGTGCGATGATTTTGAGATGGACCTGGCTCTCGATAAGCTCGTTGAACTGGGCGGCACGACGTCGAACTTTGTCTTGAGCCGAGCGGCCAAAGAAGCGATCGGCACCCAGGCGATGACGCAGGCTGCGGCCACCGAGGCCGTTATGGCGGCGATGGCGCAGGACGAGGCGCATGTGCGATCGCTGCGCACGACCGTCGTAGTCGTCCGGCCTGACATGCACGAACTGGAAGCCATGGCCGTGGCTGGACTTATCGCCGTCAGCGCGCTAAAAGCGGAGATGGCCGCCCGGCTTTATGAGTGGGGCGTGCTCAATGCGGCCCTCTTTCTGGCCCACGGCGCCACGCCTGAGGGGCGGGCGGACATGGCCGAGGTTGCCGGTGTGGACGAGCAGGTTATCCTGGATGCGGTTAAGAAAGTGGACCTGATGCGCATCATGGGCGTTGGCCCCGTTTATGCTAATCTGCTCTTTGCTGCCAGCATTGAGTCGGTTCCGGACCTGGCGCAGCGTGACGCGGTCAGCGTGCAGCGCATGATGGCCGCCGCCAATAAGCAGGACAAGATCGCTGAAACAACGCCTTCCGTGGAGATGGTTGCCGGCTGGATTGAACAGGCAAAAACCTTGCCGCGAGTGGTAACGTATTAGGCAGGTGGCAGGAAACAATGGACAGTTAACAACCAACTGTTAGCGGTTCCTTCGCTTCCTCGCCTCTCCCCCCTTCGCACTGGGAGAAAACCATGCGCAAACTCTTTAGCCTATCACGCTATGTCATCTATATCGCGGTTATCAGCCTGATGTTCGCCACGCTGGCCGTCTTTGTTTTTGGCTTCATCGCCACCGTCACCGTCGTTTTCGAGGCCTTTAGCCGCGGCGATTTCGGCGCCCATGGGGCGCGCACGTTCAGCGTGGAATTGATCGAAATGATCGATCTCTTCCTGCTGGGTACGATTCTGTTTATGACCGCCGTTGGCCTGCAGGAACTTTTTGTCGACCCAGGCCTGAAGGAAGTGCTGCCGGAGTGGATGTCGGTTGACAGCCTCGACCAGCTCAAGTTTAATCTCCTGGCCGTGATCGTGGTCATGCTGGCGGTGCTCTTCCTGGGCGTCGCCGCGGCCTTCGAGTTGAATGAAGCAACCAATATCCTGGACTATGGCATTGGTATAGGCGCGGTTGTTCTTGCATCTGGAGCTACCGTATTTCTCTTCGCCCGCGTGCACCATATGCATAAAAAACAAGAATAAATCGAAGAGGTCCTTGAAGACAGCGGAGAGGTAGAATAGGAATAGTGTAAATGGCTTGCTGTGCGAGCCAGGAGAACCTCATGTTGAATTTTCAGACGATTGGCGAAATTGATTGGAACCTTGTATTCGAGATTTTTATGCTGCTGCTGATCGGTATTGGGCCGAAGATTGCCCTGGTACCCTTTATCGAGATGACCGAAGGGCTGGACAAGGAGACGACGGTGGCCGTGGCTAATAAGGCCGTGCGCACGGCG
>JBJYWX010000049.1:6503-10428 GCA_046259695.1 Promineifilaceae bacterium (SeqCode) | reverse complement strand
GTCAGTATTCGGTATTCAGTGGTCAGTATTCGGTATTCAGTGGTCAGTATTCGGTGTTCAGTGGTCAGTTAATTCCCAGTTCCCAGTTCCCAGTTAACTGTTTACTGTTAACTGTTTACTGTTAACTGCTATCCGTTCTCTGCTATAATCGCCGCAGCCAAGGAGGAGGCGATGAACCATAAGCCACGCATCTTTGCTCTAACCGCCCTGCTGCTGCTGGCCGGCTGCGCGACTTTCAGCGGCGTGTCCCCTGTTTCCGAACGCGATGAATCGCCTGACCTTGCCAATCCCAGCACTGAAATAGAAACAACCGTCCCCGCCTATCCCGCCGCTCCATCGCCCGCGCCGCAGCGCGACAGCGCCTACCCCGCGCAGGAAGAGAAAAGCGTCCCGCCTACGGCCGTCGCCGCCGATCCTTATCCGGCGCGGGACAACGAAACGGAGAACAACAGCCTAATCGCCTCCCCCGGCGCCGGTGACCTGGACGGCCGTTTCTGGGTCCTGCAGCAAGCGGACGGCCCGGCCGGCCAGACCCTCCTGCCTGAACCGGCAGCCGCTGAGCTGAATGCCGTGGAGTTCTTCCCCGACGGCCGTGTCTCTATCATAGCCGGCTGCGACACCGCCGGCGGCAGCTACGAAGCGGCGAACGGCACCATTGAAATCGAGACCATCCAGCACGGCGATCTCGCTTGCCCTCCCGGCTCCCTCGGAGCTTCATTTCGCCAATGGCTCGGCGAGACAGCCACCTACGCGGTCGAAGGCGGCGAGCTCACCCTGGCCCTGCCGCAGGACGCCGGCACCCTGACCTTCACCGCTCCCGCGGCCATGAGCTACGGTGACGAACTCAGCCGCTTCTTCTCCTACGTTGTCGGCAGCACGGCCGCTGGCGCGCAGGCGGCTTCCACCCCGCCGCGGAGTGTCTCCGAACTGCTGGACCTCTCCTTGCAGCACCTGGTCTACCAGGACGGCGACGCCCCGGAAATCGCCATCGCCGAGGCGCCGGGCGCGGTCGTGCTCGTCCACTCGCCGCAGGGCAGCCTGGTGGAGGCGTCCGGGCTGGCCGCCCTGGAACAGGGGCGGGTCATGTCTGCCCTCGACCGCCTGGAGATCGGCGGCGGTACGATGATGTTCACGGGTGCCTTGCTGGCCCAGTTCTTTGAGGAAGGACTGCTCACGCCGGACGACACCCTCGCCCAGTGGCTGCCGCAGCTCGCCGAGGACATCCCTTACGGCAAGCAAATGACCGTGCGGCAGCTCGCCACGCACACGGCCGGCATTGCCGACTATGCCGGCCTGCTCTATGGCGCCGATCTAGCCGATTCTGAAGCGCTGCGCAGCGCCTACACCCCCGAAGAGCTGGTGCGCATCGCCATCGAAAGCGCCGATCCTTCCTTCCCGCCCGGTGAACCGGGGCGCTGGTCCTTCAGCAGCACCGGCTACATTCTATTGGGCATGATCCTGGAGACGGTGTCCGGCCAGTCCTACGAGTCGCTCCTGCAGCAGCGCATCTTTGATCCCCTGGAGATGGGCGATACCCTGCTGCTCAGCGGCGTGCCTGAACCCGGCCTCGTCACCGAGGGCTACTTCGCCTATCCCTTTGATGCCAATATGACCGAGTGGAACGCCGCCCAGGCCTGGTCGGCCGGGGCGATTGCTTCAACCGCCGCGGACATGGGCAAATTCGCCCGCGCGCTGCTAACAGGCGCCCTGTTTCAGGACCCGGCCTCGCTCAAACTGATGACCACCTTCCTGCCCGCCGGGGATTACCCGGAAATGGCCGCGGCCGGGGCGGAAGGATATGGCCTGGGCCTGACGGAGTTCGCGCCCGGCCTCTGGGGCCACCGCGGCCAGACCGCCGGCTTCAGCTCCTACGTCGTCGTGGACCCGGCGCGCGACTTCATCCTTGTCGCCCTGACCAACGCCGCTAACACGGCCGTACCGGGTGACCGGCAGCTCATCGGCCGTCTCCTGCCATTCCGTTGAGGCAGCGTGGGAGCGTCGGGCGTCAGACCCGCAGCCGTCCGCGAAAACCGCGCGCACTGTAAAAGGAATCGGCGCCGTTGTGGTACAGGAACACCTGGTCGTAGCGGCGGTCGCCAAAAACCGCGCCGCCTAAATCCCTGATCGCTTGCGGTGTGCGCAGCCAGCTCGAGGTTTTGGTATCAAATGCTTCGAGTTCCTGCAGGTCGCGATACAGATCCTCGCTCAGAAGCTCAATCCCCATAACGGCCGCCATGTCGACCGCGTTGCCCGCGGGGAAAACCCCTTTCTTCTCGCGTGCGGCCTGCCCTTTGCCATCGTAGCAGATACTCCGGCGCCCGGAAGGGCTCTCGGCCGCACAGTCATAGAAAAAGAACTCCCCCGTCTGCGCGTCCAACCCGGCGACATCCGGTTCTCCGCCGGTGCGCTCCATTTCATTCAGCGACCACAGCTTCCGGCTGTCGCCTTCCAGCCTGGCCCGCACCTCTGCCCATTCAATCCCCTCGTGGCGGCTTGCGTTTTCGGCAAAACGTTTCTCCAGCGTCGCCAACAGCTCCGCGCGCTGCTCCGCCGACAGGTCCTGGTGCGGGTTGGGTTCATAACGTTCGATCTTCTTAGATGACGCCTTCTTCATGTCACTTTCCCTTTGCCTATTGACCATTTATGGTTGATCATGGCCTAGTGATAATGCTCTATCCTCGCAGCAGCCGCAGCAACACGAGCACCGCTCCCAGCAGCGGCAGCAGCGAAAATGCCAGGCGAATGCGCGGCCCGCTGACGTAGCGCGTGGAAACAGCGCCGATTTGCGCACCCACGGCCGCGCCCGTCTGCATCACCAGGGCAATCATGATGTCCACATTGCCTTTCAAGGCGTGCGAAAGCGTACCATACCCCGCCGAAATCATCACCTCGAACAGGTCTGTACCGATGGCAACGTGCGTGGGCACCCCCAGCAGGTAAACAAACATCGGCAGCCGCACGAAGCCGCCGCCCACGCCCAGAAAGCCCGCCAGAAGGCCGCTTATAAAGCCGACGCCGAGGACCACCCAGATTGAAATCGAGGGGATATGCGACTTGGGCAGGCTGATCATCGGCCGCAGGCGGATCGCCTGAACATGGCGCGAAAATCCCTGGAAAGCGAATACATCCTCATCCCCATGAAGCGTGGTACCGCCCAGGCGAATGGCGCGCAGGCTTTCAATGGCCATGAGCGCCGAAATCAGCAGCAGAATCACGATGTAGCAGCTGCCTACGATCAGGTCAAGGTTCCCGTGCTTCTTCAGCATCTCGATCAGCTGCGCGCCAAGCTCAATACCGATGATCGTGCCCGTCACCATCAGCAGGCCCAGGCGCACGTCCACGTGCCCCAGCCGGTTGTGGCGCCGCGCGGCAACAATCGATTTGCCCGTCATGTGCGCCAGGTCCGTGCCGACAACCATATTCCAGGGCATGCCCGTCCAGAACAGAATCGGGCCGGCCAGGAAGCCGCCGCCCACGCCGAAAAAACCACCCAGGATGCCGACCACGAAGCCGATCAGGATCAGCAGCAGGGGGTTGATTGTGACGCCCGATATGGGGAAATACATGCGCTATTTCAGGCGCTCAAGACCTAACCTATCCATGATGAACGTGGTCAGGGAATCGAGGAACACGCTCTGAGCGACGATAAAGAACAGGGCGACAAAGGCATACACGACCAGGTCATTGTCATACAGGGACACCAGCCACGCCTCGAGGTAGGTAATCACCAGGTAGAGATAAACAGTGACCATGATCGAGTAGATCAGCATCTCGACCGCGAAACTGTGAATAATGCGCCGTCGCTTCTCATTCATAGAGGACACAATAGTACCACAGTTCGAGTGGTCAGCGCGGCAGTAGTCAGTGCGTCAGTTGTCAGTGCGTCAGTAGTATTTTGTCATTCCGACCGCAGGGAGGAATCCCT
>JBJYWX010000049.1:1735-6403 GCA_046259695.1 Promineifilaceae bacterium (SeqCode) | reverse complement strand
CAGTTGTCAGTGCGTCAGTAGTATTTTGTCATTCCGACCGCAGGGAGGAATCCCTAAGGCCGCGCGCCGGCCGGCAGTGGTCCTGCAGTTCCTAGTTCCCCGTTCCCCATTTCCCGTTCCCCGTTCTCCGTTGGCTGCTATAATGTCTCCCATGCACCTTCCCCATCCCTGGCTCCTGTTCGACGCTGACGGCACCCTCCTGGACTACAATGCCGCGGAGCGAAAAGCGCTGACCGCTACCTTCGCTGCCGCCGGTTATTCATGGACTGATGACTACGCGAATACATACCGCCTGATTAACGGTGAAGTTTGGGCGGCTTTTGAACGCGGCGAGCTCTCCCAACCCGAACTGAATCGCCTGCGGTTTGAGCGCACGCTAAAGGCCCTCGATCTGGATACCGCTGTGGATGATTTTGCAGACAGCTACCTGGCGCACCTCAGCCGCACCACGGACCTGGTTGAGGGCGCGCTTAACGTTATTCCAGAGCTGGCAAAACAGCACCGGCTCTACCTGATTACCAACGGCATCCCGCGTGTGCAGCACGGCCGTTTTGGGCTCTCCCCGTTACGGCCGTACTTCGAGGGCATGGTCATCTCCGGTGAGGTCGGCCACGCCAAGCCTGACGCGCGCATTTTTGACGCCGCTTTTGAAGGTATGGGCCGCCCGCCGCGGCGCGACGTGCTGATCATCGGCGACAGCCTCAGCGCCGACATCAAAGGCGGCCTCAGCTACGGCATCGACGCCTGCTGGTACAATCCCCACGGCCGTCATCGCCCACCCGGCTTGGTCCCAACCTACGAGATCCGGGACCTGCGGGAGTTACTGGACCTGTAGTAAGTGGGCAGAAGGCAGTGGACAGTGGGCGTGGGCCGTTCCCAGTCTGCTATTGACCGTACCTGTTCCCTGCCACCTGCAACCTGCCCCTTGCCACCTGCCACCTGCAACTTTACGAATAATACGGCACTTCTTTGCGGTTGCGATAGCCGCCGAACCAGGAGCTCAGGTCCAGCAAGATGCCGATACCCAGGATGACCCAATCAAAGAGGACAATGCCGCCCGGCGCCACCAGCACGTAAGCCAGCGTCGTCCACGGCGCAAAGATAAAGCCCAAAACAGGCCAGATCCAGGAGCCGCTGAAGGCCAGCGTCCAGCGCGCCGTATCAATTACCCACCAGACCAAAATGGCAGCCCGCGGGCCAAGCAGCAGCAAGGCAGTAATGAAGCAACACATCGATGGACCTCCTTAAGTCACCAGTCGCCAAACTAATCCGCTGGTAGCATAGACGCGCGCCTGTTGCTTGTCAAGATACGGGCCATGCCGCGTCTGGCGAACGAAAACGCTCTTGGCGCGTTTCCCACAGCACGGGCTTTAACTCGCGGGCACACAGCGCATTAAAATTCGCTCTACATGGCACCAGGCTGCGATCGGTTCTCAGTGGTTTCGTGAAAAATGTAACGAACTTGGCCAAAATAGGGGTACAATTTCCCCATGCTACGCCTGCTGTTTTGGCTGATCCTTTTGGCCCTTACGTCCGCCTGCGCCAGCGGCCCGCCGCCGGCGGCCCAAATTGCCGCGCCGCCGCAGCAAACGGCTGTTTCCACCGCTGTGCCTTCCCACACCCCCAGCAGCACGCCGCCACCCAGCCCCACGCCCACGCCTACGCCGACCGCCAGCCCATCGCCCACAGCCACGGCCACCGCCTCCAGCACGCCCAGCCCCACCTTCACACCCACGCCCACGCATCCGCTGATGATCGAAGTCATGCGCGCGCAGGAATATCCCGGCAGCCCTCTATTCATCGAAGAGCGCCTGGAGCCGGGCAGCAACTACGACCGCTACATCGCCTCTTATGACTCCGAGGGTAACAAGATCTACGCCTTGCTGACCGTACCCTGGGGCACGCCTCCGGAAACGGGCTGGCCGGTCATTCTCTTCAACCACGGCTGGATCGAACCCGAGATCTACCGCACCACGGAACGCTATCTGGATTACGTCGACGCCATCGCCCGCAGCGGCTACATCGTCCTGCGCTCCGATTATCGCGGCCACGGCAGTTCGGAAGGGGAACCCGGCGGCGCCTACAGTTCGCCCGGCTACACGGCCGACGTGCTCAATGCCCTGGCCGCGATCAAGACCTATGAAACGGCCGATCCCGATCGTATCGGCATGTGGGGCCACTCCATGGGCGGCTGGATCACCCTGCGCGCTATGGTCATCTCGCCCGAGATAAAGGCCGGCGTCATTTGGGGCGGCGTCGTCGTGTCCTACGAGGACCTTTTCACTAAGTGGCGCCGCGGGCCGCAAACGGAGGAAACGCCCACGCCCGATCCCACGCGCGAGGCACGGCGCAGGCAGCGCTGGTTCGGCGCTTACGGCACGCCGCAGGACAACCCCGGTTTTTGGGACGCGATGTCCTCCAACAGCTACCTCGAAGACATCTCCGGCCCGGTCCAGCTCCATCACGGCACGGGCGACACTACGGTGCCCCACGAGTTCTCGGAAATACTGGCCGCGGAACTGGAAGCGGCCGGCAAGCCCCACGAGTTGTACCTTTATGATGGCGACAACCATAACCTGGCCATCAGCTTCTGGACGGCCATGAACCGCTCGATCGAGTTTTTCGACCGCTATGTAAAAGGCAGCGAACAGTAATCAGTGCGCCAGTGCGCCAGTGCGCCAGTAGGCGTTGGTATTTTGTCATTCCGACCGCAGGGAGGAATGCCTGTGGCCACGCGCCAGAGGTCAGTGCGTTTGTGCGCCAGTAAGTCAGTGCGCCAGTGCGCCAGTGCGCCAGTGCGCCAGTGCGCCAGTGCGCCAGTGCGCCAGTTCGTCAGTGTGCCAGTAGGCGTTGGTATTTTGTCATTCCGACCGCAGGGAGGAATCCCTGGGACCACGCGCCAGAGGTCAGTGCGCCAGTACGCCAGTAAGTCAGTAAGTCAGTGCGTCCGTGTGTCAGTTCGTTAGTGCGTCAGCGCGTTTGTGCGCCAGTGTGTCAGTACCTCTGTGACCGGCACCGCCCACTGTCCACTGTCCACTGCCCACTGCCTACTCAGGCCGGCATCGTGCGGCATAAACGAAGGCAAAAGCCGCAATCCCAACGGCCATTCCGGCGAAAAGTCCCGTCAAAAGCTGGCTGGGCGAGAGGTTACCGCCGTGCGCAGCCGAACGAAAAAGTTCCCACACAATAACGGAAATGATCGTGACTATAGGGATAGCGGCGAACAACGCTATCATCGCGCCGGCGCATTTCGATAGTCCGTGCATGACTACCCCCTTTAGGCATTATGCCGACATAGTGGCTCCATCCATATTATAGCACCAGCCCTGGCAGTCTGGATAGTCCCCCAGTTCTCTACGGGCGCGATCAAAATTGGTGCAAATCGTAGCTCCCGATTCCAAGGTCCACACTATGGCGGCCTAATCGGCGCGGGAAGACTGGCGATGCACGGCCGATCTGTCATTCCGACCGCAGGGAGGCATCCCTGAGGTGCTCGGCTGATCGCAAACGTTTTCTCTTATAGGGTCTGAAGAGCTCGCCCTGAGCTTGCCAAAGTAACTTGCCCTGAACCCGCCGGGCCGGAATGGAGGCTGGGTAAGCTGGCTGCCGGCGGCAGCGCGCAGCAGTTGCTGCTGGGACGAAACCGGCCTATAGTCACCGCATCCCGCCGCACCATTGCGCGGGGCTGAAGAAAGGTCTTCAACTAGTAAGGAGCTGGAATATGGACTATCGTTATCTTGGCCGCACCGGCCTCAAGGTCAGCCCACTCTGCCTGGGCACCATGAATTTCGGGCCATTCACAACCGAATCCGACAGTTTCGCCATCATGGACCAGGCGCTGGAAATGGGTGTCAACTTCTTTGATACGGCCAACGTCTACGGCTGGAAGAAAGGCGAAGGGGTAACCGAGAAGATAATCGGCCGTTGGTTCGCCCAGGGTGGTGGCCGGCGCGAGAAGACAGTGCTGGCCACCAAGGTATACGGCCGTATGGGCGACTGGCCCAACGAATACGGCCTCTCCGCGCGGCACATCAAGCAGGCCTGCGAAGAAAGCCTCACCCGCCTGCAGACCGACTACATCGATCTCTACCAGATGCACCACGTCCAGCGCGACACGCCCTGGGAAGAGATCTGGCAGGCGATGGAACAGCTTGTACAGGAAGGAAAAGTGCTCTACATCGGCAGCAGCAACTTTGCCGGCTGGCACATTGCCCAGGCTAACGAGCGCGCCCGGGCGCGCAACTTCCTCGGCCTCGTATCGGAGCAAAGCCTCTATAACCTCAACGCGCGCACCGTAGAGATGGAAGTTATACCTGCCTGTGAAGCCTACGGCCTCGGCGTCATTCCCTGGAGCCCATTAGCCGGCGGGCTGCTGGGCGGCATCCTGCGCAAGATTGAAGAAGGGCGCCGCGCCTCGGAAGAGATGCAGGAAAGGATCGACGAGTTCCGGCCGCAGCTTGAAGCCTGGGAAGCCTTTTGCTCTGAGCTGGGCGAGCAGCCGGCCGATGTCGCCCTGGCCTGGCTGCTGGCCAATCCGGCCGTGACCGCGCCGATCATCGGCCCGCGCACCCTGGCGCAGCTAACCGGCAGCGCCCGCGCGCTGGTAATCGAACTGGACGAAGCGACCATGCAGCGGCTCGACGAGATCTGGCCCGGCCCCGGCGGGCC
>JBJYWX010000049.1:0-1635 GCA_046259695.1 Promineifilaceae bacterium (SeqCode) | reverse complement strand
CATTTTACGGCCGTCTGCGCGCTGCTGATGCTGCTCCTGCTGCTCGTGCCTATGGACGGCGTGCCCTTGCGGCTGGCCGTTCCTGTCCTCTTCGGCGCTCCCATCCGGCTTTCCTCGATGGTCGATAAAGAGCTGGATCTAGGGAGCTAGAATTATCTGCCGGCCTTGTGCTTCAAGTTCCATCTAGCCCGCACCAAACGGCGTCTTGTCCTACAGCAAACGAGCGGCCCACCAGGACCGCTCGCTATCTGTTTACTGTTTACTGTTTACTGTTAACTGTTAACTGTTTACTGTTAACTACGGCACCGTCACCGGCACCATCACCTTGTAATCCAACGGCCGTGCGCTGACATAGATGCTCACCGTGGCGTCTGACACGCCGAGCGAATTGCCGATGCGATACTTGAAGCTGAGCGCGCCGACCTGGGTAGGATTGGTCAGCACCAGCGACCCGTCCGCGTTGATCTGCAGCATGCCGCCGCCGAAGGCTACTTCATCGCCGGCCTCATGGTCGAGCACGGACCCGGTCAGGCTGCCGCCGCCAAACGATTCAAGCTTGGCTACGGGAAAACCCAGATCATCACGGCCGCTGCCATTGTTCTCAAAAAGCGTTCCCGCCGGCAGCGTGGTCGTCTCGCCCGCCACCACCGTAAAATCGTCATCCTTGGCGTCCGGTTCAGCGCTGATCGCCAGGGTCACATCGGCGGTGTCCGCGGTCAGCACATTCTGCAGCACATAGCTGAATTTGTATACGCCCGGAATAAACGGTTCGCCGGTCAGCGTCCAGCTTCCGTCGTTGTTCACAGTGAGGATGCCGCCCGCTAGGTTGGCGCTGCTGCCCGCGGCGTGATCATCTTTCGTGCCGCCCAGCGAGCCGCCGCCGAAGCTCGCCACCTCGGCCGCGGGCGAGCCCAACGCATCGGCTCCGCTGCCGTTATCGGCAAACAACCCGCTCGCGGCGTCCACGTCTTGTGGCAAATCAAAGACGAATTCATAGCTGTCGTTCTGGGCATTGGGCGGCTCAGCCACCACGGCCGTCACGGTTGCCGTGGAGACATCTACCCCATTCTCAATCCGGTATTCGAACGTATAGGTACCCGGCGTGGTCGTTCCGTCAACCGTCACCGTGCCATCCGCCTCAACCTTGAGCGAGCCGCCGGCGAAAGACACCGTCTCACCCGGGCCGTGGGCGGTCACATCGCCGCCGAGCGAACCGCCGCCAAAACTGGCCACGTCGGCCAGCGGCGTGCCGCGATCGTCCGCACCGCTGCCGTTGTTCTTAAACAGCACGCCCGTCTGGCCGTAATTACTGCCCACCTGGATCAGCAAACTGTCATCCTGCGCCACCGGCGGCCCCTTGACCATCAAGCGCACTTCCGCGTCTGACCCGCCGGCCAGGTTGGTCAAGCGGTAGTGAAAAGAGTAGAAACCATGTTGAAAAGGCTGGCCGGACAATGACCAGCTGCCGTTACTGCCGACGACAAGCGTGCCGCCGGCCAGGCTTACCGGCTGGCCGGCCAGGTTGTCGGTCACGCTGCCGCCCAAATCGCCGCCGCCGTATGAGAACAGCTGCGCCGCCGGTGTACCCAGATCGTCCGGCCCATTGCCGTTATCAGCCAGTAGGCCGCCCGCGGC
>JBJYWX010000048.1:0-2605 GCA_046259695.1 Promineifilaceae bacterium (SeqCode) | reverse complement strand
AATAGACAACGCAAATCTGCGTGGGCTGAATTGTAACAAGCTTGCGTTTTTTGTCACTCTGGAAGGGGACTGATGTCCAAAACTGCACCTTCCGCGCCTTTCGAGTGAGAACGAGAGGACGCCTGCTCATAGCTGGCCGCGCTGCGCTATGTTACAATGCGGCCAATAAACAGGAGATATGCCATGAAAGCTAGCATGAGACCTACCGGCGTCACGTTGATCGCCATTGCCTTTATCGTACTCGGCCTGCTCTCGTTCCTGTGGAGCCTGCTAGTCTTTGGCTTTGGCGGCGCTTCCTCTTTTTTCCAAACGATTTTTAATTTCAGCCCCACGCTGAGCAGCGGCGTCTGGTCCGGCATCTTGGGCATGGCCACCGCCGCCGTGGAAATCGCCGCCGGTATCGGCCTGCTGCGCCTGGAAAAATGGGGCTGGTACCTGGCCATCATCGGCGTGGGTCTCAGCTTCGTGCAGGGGCTGCTGGGCATTTTCGCCGGCGGCATCTTCACCTTCTTCTGCGGCCTGTTGGGCCTGCTCATCCCCGGCGCCATCTTGTTCTACCTGCTGCAGGGCCGCATCCGCGATCTCTTTGGCGTGGGCGGTACATCAAGTTACTAGCAGCTCGCAGGTGGAAGAGGTTGGAAACCGGGTTCTTGCCAGGTTTTAGAAACAGGTGGCGGGTTGCAGGTAGCAAGAAGCGAGTAGTAAACAAATAGTTGGATGACTGCGCTCTCCGTTGACTCAGTTCGCATTATTTTGTTATACGGCGGAATCGTCGTCGCCGGGACGCTGCTGGTGCGCTGGCTGCTGCTGCGATTCGTGCCGCCGTTTCTCGACCGGCATAGTCCCTTGTGGGCCGGCATCTTGCAGAAATGGCCCGTTCTGCGCCGTCTCTACCTGGCCACACCAGGCATTCTTGTCGCTGTTATCTCGCAGATTGCGCCCATTGAGAACCAGTCGCTTGAAAGACTGCTGTTCAGGAGCGCGGTAGCCTTTAGCATCATCATGCTCACGGGCGCGGCGATTTCGGCCCTGTTCGCCTACGCGGATTATTACGAACAGCACTTTGAATTCGCCAACCAGGTTCCTATAAAAACCGTGGTCCAGGTGACGGCCGTGGTGCTGGTCGTCATGGCCCTGGTCGGCATCGTCGCCATCTGGCTTGGCGTGCCGCTGCTGGCCATGGCCGGCCTGGTAGCGGCCATTGGCGCCATCGCCTACTATCTCTTTCAAGAGCCCCTGCTCGGTTTCACCGCCAGCCTGCAGCTCTCCATGAACCGCATGGTGGCGATAGGCGACTGGATCGAGATTGATGCCTACGACGTCGATGGTTGGGTTGAGGATATTAATGTCACCTCGACCAAGGTTCGCAACCGGGACAACGCCATTGTCAACGTGCCGACCTATGATTTAATCCGCCAGCCATTCCTTAACTGGCACGACATGCAGGACCGCCAGGCGCGCCGCGTCAGGCGCGCCATTGTCCTCGACCAGCTTTCGATCCGCTTTATGGATCGGGAAGCGGCCGAACCGCTGATCGAACAAATCGAAGAACTATACGAAAAGTTGGCGCAGGATGTTCGACGTATTGAGGGGCTGCAGGGGCTCACTCCCCAGGCGCTCCGCCAGCGCGAACGGCTTACCAACCTGGAACTGTTCATGGCTTACGCGACCTGTGTCATCGCCAATCACCCCGATACGCGGACCGACCAGATGATGTACGTCCGCCAGGAAGCGCCTTCCGCCTACGGCCTGCCGGTCGATCTCTACTTTTTTACTCACGTCACGGAATTCATCCCCTACTACGCCGTGCAGCGCGACATCTTCAGCGTCCTGCTGGCCGCCCTGGCGCAGTTCGACCTGCGCGCTTACCAGGTTGTGCAAGGCGAAGCACCCGCAAGCAAGTAGCACCCCCGATTGCGCGGGCTACAACCCGCACTCGTTCGGGCTGCCACCTGTGACCCGAACTCGTTCGGGCATTCACCCTACGTTTTGCTTTCCTTCACGCAAATTTTATGTTAAACTGTGGCTGCGTAGCGTAGTATTATGTCATCCTAGAGTGTATCTATCGGCCGTCCGGGGCGCCGCTACTTCACCTTGCCGAGTTCCGCTGAGGGTGCCGCAGACGGCTGCAGTGACAAGTGAGGTGAAACATGCACTGCCAGACTTCAACCGCCATGCCCGGCAAGCTGCTTTCCTTGCTGGCAGGCGCCATAATCGTTATCGCCATGCTCCTTCTGGCGCCTCCCGTGGGCGCGCTTGACGTAGTCGTCGATTGTTCGCCGACCAATGCCGGCGACTGCCAGGCATTAATCGAGCTGTTCAACAGCGCGGGAGGGCCGGCCTGGACGCACGGCGAAAACTGGTTGTCAGGCTCGCCCTGCGATGCTACGAACGGCTGGTATGGCATTACCTGCACCGCGGACGCGGCCAGCGGTGAAGACCGCGTCACCGGCATTAACCTGAGCATGAACAATCTGGCCGGGCCGCTGCCGGAATCGGTGCTCAATATGGAGGCATTGGATCACCTCTATCTGGCAGACAATCAATTGAGCGGGCAGATACCACAAGTGACGCGCAGCAATTCGCCCCTGACGTATCTCGGACT
>JBJYWX010000047.1:0-2159 GCA_046259695.1 Promineifilaceae bacterium (SeqCode) | reverse complement strand
GCCTGGACCGGCGACCGCGAAAAGGCCAACCACCTCGCTGCCGAACTCGACAAGCACTCGTTTGGCCACATAGCTTTGTCCGTTTCCGTGCTGGTTTGCGAATGCGGCGCGCCCTGGGACTTGACCGCGACGCCGGTGTTTGCGGCGAAAATCGCGGAATCCGGCTTGCACTGGCCGCCGCCGTCTCCGATGACTTACCCGTTCAAGGACTGGTGAGTTCGTGAGCTTTTTCGAGGAACTCAAACGCCGTAACGTCGTCCGCGTCGGCATCGCCTATCTGCTGCTGGGCTAATTCGGCGGAGAGGAAACATTAACCACCTTTCCAGGCATTCAGACAAGTATCAAGGGCCTTTTCTTGACGACAAATACGACCCTGGCGTCCCCTGAACAACCGGAATCGTTGCCGGCAAGGCAGCTGCAGGCGCTTCCAACAACCTGCGATAACTCAATTCCCGTCGCGCAACCGAAACCAGCCCTGGGCTGACCCACCCACGGCACATCAAATCAGGTTAAACGTCTGTTCCTGGTGGCCGGCGGCGCCCGCGCCAGGGCGCCATTGACTTCCTCGCGTTGCTCAACATGCCCCAGAATCTTCGCGATCAGCAGCGGCTCTTCAGCGCAGGCAAGAACGAGGGTACGGTTTGGCCGCAGGCCAACAAGTGCCCGAGTGAAGCCGTCGCGCGTGCAGGCAATGACCCGCAGCGTACCGAGGCAGTGGGTACAGGTCTCGATATCGATTGCAAACATCCGCTTCAGTCGCTGCATTCACAACACTTGTTTCGGAGTTTAAGGGCCGCTATGGGTCGGAAGCGGTAACTGGATGACCACGCAGTCAGACTTCCGCTATCAGTCGACAAGCGGAACCTAATCATGAAAGGATTCCGGGATCCCGGATTTCCGTTATCGGCCAGTAGCGGAAAATCAGACTCCTTGCGCGTTTGAACTCTGATATTGTTCAGCCTATTAGATGCACGGGAGCTTCACCATGATCCGTCCACTCTTGGCAATCCTTCTACTTGCCAGCTTCCCCGGTATTCGTGCAGAAGAGATGGAGAAGTATGATGACGGGCCATTCGCGGGCATGGGCTATCCCTATTCCGAATCCGCGCGGGTCGGAAATCTGCTCTTTCTTGCCGGTCAGATTGGCGAGGATGAAAACGGCCAGTTGGTGCCCGGCGGCATCCGCGCCGAAGCCGAGCAGCTGATGTTGAACATAGAGGCTGCGCTGGCCCGACGCGGGCTCGCCATGACGCACGTAGTCAAGTGCACAGTGTTCCTGGCCGACATCGCTGAATGGGGCGCTTTCAACGAAGTCTATACGAAGCATTTTCCGCACCCTTATCCGGCACGAAGCGCATTGGGCACAAGCGGTTTGGCCGCAAATGCGCGCGTTGAAATGGAATGTATCGCCGGGTATCCGGATTAGGCAGGTTACCGATCCAATTCATCCTCGATCAATTGAATCACTTGGATCAGGTGTGTTTCGACCCCGGGGTGTCCGATATTCAAAATGTCGGTGCAACGTTCAATTTTCGCCACCAGCAGATTTTGAAAAGCGACAGTTGAAAGCAATTCGCTGTGAAGCTGGCGCCTGTCAAAGCCCAGCTCAGGAAACGCAGAGGTGATTTCCGGCTGACCCGGGCGATGCTGCATGGCGGCGGAAATTTGAGCCATGTTGGCGCGTGCAATCATGAACGGCGTCATTATGTCATTGTGAAACTCTCCGTCGTTTCGATAGTGGTATCTGAGCCTTCCAATCGCGACCTGCAACGCCGCCAACTCCTGCACGAGGTTCGGATTGGAAACGAGTGACAGATTTCCGCCCGCGACGAGCAGGTTTAAGGGCGCGCTGTCCCACAATGCTTCATTGCTGACCCACCATGTATCCGCGATCAGACGATCTATGGTGTCCTCGCCCGGATTCTGCTCGGTTCCTGCCGCCACGCGCAGCAAGGTTTCGGCCGACTCGACTATCGCCTGGTTGAACCGATTCATGTCGGCCAGAAGCGCCTGTTTGACATGAAGGTCGGCAAGCAGCGTATGCAAAACAGCCTGTTCCGCACCCTCCCGTTGCCTTGCGCCCCACCAGGCATCGATCGAGAAGGCCAGCAGGATGCTCGCAACAATCGCCACGCCTTCAACGGCAATTCGTGGCCAGG
>JBJYWX010000046.1:0-6281 GCA_046259695.1 Promineifilaceae bacterium (SeqCode) | reverse complement strand
GAAGCCGCCCATAAAAGATCAGCAGCAGCAGTATGGCTAGCCATTTTCCGTACGTTGTGAAGAATCGTTGGAAGGATTTCATATTGAGCACCCTGAGAGTCCCTCTCAGGCATTCAACCTGAGGGCACCTCAGGCATTATCTCACACGGCGCTGTTTTAGCTGTACAAATCCGGTAATGATCATGTGTAAAATCCCTAGCAGCGAGTGTGCAATGCCGGTCGGAAAAGATCGGGCTGAAAAACGAAATGAGCTGTTTGCCACTCACCTGCAATGTCTATTTCGATTGTTATAAAACGATAGCCCCGTGCGGTCAAATCGAGAAGAAGAAGTGCTATAATTCATTTGGCAGCGGTGTCCTTGCGCTGCTCTAATCGGTGCACCATGAATGAGTCCGGACCAACCAGCGTGTTCGTTCTAGCGGCGCTAATCCTCCTGGCCAGTTTTCTTAGATTGTCCGACCTGGACAGCTTACCACCGCCGCTCAACGATGATGAGGCAAGCAATGGCCTTGACGCACTCCACCTGGCGCGGGGTGAAGCCCCGGCCCTCTTCTACGAGGCGAACATGGGCCGCGAACCACTGCACATCTACGCCCAGGCAGCTGCCATCCGTCTTTTCGCCGGCCGACCCTGGTCATTACGTTTTCCTTCCGCCCTTGCCGGCATCTTGTCCGTGCCCATCATCTATGTTCTGGCAAGAGTCCTGTTCGGCCAGGGTCGTCATTCACATCAGATCGCTCTTCTAGCGACGGTTCTCCTGGTCGTGTCATACTGGCATCTCCATCTGAGCCGCCTTGCCTTCCGCGCCATCTATATGATTCCATTGCTGATGCTGGTGATAGTGTTCTTTTGGCGTGGCTGGCAGCGCGGGCGATTCTTCGACATGGTGCTGGCGGGGGTGATGCTGGGCCTCAGTACCTATACCTACTTACCTGCACGCCTCATGCCGTTGGTCATTCTGGTTTTCATCTTCGCCCAGGTTCTCCTGACCTGCAGCGGGCGCCCAGTTCCCGCGGCTGACAGCAGATCACTTCTTACCGCTGGTGCGGTCATGCTGGTAGTATCCCTGTTAATCTTCGCTCCCTTGGGCTTCTATTTTATCCAACAGCCCGGTCAGTTCATTGGTCGCAGCCAGGACGTATCCGTAGTCACCGCCGCCCATAACGCGGATATTTCCTTCACCCGTCTGCTCCTCGAAAACGCTTGGGCAACCGCTCGTATGTTCATTGATCGGGGTCATCAAAACCCCGTTTTGAACATGCCTGGCCGGCCCGCGCTCAACCCGCTGGCGGCAGCTGGGTTGTTGGCCGGCCTGGCAATCGCACTGCGCCGGGTAGCCACGCCCTCCTATATGCTCCTCCTAATCTGGTTGCTGGTGATGTTGCTGCCCACGGTCGCTTCAGACGAACCGGCACACCCGCTGCGGGCTATCGGGGCGTTGCCCCCTGCCTTGCTCCTTGCGGCCGTCGGCCTGCAACGAGGATCAGTCTGGTTATCCCGCGTAACGGCGCTTCGCCCGTCTTCGGCCGATGTATTGGTGCTTATGGCCGTCCTCGTTATCGGCGGTGTGTCTTCCTATCATGCCTATTTTATGCTTTGGGCCGGCCGGATCGATACGCGAGCCTCTTTCGACGTGGTTGAGTACGCCGCCGGAGAGCGTATTGTGGAGCTTAATCAGTCGGAAAGCCTGCTCCTGACTGAGCGCACCTTTTTCCACCCAACCACGTCGTTCGTCCTCGAATCTTCTTCCCAACCGGCGTTCAAACCGGGTGCGCCGCGCCGCGACCTGCCGGTTACGCTACTCTACGCGCCGGATACCTGCCGCCTCAGTCAAAAAATGATACTTGTGCAGCGGGAGCCGGAGGGCGCGTTAACCGCGCGGCAGGTTGGCGCTTACGACCTGGATGTGCCCGCCTTCCTGGCCGCCGCTGAAGGTGAAAGCCTGACCGGGTATCATGTCGGACAGGACAACCTTTTCTCACTGACGGGACTTCCGGCGATCGGCGGCCAGGCTCGGAACGCCCTACCCAGTGTCGTGGGCGCTAATATTGCGGATGATCTTTGCCTGTTGGCTGTAGACGTCACTCCAGCGGCCGCCGCGCCTGTGTGGCGAAGCAACAAACGTGAACTCGTCACTCTGACTTTATATTGGGAGTATCTCAACGAAATCGCTCCGCAGAGCATCGACGGTACAGTCCGGCTAATCGCCGCAAACGGCGCGGAGCTGTACAGGTTCCCTCTTTCCGGCTTCCCAGGCCCAAGGGCAGGCGCGGGAGAGCCGTTCGCGACAGCCTACGATTTCTCCCTGCCGGCGGAGACGGATCCAGGAAAGTATCTTCTGCAGCTGGACATTCGCACCAGGGAGGGCCAACCACCCGGCCAATACACTTTCAGCGGACTTCTGGTTAATCGGGACCAACACGATCCAAAAGAGCCAGTCAATCCGCTAGAGATTGTCGCCGGCGACCCGCCCCTGATGCGCTTAATCGGATACGACGTTTTGCCATCGCCCGCCTCGCTGCGCATTGTCCTGACATGGCAAGCTTTACGTCCTATCCGCCGTGACTATACCGTCTTCATCCACCTCTACGATCAACTCGGAGAGCTGCGCGCGCAACGAGATAGCGAGCCGATGGATGGTAATGCGCCCACCTCCTGGTGGCTGCCCCATGAGATCATCACCGACACCCACGTACTGCCGTTGGGAACGGACCTGCATGAGGGCAACTACGCATTGTCTCTGGGCCTCTACTACTGGCAGACTGGTGAGCGCCTGCCCTTATTCGACGGTTCCGGTCAGCGCCTCGCCGATGACACGTTGGTGCTCCCCGCGCTATTTTCCCCATAGGAAGCCCCAAGTTACCTGCCCTCCTAGACGTGAAGGGAAATAAGCTCTTTCTTGTATAATTTACCCATGATGGCGCATGAAGTCCAGGAGCTGGATCTCCCCAAACGGTTCAGGAAGTGGTCTGGTCTGATAGCATTGCTCCTATTTGCGTTATGCGCAGCACTCCTACTGCATAAGGCACTGCTTCCTCAATTTACGCTCGTGCCGCTGGAAATTATCCAGGATATTAAGCCCTGGGACCACCTCGCCCTGGGGCCGCGCCATAACCGCCTGATCATCGATCCATTCTTTATTTTCTATCCAAATCGCGCGCTGCAAACGGCGGCTGTTCAGAGCGGCCGTCTGCCCCTGTGGAATCCCTATCTATTCACCGGCACACCGGTCGTCGCCGATCCCAACTTCCAGCCGTTTTATCTGCCAAACCTGCTGCTGGCGGCTTTTTTGCCCGCGGCTCGCGCACTCCCCTGGCTGGCCTGGTTTCACCTGACGCTGACGGGGTTGTTTATGTATCTCTTCCTGCGCCGCCAACGACTGGCCTGGATTGCGGCCGTACTGGGCGGCGGCATCTGGCTGTTGAACGGTTACCTGATGGTCTGGTTGGAAAATCCGCACCGTTTAAGCACGGCCGCCTGGATGCCCGCTGTTTTTTGGGCCTTCGAGGTCGCTGTTGAGGACCGGAAACCCGCCTGGGCGGCCCTGGGGGGCCTATTCCTGGGTCTGGCCGTCCTCGGTGGCCAGGTGCAATTTGTGTTCATTTTCGGGCTGGTTCTTTTTCTATACGCCCTGATTAAGAGCTTTTTCCAGGCCAGGGGTGAAGGCAGGCCTTTCCGACCCCTTGCCTACTTGCTGCTCGTCGCCCTGATCGGATTCAGCATTGGCTCCGTAGTGATTCTGCCGGCAGCCGAATTTTCCTCGTTCAGCCAGCGCACCCTCTCCGATGCAGCGACCATCCTCGATTCACGCTGGCCCGCCAGGCAGCTGATCACGCTGATTGCCCCCGATTTTTACGGCAACCCGGCGACGGAAGCGCCCTATTGGGGCGCCATCAACTACGCCGAAGTCACGGTTTACTTCGGCGTTGTGGCCTTGCTGCTGGCCATATCGGCCGTCTTTGTCGCCCGTAATAAACGTTTTCTGCTGACGTCGCTCATACTGACGGCCGTTGTCCTGTCCATAGCGCTCGGTACGCCGGCTGCCCGCGCGCTCGCATTGGTACCGGGTTTCCAGTATTTGGCGCTGAGGCGCACGATCGTGTTCATTCCTTTCCTGGGATCCTGGCTGGCTGCGGCGGGCATGGACGGTTGGCTGCAATCCGATATTTCCTGGCGGCGAACATTTTCGGCCTTGGGTTTGTCGCTGTTGTTAATGGCCGTAACCATCCTTGCAACAACCATTTTTCTCGGGCAGGACTTTTCCGATAATCGCACCACGGCGGTTATTGCGTTATGGCATGCCACCGTCTTGCTGGGTATTGCCATAATTTTGCTGCTGGCCATGCGCAGACAACCTTTTATCATTGGCTTGCTCCTGCTCCTGCTGGCGCTCGGCGAGGTGCTGCAGTGGGGTTCCGACTTCAATCCAATTACCTCCATTGATTACCTCTATCCGGAAAATGCGGTCACCCAATACTTGAATCAAGAGCCTGAACCGTTCCGCGTCCTGCCGCTGCAGGCTGGAAAAACCGTATTTGGACCGAACATTCTTTCGATATTCGGCATCGAGGACATAACCGGTTATTCCTCACTGATAAAGCGCGACTATGCTGCTTTACTGAAGGCAATGGATGATGACATCGAGATCGGCTGGATGCGCGGCAACGAGAACATCCTGGTGATGAGCCACTTTCACCCCCTGGTTGGCATGCTCAATGTTAAATACATCCTCACGGCAGAGGAGCTGCTGAACCAGCCCGAACTAAAGTTAGTGGGCCAGATGGACGGCGTGTGGGTATACGAGAATCTGACAGCAGGCGATCGCGCGTTCCTGGTTCATGAGGTAAGTGAAGTTTCTCCGGAATCTGTACTGCCCACGCTTTTATCGGCCGACTTTGACTGGCGTCGGCGCGCGCTTATCACGCGTGATGCCATCACGCGTGATGCCATCACGGAGGCTTTACCGGCCGAACAGAAAGCGCAGTTAACGGATAGCCCGCCGCAAATGTCTGGTGATGTCGAGAACACGCGTGATGTCGACATCACGCGCTACGAAGCGGAAGAGGTCACTATTTCCGTGGACACGCCGGAACCCGCTTTCCTGGTGCTCGCAGATGCCTACGACCCTGGATGGATAGCTCGATTGGATGGCCAGTCAGTACCAATCTACAAAACGAATGGTGTATTGCGCGGCGTGTATGTTCCGGAGGGCATCCACGAGATAGCGTTTCAATTCCGCCCGCGCACGCTGCAAATTGGCGCAGTTTTGTGCCTGACGGGTCTACTGCTCGCCTTGGGCGTCTGGTTTTTTGCTTGGCGCCGTCAAAGCCGCTCTAAGGCCTAATCAGGTCGAGGAGCACCTGATCCCCTGGCTGGCGTTGGCCGTCGGCGTCTCTGGCGGGCAGCCGCTGCATTGTCTCCAGCAAGTATACGCCGGCTGCTATTTGCAGATTATGCGTTGGCGCTTCCGGCGGCAAAGTCAATTCTTTGCGGTCGGCGACAATCTCCCCCTTATCCCAGATTGAAGTCGGGTAGACCCCGTTCGTTGGCTGGCTATCACTCTGAGCGACCAGCTGTCCATCCCCGTTCAATACATGTACAAAAGTTGTGTAATCCTGGTCCATCTCTTCCAGCACCTGCCAGTACAGGGTAACGATCAGCCCGTCTCCCTCACCCTGCACATCATAGCCAATGAGTGCCAGTTGGTCGCCAAAACTGGCGGCCGTTGTGACCTGCGGATCGGGCGAATAAACGGACGAGGGGGCTATCTTCAAAGTTTGCAGAGGGACCGGGACTTCCAGTACGCGGCTGGTGGCACTGGTAGCGGCCTGGTTTTGACCTGCTTCATCCAGCATAGCGGCATCAAGAACAGCGCGAGCGGGTACGGCGTCCTGCACGACCGGCAGTTCGGCCGTGGCCGATACGACGTTTCCTTTTTGCCAATGCAGTTCGGTTATGGCCCGGCCTACCTCTTGTCCGCCTGATCCGAGTAGTCGAAGCGCGACCGTCTGCGGTTGCGCCGCGTCTACAAGGCCGTAGCCATAGATTGTGACCGGCAAAGTTTCGCCGGGACGCACGCTGTTGTCCGTTTCCACAGCCTCAACCTGCAGACTCTCATCAAAGCGTATACAGGTCCGTGTCAGCTCTTGACCGGGTTGGTATATCGTTGGACGGGGATATGCCGGCAGTAGCAAGAGAAATAAAGCGCCCGTCGCCACGACCAGCAAGCCGGCGGCAGCGCCTATGGCCAGCTTTTTGCTTCCAAGCGCGGCCAGACCTAA
>JBJYWX010000045.1:20399-31602 GCA_046259695.1 Promineifilaceae bacterium (SeqCode) | reverse complement strand
ACGTGGTCCGGTGGTGTTTTGCAGACCGTCGACGCTACGCCGGGCGTGACCTATCGCTTCACGTTTTCGGCTAAGGGCCGCATAGCTAGTGAAGAGTCGCCGGCAGCATCCGAATCAGGCTTGAATATGAACATACGCGCCGGGATCGATCCCAACGGCGGCGGGCAGTGGAATGATGCGGATGTCGTATGGGGCGTGGCCGGCTCGCCACACGATAGCTGGCAAACATTTTCGGCCGAGGCTACGGCGACAGGCGACAAGATTTCCGTCTTTACCGCGGCTGATTTTGGCGTTCCCGGCGTTAACCAATGCCGGCAGTATATTGATACCTGGTATGACGGTGCGCAGCTAGTGGCCTTGAGCGCGCCGCCCGCCGACACACCGGCACCGGTGTCCGCGGCAACCGAGCCACCGGTGCCCGCGCCAACCGAGCCGCCAGCGCCCACACCAACCGCACTAACCGGCCCAACAGCCGAATCCGAGGGTGTATCGCAAGAAACGACTGGCGATGAGGCCGAGCAGCCGGAAGAACCGGCCGTGGAAACCCCGCAAACGATCGCGCAAGCTGATGAACCGGCCGCTGAGGCACCTGGTGGTGGCACAATCTGTGTGAATGCCTTCCATGATGAAAATGGCAATGGCGTGTTCGATGAGAACGAAGGTTTTATGGCCGGCGTGACAATGGTTGTCGCCAGCGAAGACAGTATTGTAGGCCAGGCGATTTCCGACGGTTCCGAACTACCCACCTGTTTTCAGGGATTGAGCAGCGGCGCTTACCAGGTAGCCCAACAACTTCCTGGCCGCCTGGAGATGACCACATCCGGGAATGCATTGGTCGCCGCGACCGACGGGCACACGGTGCAGGTGGTTTTCGGCAGCCGTTTGCGCCAGGACCCTATGCTGGAGTCGGGAGCAGCAGGAGAAACTGGCGCGTCCGAAAATGTGGCAGCCCCGGCCGAGACTGAGGAGCCGTCAACCAGTTTTAGCCCGTTGGCCCTGAGTGGATTAGCGGTCCTCCTATTAGGCGTCCTTTTGCTTGGCGCCTTGCTCTACTTCGTGCTTCGTCGTTGATCTACTCTTGCCGCGCGTGCTGCTGCCGGATCGATAATCACTGTAGTGGCGCTGTGCTAGCTGCTCGAAAATGACCGCGAGTGCGGTTTATGTCCGCGTCATCCGACGTTAGCCCGTCTGTCCCGGTAGAGCATCGCCGTGCGCTACCTCTATTACTGCTTGCCGCCCTGCTTGTAGCTTTCTTTGCAGCCTGGCCGCTCATTAGCGAGCCGGGCTTCCTGAATACCCGCGGTGGGGGCGACAGCCCTTTCCTTCTGCAGCGATTACAGCAAATGGAAGTCGCGCTGCGGGATGGCCATTTTCCCGTGCGTTGGATGCCGGATGCCAACTACGGGTATGGTTACCCCTTCTTTAACTACTACGCGCCATTGTCGATCTACGTCGCGGTCTTATTTCGCTTCCTGGGTTTCTCCTTTATCCGTTCGCTAGAACTGGCCCAACTAAGCGGTTTTCTTCTAGCGGCGGCAGGCATTTTTCTTCTCGTCCGGCGCTGGACCGGGAATGAGTGGGCTGCCTTCCTGGCTTCGGTTGCCTATACTTTCGCGCCGTTCCACATGGTCAATATTTATGTAAGAGGTGACTCCCTGGCCGAATTTTGGGCAATGGCACTTTATCCATGGGTTATTCTTACCGCTGATCGCCTATGGGAGGCCAGGGAGGATGGTTTTCCTTATGGACGCGCAGCCGCACTGGCCACCGCCTTTGCCGCACTCGTTCTTAGCCACAATATTTCCGCGCTTATTTTCACCCCTTTTCTGATCCTTTTTGTTTTTTTGCGCTGGTTTACCTGGCAGCCCGCGCCGGAAAATGATGGACCGGGTCCCCTATCACGCACTGCGGCGCGCCCGCTCTTGGCGGCGACAGCCGCCGGCTGCCTTGCTCTGGCATTGGCAGCTTGGTTCTTCGTGCCCGCACTGGCGGAGCAGAACCTGGCCCAACTCGATCCCGTCACCGGGGGATATTTTCATTACAGCAACCACTTTCGTGGCGCTAATCTGGTGCAGCAAACCGTGATCTTTGACTATGATGTGGCCGGCGGCAATGCGTTTCGCATGGGACTGGTCCAGGCTGCCGCCACGCTGTTCGGCGCCGCGGCCCTCTTATATGCCACCTTTCGCGGCAAGGTGACGGCTGGCGTGGCTGCGTTTATTCTCCTGACCTTAGTCGGGGCAACATTTATGATCACGCCCCTGTCGCACGCCCTATGGGACAATTTGCCGCTTCTGGCGTTCACCCAGTTCCCGTGGCGATTCCTTTCAATCCAGGCCTTTGCGGCATCCTTGGCAATCGGTGCGCTTGCCTTGCTGCCCTATTGCCGCGTAATCGCGATCGGTACAGCGGCGCTGCTCATCGCCGCCGGACTTGCCGGGTTGCAGACTGATGAACTGCTCCTGGCAGATGCGGACGTGGGTTCAACACAATTGGCCGCGTATGAATGGTTTACGGGCAATATCGGGAGTACGGTCAGCGCAGAATATTTGCCACGCACGATGAATCCTCGTCTATATAGCAGTGCGTGGCTCAATGAAGGCCGGGCGGTGGAGCCGCGAGCCCTACGCGGGCAGCTTCTGGACGCTTTGCCAGAGGAACCGCGAACCACGGAACGTACCTGGCGGATCAAGATTGGCGAATCGGGCGCGACGCTGATGTTACCTATCCTTGCCTGGCCCGGCTGGGAAGCACGGCTGGATAACGAGCCGGTAGACATGCAAGCCGCGGCAGGCGCGGGCCTGATCATGCTGGAGGTACCGGCGGGCGATCATGTTGTGTCCGTGCGCTTGACGCGCACGCCGCTGCGGCTCGCGGCCGAATTGATCTCCCTGGCGGCCCTTTTGGTATTGATCTGGTTAGTTTGGCACGCGCGACCGGCTGCGCGAATTGGCCGTGGCCTGCTGCTAGCGGCGCTCGTAGTTGTAGTTTTTTTGCTGCTGTTCCGCTTCTGGCCCGAGCCCGCAATGTCGTCCACAAATTTGACCTGGGATTTCGCGCAAATGGCTTACCTTCATCATGATGAGGCCGGTACGCCTTTTAACAGCGGCACAACCTTGCTCGCTTATGAATATGACAAGGATGTTGTTGCAGCCGGTGACGAACTCGCCATCACGCTGCACTTCTCCGATGGCAATGGTGATCGGGCTACAATCGCTCTGGGCACGCCGGCCCTGGTGTGGCCCGCTTTCGAACCGCAGGCGCCGGACGTGGCTACTGCGAGCAAGCTCATTGACCAGGAAGTGATGGTCTTTACGCTGCCAATTCCCAAAAACGCGCCGGCCGGCCTGGTAGTGCCGCGCCTGACGCTGGATGTCGGGCGGCCCTTGATGCCGTCCGGTGAGTTGCGCGGCGATCTCTTTCTCCGGCCGCTGCGGATCGTGAACGACCATCAGCTGCTCGATAGCGGCGCGGGGCTTGGAGTACAGGCGGCCGACGTGGTGCTGCGCGACAGCAGTACGCTCGATGTACGGTTGTCCTGGCAAACCGCGACACCGCTCAGCGAGAACTATATTGCTTCCCTGATATTGATGGCAGAATCCGGCAGTTGGCTGGCACAGCATGATTCGCAGCCTGGTTACGGTTTCTTGCCCAGCAGCGAGTGGCCGGTAGGAATGGCGGTTGACGATTGGCTCGCTCTTGGTCTACCTGAAGATATACCTCGCGGCCTGCCACTGGCTATGGTTGCTCGCCTCTACGAAGCCGGAAGCGGCGACGTGGTGCTCACGCGGCGGCTTGGTTATGTGGTTCTAGATCAGGACGCGGCCGTTTTCACTGCCAATGAGCCGGACTTTACCGTTCCGGAAAACATTACCCCGCTGGAGGCTGTGTTCGGTGACAGTGTTCGCTTGATTGGCTACGATCTGGCGCCGCAGGGGCCAGACATGTGGCGGCTGACCCTCTACTGGCAGGCGTTGGAGGCCATGCCTGACGCGCCTCTAAGGTTTGTCCATGTCTATGATCCCGAAACGGAAACAATCGTTTATCAGATCGATGGACATGCGCGACAAAACAGCTATCCGGCCGATCAATGGACGCCTGGAGAGGTTATCAGCGACCAGCTTACGATTGATCTCAGCGGCGCCCCATCCAGCACGTTTAGCGTGGGCGTAGGTTGGTACCGGCCCGCGGACGGGCAGCGGCTGGGCGCCACCAACCCAGAAAATGGCGAAACCATTGCCTCGGACCGCGTTCCGCTTCCTGAAAGTTTAGCTGTTGAGCAGTGAACCGAACCGAGTTAACCTGTCTGGCGGTTTTTTGTTGCTGGGCTAAAATCGTGAAGATATTTTGAGTGAGAATAATTGATGAAACCAATAACAAGCAATGAAATCCGGCAGGCTTTTCTCGATTACTTTGAGGAGCTGTCGCACGAAGTCGTGCCCAGCTCGCCGCTGCCGCAATACGATAATCCCACGCTACTTTTTACGAACGCGGGGATGAACCAGTTTGCCGACGTATTCCTGGGCAAAGAGAAACGGCCCTATACACGCGCCACTTCTTCGCAAAAATGTATGCGCGTCACCGGTAAGCACAATGACCTGGAAAACGTGGGGCCTTCGCCGCGCCACCACACATTTTTTGAGATGTTGGGCAACTTTTCATTTGGCGACTACTTCAAAGGAGGCGCTATTGATTTTGCCTGGCATTTCGTGACGGGCGTGCTGGAACTTGAGCCGGAGCGGCTATGGGCCACTATCTATACTGATGACGACGATTCGTTCGACTTGTGGCAAAAATACCTGCCAGCGGAAAAGATCTTGCGCTTCGGCAAGGAAGATAATTTCTGGGAGATGGGCGAGACTGGCCCGTGTGGGCCAAACTCAGAGATCTTCTACTATGTCGGCGACATAGAAACCTGTGATCCTTCGCGCCTAAATGCCGATGATGATGAAGAGTTCCTGGAATTCTGGAACCTGGTCTTCATGCAGTTCAATCGTGAAGAGGATGGCAGCCTGACGCCGCTGCCCAAGCCATCAGTAGACACCGGTCTGGGTTTCGAACGCCTGACACGCATCATGCAGGGCAAAGATAATAACTACGAGACGGACTTGTTTGCTCCGGCGATGGATCGCGTGCAAGAGCTGCTTGGTGACAGTGCGGCAGAGCGCGAAGAGAAAACAGTAGGCTATCGCGTGATCGCGGATCACGGCCGTGCAGCCACCTTCCTTATCGGCGATGGCGTTCGTCCCGGCAATACCGGAGCGGGTTACGTGCTGCGTATGCTTATTCGCCGCGCAGCGCGGTTTGGGCGGCAGATCGGATTCCAGGAGCCGTTTCTGGCTGAGGTAGCAGAAGTCTATATCGAGCAAATGGGCGATGTGTATCCCGAATTGAAGAACCGGCGCGAACATATCCTGTTAACGCTCACCCAAGAAGAGGAACGTTTTGCCCGCACGCTGGATGCGGCCGTCGGGCACCTGCTCGAAATCTTAGACGATCTGCGTCAACGGGGTGAGACTGAGATTTCGGGTGAAATGGCCTTTAATCTTTATGCGACACATGGGCTGCCGCTGGAGATTACGCGTGACATTATTCAGGGGCGTGGTTATACCATCGATGAGGGTGGCTACGCCCGGGCGCGCCAGGCGCATGCCGCTGCTAGCGGCTCCGGCGCGTTTGGTACCTACGAAACGGAAGGGACAATCTACAGCGACCTTCTCGAGCAGCTGGTAGCGACAGGTCAGCTTGAGAAGGGCGTTGAATATGATCCCTATACCAGCCCGATCCTCACATCAGAAATAGTCGCCCTCATCCGGGATGGACAGCCGGTTGAGGAGATCACTGCCGGCATGCGCGCCGAACTGGTTACAGCGGCTACGCCATTCTATGTCGAAGCGGGCGGCGAGGTAAGTGACACGGGCATCATAAGGTCGCTTGAAGGGAACGCGCTGTTTGTGGTCGAAGATATGCAGCGGCCTGTGCCGGGCCTTATCATCCATGTCGGAGAGCTGCGAGAAGGGCGAATGGCAAGTGGCGAAGAAGTGCTGCTGGAAGTGGACAATGCACGGCGCGCCGATATCAGGCGCAACCACACAGCCACCCATGTCTTGCATAAGGAACTACGCTCGCACCTTGGCGCGCATGTCGCCCAGGCCGGCTCACTGGTCGCGCCGGATCGCCTGCGCTTTGATTTCTCGCATGGTGAGGCGTTGACTGATGAGCAGCTAGCGTCCATTGAGGAGGATATAAACCGGGCCATTGCGTCCAATTACCCAGTGAAAATCAACTACATGGACCAGCAGGAAGCCATTGGCCAGGGCGCCATGGCGCTGTTTGGAGAGAAGTACGGCGACATCGTGCGCACCATCAGTATTGGTGAAGAGGGCGGCCCGAACGCGTATAGCTTTGAGCTGTGCGGAGGACTGCACGTGGGCGAGACCAATGATATCGGCCAGTTTCTGTTTACGAGTGAGGGGGCCGTCGCCGCAGGTGTCAGGCGCGTCGAGGCGGTCACCGGAAGCGCGGCCCAGGAATTGGTCGCCAAACGATTGAGAATGCTGGCCGAATTAGCGGCGATACTCAATGCGCCCGAAGAGGAGACCGCTGCGCGCCTGGAGTCGCTGATGGCCGAGAATAAGTCACTACAAAAACAGGTGGCCAGCCTGCAAAGCAAACTGGCTCGCAGCCAATTTGGCGGACTGATGGATCAATTGAAACAGGTCGATGGGGTCAACGTGTTGGCCGCGCAGGTCGACGTGGCCAGCGTGGACAATCTGCGCGAAATGACCGACTGGTTTCAGGATAGGGTTGGTTCCGGCGTTGCCGTGTTGGGCACGGTTAGTGATGGCAAGCCACTGTTTGTGGCACGAGTGACTGGTGACTTGATTGAACGTGGTGTGCGCGCCGGTGACCTGGTGCGCGAGGTGGCCCGCATTGTCGGTGGGGGCGGCGGCGGGCGGGCGAATATGGCCCAGGCCGGCGGCCGCGACACCGCTAAGCTACCCGAAGCAATCGCCGCGGTCCCCGATCTCGTCGCAGCCCAGCTTGCCCATGGCGCCGGCTAGCCGGCCGGCGCACGCTCGGGTTATTTAGAGGGCAGAGGAATCGCCCGGCAATCGAAGGGTCAACTCGGCCCTTTTTTGCTATGCTACGGCCGTGATGGAAGATCGGGGAAAGGTGTTGGCGGTTGATCTTGGCGAGAAGCGGATTGGGCTCGCCGTCAGCGACGAGACACGCACTATTGCCGGTAGTTATGGCATCATGGCCCGCCGATCGCGCCGTGAGGACTTCGAACGTTACGCGGCGATTGTGGCCGAGGAAGGGATCACGCTCGTTGTGTTCGGCTTTCCAATCACGCTCGACGGACAGGAAGGACAGCGCGCTCGTTGGGTAGAGGGTTATGCCGCTGAACTGGCCAAACTGCTGGCGGTGCCGGTTATCCTTTGGGACGAACGTTTTTCGACCAAGCAAGCGGCGGCAAGCCTGCGCGCTCGCGGTAAGCGAGGCAAAAAAGTGCAGGAGCGCATCGATGCCGTAGCAGCGGCCTTCATTTTGCAGGATTACCTCGATGCGCACCCCAGCACCCCAGCCGCTCCCTGACTAGGCTCATGACTCTTCAGGACAAATCTTCGCCAAGACCCTCAGATAGCGCCAAGGGCTGCCTGCGCCTGGCAATTTTACTCTCCCTTATTGTCTGCGTGCTTATTGCCGCGGGGACGTATTTTGCCGTGCAGCAGCAGGCCAGAATGCGAGCGGCCGGCATCCGGCTGGCGGACGCTTCTCCCGATTTGAATCTCGCCCGGCAGCTGGCGCTACAGTACAGCCTGGCGCAAAATGTGGCGGCGCTGGATCAGGCTGCGGGCAACGTGGGAACGGTAGCCTTCACGATCGCGCCCGGCGCAACGGCCGATAAAGTGGCTGGCGATTTAGCCGATCTTGGCATCCTCAGAGATAAAGAACTGTTCCTAGATTATCTGCGTTTTTACGGGCTGGATGCTCGTTTACAGGCCGGCCAATATACGCTTGACGGCCGCCACTCGCTGCGCGAATTGGTGGACGCAATTACGGAAGGTACGGGCAGGGATGTAACCGTCAGTTTTCTGCAAGGCATGCGGATCGAAGAAATGGCTGATTCTCTTGCCATGTCATCACCAGCCGCGATCGACGCCGCCGAGTTCCTGGCCCTGGCGCGGCGTGATAAGCGCATGGATCTCAGCCCCTATCCTTTCCTTAACTCGCTGGATGGGAACAGCACGTTGGAAGGGTTTCTATTTCCCGGCACTTACGATATACCTGCCGATGCGGACGCACACTATCTAATTAATGCCATGCTGCGTAATTTTGACCGCCAGGTGAGCCCGGCCATGCGCCAGGCATTTGGTGCACAGAACCTTTCCCTGCTGGAAGCGGTGACGTTGGCCTCCATTGTTGCGCGCGAAACACCTTATGACGAAGAGCGCCCGCGGATTGCCAGCGTATACCTTAATCGACTGCGAAGGGGCATGCCGCTGCAGGCCGATCCAACCGTACAATATGCGGCTGGCTTCTACGAAGCGAACCAAAACTGGTGGAAAGTTCCCCTTTCGATCGAGGATTTACGTAAAGAGCATCCCTATAACACGTATGTCATTCCGGCGCTTCCCCCTGGCCCAATCGCCAATCCTGGTTTAACCTCTCTGCAGGCGGTGGCCGAACCGGAGGATACCGACTACCTTTTCTTCGTGCTCGACTGTGCATCTAACCCGCCGGGACGGCATGTGTTCAGCCATACGTTTGAGGAACATCTGGCCAATGTTGAACGCTGCCGTTAGAACCGGACGAAAATCGAAGCTGTACCGGCCCGCTCGTTTTCTCTTAATTGCTGCCTTTTTTATCCTTTTGCTTGCCGGCTGTGGCGGTGTAGCCCCTGTAGCTAAGGTGGGTCTTGTCGCGCCATTTGAAGGACGGCATCGTGCTATTGGCTACGACGTGCTCTACAGTGCGCGCCTGGCAGTGCGCGAGATTAATGGCGCAGGTGGTATTGGCGGTACGCGAGTGGCGCTGGTGGCGCTGGATGATGGGGGAACACCAGAATCGGCGCATGCCGCGGCGGCCTCACTGCTTGTTGATCCGGATGTAGTGGCGGTGGTTGGTCACTGGCTGCCCGAGACTACGGAGGCTGTGCAGGAACAGTACGCGCATGCGGAGCTGGTCTTTGTTCCCGGCGGTACAGCTCCCTATTTACCCGTTGACGCGCAGCAACTATCGCCTGACTTCGTGGCCGCCTATGCTGCGGTAACGCCTTTTGATGAAATGCCAGGCCCCTATGCGGCTCCTGCTTATGCTGCTTACGAGAATCTCTGGGCGCTGCTGGCCAAAGCGCAGGCGCAGCAGGGGGAGATATCGCGCGCGTCGGTATGGCAGGCGCTCAACACGACTGGATAATACGCCGCAAATGTCCTACACAAAATCTCCCAATCGATGTAAAACTAAGCAAAGAATCAAAAGGGCTGTCCGCTAAGGAGACCAGCGATGTTAAGACGAATCCTTGGACTTGTAATTCTGTTGTCCACGATTGTGGTTATGCTTATTTTGTTCGCCGCCGCCTATTTTGTGGGTCCTGTGTTGGACGGTACTGTTGAGAGTCTTAATGAAAGCATGGTGATAACGGAGGATGCGCTGCACACCGTATCGGCAACGCTGGAACAATCAAAGTCGACACTAGTGGCGGTAAACGGCTCTTTAGATACGGCTGTGGACACCACGCGCACGCTTTCGCAGACCGTTTCTGACACGATCCCGGCTCTGGAACAAATAGCGGTTGTCGTTTCCGATCAGACCCCGCGCAGTATTGAAGCGGTGCAGGCGGCAGTTCCTAATATTGCGGCGGTCGCAGGCGTTGTCGATACGACTCTGACGAAGCTGAGTGACTTTGGCGTGCATCAGACTATTCCAATCCCATTTAATCCAATCGAGATCGATTTTGATCTGGGCATTGATTACCAGCCCGTAGAGCCTTTTGATGAGACAATGCTTGCCTTAGGTGACAGCCTGGATGGGCTACCGGAAGAGCTGCGAAAGGTACGCGGCCAGTTAGAGGTGTCAGCGGTTAACCTACTGACCCTCAGTGAAGACCTGGATCGCTCCAGCGGCGATATAGAGGCCATAAACCAAGAACTGGAGGCCTTCATCCCCTTACTCGATCAATATATCGGCCTGATCGAACAAATAATCACCAATATAGGCAGTGTACAAGAGCAAGTCGCTGCCAACCTGCAAACGATCAAACTAGTCGCCACTATTTTGCCAATCGTTTTGGTGTTGACACAGATCGCGCCTCTCGTTGTCGGCTGGGATCTGCTAACTGCCAGGAACGAGCCCGAGGTGGTCGCAGAGGAAGCAAAAGAGCAGTTGATCGCCGAATTTGAAGAGCGGCCCGCCTCGGTCATTAAGGAGCCGGAAGAACAGGTAGCACAAGCCGTGGTAGAGGATACTCTTACAGAAGATCAAGAAGCTGACGAGGAAGAAGCCTAGTCCATCTGAGGAAACAATCACTGCGATAGCACCATTAATTGATGCAGTATAGTCTCTTTCGTTTAGGGCGGAGCCCGTTGTATGCCGCCCTTCTAGTTTTCTTGTTGCTTGCCGCTGCGGGTTGTGATCAGCCACCCGATCAATCTGCCATCGCCGGTACCCAGACACCTCTACCCACATTGGTGCTTGGACCGGCCTCCACAGTTCCCACACCTACACTAGCCAGTAATGCACCGACGCCGGCACTGCCCACACCGCCGGTGACGCGAACAAACCAGGAAGGACTGTCTGGCGTGCAGGAGGCAACGGCCACGCCTTCGCCTTCCGGTCCCACTGCTACGCCGACAGCGACACCGCAAGTAGCTCAGCGTCTAGAGATAGGGGATAGAGCACTCATCCTAGGTGATTATGGAACTGCGGCCGAGCAGTTTGGTGCCGCCCTCAAGCAGGAACCTACGCTGGAACAGGCGGAGCAAGAGGCGACTTTGCTGAAGCTGGGCCACGCCTTTTTAGCAGATGGGCGCTTTGCCGATGCAGCCACGATCTTCAATCAACTCTTTGCGCTTGGCGGCGCCGGTGTCCCAGCGGAGGCTTATTTCTGGCTGGGGCTGGCGGAGGCCGGGCAGGAGGAATTTGAGCCGGCCATTGACGCTTATGAGTTCTACCTGAGCCAGGAACCGCATATGGCCGG
>JBJYWX010000045.1:0-20389 GCA_046259695.1 Promineifilaceae bacterium (SeqCode) | reverse complement strand
GCCGGATATGTATACCCGCTTATCGCTGAAGCATACCGCAGCCTAGGGGATGCACAAGGCGAAAGAGAAGCGCTCGCGGCGGCCGTGGAAGGCCAGGCGCTGCGGCTGAAGGAAGTTCAAACGCGGATCGCGCTTGCCGCCAGTTATTTAGCTGCCGGTGACTTTGCCGCCGCAATTGAACAATATGACGCCGTCCATGAACTGTCAGAAACGGAGGCAACCCGCGGCCAGATGACCTATCTGGCCGGCGCCGCCGAGCTGGCTGCCGGCAGCACGGATGCCGCTTATGAGCGGTTCCAGCGGGGCATCACAGACTATCCCGGCGCCTACGAGAGCTACCTCGGCCTGGTTGAACTGGTAAAGGCGGAGATTCCGGTTGACGACTACCAGCGGGGACTAGTCGATTATAATGCCGCCGCTTATGCGCCAGCCATCGAAGCACTGCAATCCTATGTGGATACTGCCACCGGCGACTATAAGCCGGAGGCACACTTTTACCTGGCGCTATCCCAGGAGGCACTGGGTGAGAGTGAAGCGGCGCTGGCAGAAATGGCGCGCTATGCCATGTTGGTGCCGCAGGACGGCTTGCTGCAGCAGGCAAAATTGACGGCGCGCAGCGGCGACATCGATGAAGCGATCGACCTATATGGCCAGTATGTAGCAGCCTATCCCGAGAGCGAAGACGGCCCTTTTGCCGCCTGGTGGTTAGCCGCATTGACGGCCGAGAGTGGCGAAGACGCAGCAGCTATCGAGCACTTCATCGCGCTAGCCGAAGCCTATCCTGAGCATCTCGACGCGCCAGAAGCTCTGCATGTGGCGGGTAGGCTAGCTGCAGAGAATGATGATATGGATCGCGCGCGCTCCTTATGGCTGGATGCGGCGCGGCAGTACCCAACATCTGTTTTCGGCAGCGCCGCGCTGCTGGACCTGATTCTCGCCGGTCCCGATACGCGTAGCGGCAGTGCCTATTATGACGAGGCGCTTGCTATGGCCGCGTCGCCGGGCAACAGCAGTTATGAGGCCCTGCGCGCGCGTGACCTTGCCCTGGGCATCGAGCCATTCACGGCCGATTTTCCTTTTGAGATGCCCGGCAACGAAACCGCCGAACGTGCTTTGGCAGAGACGTGGCTGGCAGAGACGTTTGACCTCGATCCTGCCCTTGTGGGCAGCGACCTGGGCGAAGAGCTGGCTGGCGACGAGCGGCTGGCAGTAGGCGCGCGCCTATGGCAACTTGGCCTATATGGGGAGGGGAAGAGAGAGCTGGAGGCACTGCGACAGGATTTCGCGGATGATCCTCTAAGCACCTACCAATTGGCGCTCTTTTTTCGCGACCTAGGACTTTTCAGTTCCTCCATCGCCTCTGCCACCACACTGCTCAATCTGGCGTCCACGCACGAGCTGGAGGCCCCGGCGTTCATCGGCCGGCTGACTTACCCCACTTACTATGGCAATTTCATCATGGACTTGGCACAGCAGCACGGTTTTGACCCGCGCCTGCAGCTCTCCTTAGTAAGGCAAGAGAGTCTTTTCGAGAGTTTCGCCCGCTCGGGAGCGGCCGCGCAAGGGCTGAGCCAGGTTATTCCAGATACAGGCGCCTGGATTGCAGAGCAGTTGCAATGGCCGGACTACGAGAACGAGGATCTCTACAAGCCCTATGTTGGTTTGACCTTTGGCGCCTATTACCTGGCCGAACAGTTATCCTATTTTGATGGGGACGTGCCCTCGGCGCTGGCCGCGTACAACGCTGGGCCGGGCAACGCGATACGCTGGCATAAGGTCGCCGGGGGTGATATTGACCAATTTGTGGAAGCGATAGACTTCAGCGAGACTGAAACCTACGTGAAGCGCATCTACGCCGGCTACGATCTATACCGCGAGCTGTATGGCGGCGAGTGATTCCGACTTACGAGGCGGACAGCATTTTCCAGGCGCGTTGATATTCCTGCAACCGCTGCCAATCCCTTTCTGTCAGCGGCGCAGGTAGGCGGCGCGCATCCATATTGTGCGTCAAGTCAGCCAGCTTCACCTGCCGTGCCAGTTGGTTACCATTTATGCGTTCTATATAGGCAGCGTATTCGACATTTTCCTTGTCGTGTGTCAGCAGCGCCAACGCTCCCAGGACCGTCTCCGGGAACCCCATTTGGGCAAGTTCTTCCAACGTAATATCACTGTCTTCCACAACATCATGGAGGACGGCCGCCATTTGCGCTTCTTCGGTATCCATCTCCATCATTACGCGCAGCGGATGGAGAATGTAGGGCCGGCCCGACTTGTCTAAGGCGCCTTGATGAGCTTCCAAGGCGACGGCAATTGCCTTCTCCAGTAAATGCATTTGTCTTGACTCCCCTTGGCTAAGGTCGAAAACGCTTACTTCCGTATTTGACCATCACCCATACAGACCCATTTATAGGTTGTTAACTCTTCCAATCCCATCGGCCCACGCGCATGCAGTTTTTGCGTGCTCACGGCCACTTCTGCGCCAAGCCCAAACTGCCCGCCATCGTTAAAACGCGTGCTGGCATTAACAAAAACGGCCGATGAATTAATGGCGTCGACGAAACGTGTGGCGTTAGTCAGGTCGTTCGTCAGGATGCTCTCGCTATGCTCGGTGCTGTGCTCTTGAATGTGAGTGATAGCTTCTTCGAGCCCGTCTACCACTTTCACGCCCAAGATGAGCGATAGCCATTCCGTGTCAAAGTCATCGGGACCGGCGGGAACTACTGTTGCGCCATGCCCATTACGCTGCAAGATAGCGAGGGCGGAGCCGGCGGCCCGCAGTTCGACATGATTAATGGCCAGGCGGCGAGCCACCATGGGCAAGAACTCAGCGGCAACGGCCGGATGCACCAGCAGGGTATCGAGAGCATTGCAGACGCTGGGCCGCTGCACTTTGGCGTTCTCGACGATATCGACGGCGTTCTCTAAATCGGCGCTTTCGTCTACGAAAATATGGCAGATTCCTATGCCGCCGGTGATTACGGGGATGCTGCTCTGTTCCCGGCAGAGCCGGTGGAGGCCAGCGCCACCGCGGGGAATAATCATGTCGATATATTTGTCCAGGCGCAGCATCTCGTTTACCAGTGCCCGGTCGGGATCGTCAATATATTGGATCGCGCTGCCGGGAAGCCCTGCTTTTTCAAGAGCCGCCTGGATAACGTTTACCAGGGCGAGATTGCTGCACAGGGTCTCTTTACCACCGCGCAGGATGGCAGCGTTACCGGTCTTGACGCTAAGGGTAGCAATGTCAATGGTGACGTTGGGGCGCGCCTCATAGATAATGCCGAGAACGCCGATGGGAATGCGGCGCCGGCTTAAGCGCAGGCCATTGGGCAGTACACGGCTCTCGATATCCACACCGACGGGATCGGGCAGGCCGGCCACGCGGCGCGTATCGGCTGCAAGGTCGGATAGGCGCATCTGCGTCAAGAGCAGCCGGTCTATCAGTGCATCGCTTAGACCTTGCTCGCGGGCCCTGGCGATGTCCTCGGCATTAGCTTCAAGGACTGCGCTGGCCTGCGACTCAAGTTCGGCGGCAACCGCCAGCAGGGCGCTGTTCTTTTCTGTTGTAGTCCGTGTCGCCAGGTCATAGCTGGCCGCCCTTGCTGCCTGTCCCATTGCCTGTAAATCGGTCATCTTGCTTTTCTCCTAAGAATGCGCCGCAGCGCATGGATTGATCATTTTGAATGTGTCCCCTACAGCAAAATCAAATCATTGCGGTGTATGGCGACCGGGCCGTACTGGTAGCCCAGGCGCGCCTCGATTTCCTCTGACTGGCAGCCGCTGATTGTAGCCAGATCGCTGCTGCTGTAGCGGGAAATACCGCGGGCAAGCACGCTGCCCGTCGAACCTTTGACCGTGATCGTATCGCCGCGCAGGAAATCGCCCTGCACGGAAAGAATGCCTGCTGGGAGGAGTGAACGGCCGTTTTCGCTCAGAGCTCGCTCAGCACCGGCATCTATCACGATGATGCCGGATGATTTTGGCCCGGCCAATATCCAGCGTTTTCGACTTTCCAGTGGGTTCTCCAAGGCCGGGAAGTGGGTGCCAATGCTTTCACCGCCTGCGGCGCGCAAAATAACCTGCGGTGCATGGCCGGAAGCGATGATCACATCCGTGCCCGAGCGGCGCGCGACATCGGCGGCTTGGAGCTTGGTCGCCATGCCGCCCACGCCCAGGCCGCTGCCGGTGCCGCCGGCGAGGGTACGCAGTGTTTCATCTATGGTATCCACTTCGGGGATGAGCTGCGCACTGGGATCGCTGCGCGGGTCAGCCGTGAAGAGCCCGGGCTGGTCGGTCAGTATCAACAATAGATCGGCATCGGTCAATAAGGCAACCAGCGCCGATAGATTATCATTATCGCCCACCTTGATTTCTGCCGTGGTCACGGCATCGTTTTCATTGACTACCGGTACGATCCCCGCTTCCAGCAGCGCGTTAAGCGTATCGCGTGCATTGAGAAAACGGCCCCGATGTTCAACGTCCTGGCGCGTTAACAGGATCTGCCCGACATGGAGACCATAAATATCAAAAAAATGCTCCCACATTTGCATCAAGCGGCTCTGGCCAACCGCGGCTAACATTTGCTTATTGCTCAGGGTATTGGCCAAAACAGGAAAACCCAGCTGCTCGCGGCCGAAAGCAATAGCGCCGGAGGAACAAAGAACGATCTCGCGCCCCTGGCGTTGAAGTGCGGCGCATTGGCGGGTGAGTTCAACCATATGCGGCCGGTCGAGATAGCGCGTCCCACCTGTAAGGACGCTCGTGCCCAGCTTGATCACAATACGTTGATACATGTGGCGCCCATAGGCCGGCACTGACTTTTGTCAGCCCACGTACATCGATTCTATTTCGTCCGCGAAGTGCTCGTAGACGACACGGCGTTTAATCTTCAAGGTAGGTGTAAGTTCCCCGGTCTCGATGGACAGACTGCGCGGCAAAACAGCAAATTTGCGGATGTTTTCTACGCGCGCGAAATGGGGATTGACTAACTCGTCAATGCCGCGCTGAATTTCGGCAATGACGAGTGGATCTTGATGCAAAACCTGGCCTTCCAGCCCATGTTCCGCCGCGAACTGCGCAGCGCGTTCAGGATTGAGTGTTAACAAGGCGGAGAGAAACTTGCGTCTTTCGCCAATGACCACCGCTTCAGCGACAAGAGGTATCCTCTTCAGCGCCGTTTCGATATTCTTGGGCGCAATATTCTTACCACCGGAGGTGATGATGATCTCTTTCTTGCGGCCCACGATGTAGAGAAACCCATCTTCGTCGAATTCGCCCAGATCACCGGAGTGCAGCCAGCCGTCGATGAGCGTCTCGGCCGTGGCTGCCGGATTCTTGAGATAGCCCATGAAGACGTTGCGGCCCCTGAGCATGATTTCGCCGTCGTCCGCCAGTGCCACCTCTGTTCCTGGGAATGGCAGCCCACCTGAGCCAAATTTAGTCGCACCTCGCCGATTCACGGTGGTCGGGCCACAGCCCTCGGATTGGCCATAGATCTCGTGGATGATCAGGTCTAGGCCGCTGAAAAATACAAGGATGTCTGGATTGATTGGGGCGGCGCTGAAGTTCGCTAACTTGAGCCGGCTAAAGCCAAGAGCGTCTTTCACTTTACTGTACACCAGGCGGGTGGCCAGCCGGTACTGCATGGCCAGTAGGCCAGCAGGCTCCTGGCCGTGATTGCGCAGGCCCGACACTTGCTGGCCAATATCCATGGCCCATTCGGCAATGCGTGCCTGGACGCCGCTGGCTTCGGCCATTTGTTTGGTTACACCTTCGTAGAATCGTTCCCAGATGCGCGGCACACCAAAGAAAATTGTCGGCTGAACTTCCTTCAGATTGTCCAACAGTTTAGGGATCGATTCGGCATAGTAAACGGCGTAGGCGGCCGTGGCACTGCCGTGCACGGTGTAGGTCTGCTCGGCAATATGGGACAGCGGCAGATAGGAAAGCAGGCTGTCACTGGGACCCAGGTCAAACATTTGTATCGCTTCATGAGCGGTAAAAGCGAGCGCATCGTGCGACAACATGACGGCTTTGGACGGCCCGGTGGTGGCAGACGTATAGATGAGTGAGGCAAGATGTTCCGGGCGAATGGCAGCAATACGCGCGTCGAGAAGCGACTCCTCCACTTCACTACCGCGGGCCATAAACGCTTCCCAGGTCATGGCCAGTGGATCATCTATGGACGTTCCGCGCATCATGATCACGTATCGCAGACCGGGCAAAGCGCCGCGGATCTGGTTGACCTTGGCCCATTGTTCCTCGTTCTCCAGCAGAACGACACTGCTTTCGGCATGGTCGATAACATGCTCAACTTCTTCCGGGGAGCTTGTGGTGTAGATGCCGGCGCCAGCGGCGTTAACGGCCATGGCAGCCAGCAGCACGATCGCCCATTCCGGGCGATTAAAGCCTAAAATGGCAACGTTTGTCCCCGGCTCTACGCCCAAGGCAATCAACGCTTTGCCTGCCTGCCGCACCTGCGCGACATAATCGCGCCAGTTTGTGGGGACCCAACTGTCACCAATTTTCTCAAAATAGGCTGGGGCAGTTGGCCGCACACGCCCCTGCTCAAGTAGTCTGGCAACAATGGTATCTTCTAACATGATCCTCTTCTTTCTGGCTCCGGCTCTGATTCCCTGGACCACTGGCGGCCGGCGCGCTAAGTGCGGTTTTTATCATATCACGGTGCGGTCAGCAACGGATGGCTCACCCTGAACTCAGTGTACGGTCTCACCGTTCTTCTTGAAGGGCAGCGTCCAGCCTGGGGAGCCGACAAATGGACGGACATCGTCTTCGCGCATGACGCGCCTCACACTCTCGGCGAGGGTCAAGTCGCCGTTCAGGACAGCCGCTTCATATTGCTCCGCCCAGCGAAACAACAAGCCGCGCGACTTGCGTAGTTCCAGGAGCATCAACTGCGCCAGCGCGCCCCCCTCCTCCAGGAACCCTGAACGAACATAGTCTCTTTCGATGAGCCGGCGGTCATATTCAACCCGCCTGATGGTGGCCTGCCAGCCTTGACGCGCATCCCAGGTGAAACGGCCGTAACTTGGCCGCCAGTCAAGATCAAATGGTGCTCCCGCTGAACCGGCATTGACCACCAGGGTGTGCGGCATCTGACGAATGAAGGCCTGGTGCGTGTGCCCGGTAACGAATACGGCGGGTGCGGGTGAAATGCGCCGTTCAAGCGCGGCATCACTCTGCTCTTCGTAAAGCCCTTCACGGCTGCTGCGCATGGAAGCATGGGTAACGCGAAACTCGCTCTCATCAGGCGCCAGCCAGGTGAATCGATCTGGAAGCGACGCCAATTCGGCCACGCGACCATTTAGCTGCTGGTATGCCCAATAGGCGAAGCGATTGATCTCAAACGCAGGTTCGTCGGTACGGAAATCTGGGCTGGCGCAATAGAGCAAATATTCCTCGTGATTGCCTTTCAGGATTTGCCAATCGTCGGCGGCGCGGCGCGCCAGCAAGTAATCCAGACAGGTATGTGAGCAAGGGCCACGATTGACGATGTCTCCGTTGACCACGACCTGATCCGGGTGCCAGGAATCAACATCGCGCACCACGGCCTCTAGAGCTGGAAAGTTGCCATGGACGTCGGACAAAACTGCGATCTTCATAACCTGGTGATTATAACACTGCGTGCGCCATTTCCCCCGTCTGCACCCTCGCGCGGGATCCGATCGATTTTCCCCTTAACAAGGCGTTAATGAGCTATTTGCTTAACCTTAACCCGATGTTGACAGTGAGTTAATTTGTAACGGGTAAGATGGCAATACAAGAACGGTTATTATCCTGAGAGAGACTGGCCGGGCAGCGGCCAGACTTACCTTGCTTTCACAAGTAAGTCAATGATGATAGGTGGGACGCTCTTCGCGCCCTATCTTAACGGAGGTAAAGATGATTATGTTTAGCGACCCTGCTGAAGAGAATAGGCAGCTAAAGGCTCAATTATGGCAGCTGCGCCAGGCAATCATCCGCGCTGATCCTGCAGTGATGCACGACGGCCGTTTTGAAGAGATGTTCACGGCCCCAGTCAGAATTATCGACGTGGCCAGACAGGTGATTGAAGCCATTCCCAATGGTACTAACGGGGACCAGCCCCAATCAAGGACAGGCCAACCCTTTGGGTGACCTGTCAATGCCCCACCGAGCCAGAAAATCTAGATATCTAGATTGCGCACCTCGCTAGCATGGGTGGTGATAAACCGTCTGCGCGGTGGTACCTCACTCCCCATCAACATGTCAAAGGTGCGATCGGCGTTGACCGCATCTTCAATAGTTACTTGTAACAGGGTGCGCACCGACGGATCCATAGTCGTTTCCCACAATTGACCAGCATTCATCTCCCCGAGACCCTTATAACGCTGCAGCGAATACTTCTTGTTTTTGAGCGTGCGCAAGAGCTCCGTGTTTTCCGCTTCTGTGTATGTGTAGCTTATGGACTTGCCTTCTTTGATCGCGTACAGTGGAGGCTGGGCGATGAATAAGTGGCCTTCCTCGATTAGTTCGGTCATGTAGCGGAAGAAGAAGGTCAGGAGCAGTGTACGAATATGGCTGCCGTCCACATCAGCATCAGTCATGATGATGACGCGGTTATAGCGCAGATTTTCCAAATCGAAGGATTCGCCCACGCCGGTGCCCAAGGCGGAAATAATCGCCTTCACTTCGTTGTTGGTCAGGATTTTGTCCAAACGCGCGCGCTCGGTGTTGAGAATTTTGCCGCGCAAAGGCAGGATCGCCTGGAAATGGCGGTCGCGGCCCTGTTTGGCCGTGCCGCCGGCTGAGTCACCCTCAACAATGTAGATCTCTGAGCGCTCCGGGTCGCGCTCCGTACAGTCAGCCAGTTTGCCCGGAAGGGTCATGCTTTCCAGGGCGCTCTTGCGCATCACAAGCTCGCGCGCTTTGCGCGCCGCATCACGAGCGCGAGACGAGGTTAGACAGCGTTCTATAATCCGTTTCGCATCACGCGGGTTCTCTTCCAGATAATTATTCAGCGCGTCGGCGGCGATGGAGGCCACGATGCCGCTTACCTCGGCATTCATCAACTTCACTTTAGTCTGGCTTTCGAACTGCGGATCGGGATGCTTGACGCTGACTACGGCCGTGACGCCCTCTCGCGTATCGTCACTTGAGAAATTACGGTCCTTTTCTTTGAGGAAATTCGCTTTGCGAGCATAGCTGTTTAGAACACGGGTCAACGCGGTGCGCAGGCCGGTCAAATGTGTGCCGCCATCCGGCGTATGGATCGTGTTGGCAAAGGCATATTCTGAGATTGCCACGCCGTCGGTATATTGGAGGGCCAGCTCCACATCAATATTGTCCTGTTCCTTATGCGCGTAAACAGGATCGTGGAGGACCTTACGATTGCGATTCAGATAGCGCACAAAAGACTTGACGCCCCCGTCGAAATAGAAGTTGACTTCTTGTGGCGGATCAGAGCGCTCATCGGTCAGGCGCAGATGTACACCGCTGGTGACAAAGGCCATCTCGCGGAAACGGTTCATGAGGTTTTCAAAACGGAAGGCCGCATCTTGCTCGAAGATGGTTTCATCAAACTTAAAAACGGTCTTTGTTCCCGTTGCCTCGCCGCGCTTCATCGGCCGTACCTGTTCCACCGGCGTGATGGGGATGCCGCGTTCATAGCGCTGCTGCCAGACATACTTATCCCGGACGACAGTAACTTCCATCCATTCAGACAGCGCATTGACAGCCGCAGCGCCTACGCCGTGCAAACCGCCTGATACCTTATAGGCGGCGTTATCGAATTTACCGCCGGAGTGCAGACTGGTATGAATCAACTCCAGCGCCGAGATTTTTTCGGTGGGGTGTATATCGACGGGAATGCCGATTCCGTTATCGGTCACGCATACACTGGCGTCCTCGTGAATCGTCACTTCGATACGATCACAACGCCCTGCAAGCGCCTCGTCAATGGAATTGTCGACAATTTCATAGACGAGATGATGCAGCGCTTTGGCATCGGTGCCGCCGACGTACATGCCAGGGCGACGCCGAACAGCCTCCAGACCCTTAAGCACTTGGATGCTACTAGCATCGTATTTGGTATTTTGCTTCTTTGTTTTTGTTGCCATTGATGACTCTACTTCCAATGTTTATACGGCCCGAGCCGGCGCTATCGCGCAGCGGAACTAAGCCGGAACGGTTTCGGCTTCAGCCTCAGCCAGCCTTCTTGCCCGATCCTGGTAAATAATGAAAAAAGCGGTGATAAATCCTGTATGAACAAACGCGTGAATGATAATGTTGAACAAGGTCAACCAGGTGCCATTGTCCGCCTGTATGAGAAGCCAATCTACTATTGCCCCCAACAGCAGAATAAGCAGTAAGATAGTTAAGACGGCGGCCAGATTGCCCTGTACTAGCTGCATGCTTTCTTTGACGGCCTGGACTAAACTGCGCTTGTTGAGCGTGATCGCCGGCGGTGCAAAGCTTAAGTAGATGATTATCCACACGAGAAACAGGGGTGCCAGTAGGACAACCATCATCCCCAACGTTGAATTTAGGATAAAAACAATGGCGCCGATAAAACTGATAGGTACATAAATGATAGCAGCGACAAAGACAAAGAGTACGGCCAGCGCGAGCAGACGCAGCCAGCTGCGCGCAATCGCTGCCAACCAATCTCCTATGTTCGTAGGCGCTTGCTGTTTGACAACCGCACTGATCGCAACATAGTAGATGGCCGTTAAGAATAGACCGGCGACGCTCAAGAGGACAAATAAGAGAATCCACTCCGCGCCGCCGCTTATCTCCATAATACGCGCTACCATGGGCGTTTTCTCGGGCGCTAATCCGGCCAGGAGGGCGGGGATACCCATTAAACGCACAGATAGCATCGAAAACAAGTTCGTTTGTGGAGCCATTTGTGAAAGTTGATTGGACAGTTCCAGCGCCTCGGCTTCTAGCGGTAGGGCGGCTAGAATCTTCTCAATGACAGCCTGGAACCGAAGGCGCGGACCCAGCCATAAAAAGAGGTCAAGCAGGATGGGTAAGAGCAGTAACCAGGGGTGCTTGGCTGTCAAATCAAAACCGGAAGCGAGGGCCGACCAGACGCTTGTTACGGGGCTATTTTGTCCTTGTTTCTGCATGGTTGCGAATCGATAGATTATACCATAACTAGCCCATCTGAGCACCTTTCGTGCTCATTATGGTAAGAAATTATGGATACTTTTATGAAGGGTAGGTATAGTTCCCCTGGCCCACAATGTTGGAACTAAATGCGAGGCATTCAGGCAGACCGGCATGGCTAGTGACCCTGAATTGTCACGAAAATGTTACCAGGGCGATGTATTAGTGTATACTTCGCTAATAGTGAATTCGGCCCCCTTATTCGTACAAACAGTAAGGAGAGTATCTTAATGACTGATGTCCAGTCCATCGCCAATCAGATTGTTGAAAATGTTGAGCGTGTCATCGTTGGTAAGAAATCGGCTGTGCAGTTGACAGTTCTGGGACTGCTCTGCCAAGGGCATCTCCTGATTGAAGATGTGCCCGGAGTAGGCAAGACAGTCCTGGCCAAATCCTTGGCCAAGTCTGTTGGCTGCCAGTTCCAGCGAATTCAGTTCACGCCTGACATGCTCCCCAGCGACGTGACCGGCGTCTCCGTATTTAATCAAAAGAACGATGAGTTTGAATTTCGGCCCGGACCTATTCACGCTCAGATCGTATTGGTTGACGAAATCAACCGCGCAACTCCCAAGACACAATCAGCCCTTCTTGAGGCGATGGAAGAACGCCAGGTCACGGTTGACGGATCTACCTATCCGTTAGGGCCGCCGTTTATGGTGCTGGCAACGCAGAACCCGATTGAGTACGAAGGCACTTTCCCCTTGCCTGAAGCGCAGTTAGATCGTTTTCTGCTGCGCATTCGCCTCGGCTATGCCTCCAAAGAAGAGGAAATCGAAGTCCTCAATCGCCAGCAGCATAAGCATCCCATTGAGAGTATTGATCAAGTGGTGTCGGTAGAGGAGCTGCAGGCGGCCCAGGAGGCGATCAAGGAGATCTATGTTGATAATCGCGTGAAGGAATACCTTGTTGACCTGGTGCGCGAAACGCGCGAGCATCCGGATGTTTATCTTGGCTCCAGTTCGCGCGGCGCGCTGGCTCTATATCGCCTGGGACAGGCGCGGGCGGCCATGTTCGGCCGTGATTATGTTCTGCCGGATGATATCAAGCGCCTGGCGCCGGCTACGCTGGGACACCGGATTATCGTGGGCCCCGCCGCGCGCATCAAGGATATTGAGCCGGAAGAGATTGTGCAAGATATCATGAACAAGGTGCCAGTGCCGGGCGCGCAGGTTGCGCAGCGCTAGCGACTCATGCTACGACACCGCCGCACAGCAGTTTTTATAATGGCCCTGGCCGCGCTCATCGCCGCCCTTGTGACAGGCCGTGACATCTGGTTTAACCTGACATACTTGCTGGCGCTGCTGCTAATTGTTTCGTTCGTGTGGGCCTGGATCAACCTCAATTGGCTGCATCTGTCGCGCTTAACGCGCACGCGGCGCACGCAGGTCGGCCGTCCGCTCGAGGAGCGCTTCGAGGTGCGCAATACAAGCATCGTGCCAAAGCTGTGGCTGGAGGTGCGAGATGGATCGTCCTTGCCCGGACACTTCACAAGCCGTGTCATAAATAACCTCGGATCGCGCGCCAGCTATTCCTGGCGCACGACGACCATCTGCCGGCAGCGCGGGCGCTACCAGCTTGGCCCCATCCAGCTGCGGACGGGCGATCCATTTGGACTGTTTCCAATGTCGCGCGAGCTTACTGCCACGTCCAATATCGTCGTCTTTCCCATGACATTTGAAATCCACCGCTTTGCGTTACCGATAGGCCTGCTGCCCGGCGGCGACGCGCTGCGGCGGCGTACGCACCACGTGACCACCAATGCTGCCGGCGTACGCGACTACGCGCCGGGCGATAGTTTCAGCCGCATCCACTGGCGCAGTACGGCACGGCGCAACCGGCTGATTGTCAAGGAATTTGAATTGGATCCGCTGGCCGATATTTGGATAGTGCCTGATATGGCCTCTTTTAGCCACGTGGCCGCACCCCGTCAGGAGCCGCCTGATCGACCCGATCTCCCGGAATGGATGATTAAAGAGGAGTTTAAACTGGCGGAAACGACGGAAGAATATACGGTGACAATTGCGGCCTCGCTGGCGCAGTTCTTCCTGCGACAGGATCGTGCGGTTGGGATGCTGGCTTACGGCCAATCAAATGAGATCTTGCAGGCGGATCGCGGAGAACGCCAGCTGAACCGCGTCTTGGAGACGCTGGCCGTCTTGCATGCCGAAGGCAACGTTCCCATAGCTAATGTTATCCAGGCTGAAATGCATCTCTTTCCCCGTGGGACGACGGTGATTTGCGTTACGCCACAAACGGATGATCAATGGGCTACTACAGCAAGGCAGTTGCAGCGGCGCGGCCTGCGCCTGGTAACCGTGCTGGTCAATCCGGCGTCGTTTGGGGCATACCTGTCCAGCGAAAAACTCTATGCCATGATGCAAGCCAATAACCTTGTCACCTACCAGATCAATGCCGGGGACAATTTGACGGCCGTACTAAGCGGCGCAAGGTCGGGTTCTTCCGGATATGTATTTGCGTAGGGCGGCGCAGAACGAGCCGGTTCTTACTGACGGTCGCCACGGGCAGGGAGACCGCCGCAGCGATAGGTGAAGTTATTGGGTCACTTTGATTGGCATGCCAAGCGGTATTATGTCCGGCACGGCCATGGCAGAGGCCGGGATGCGCGGCCTGTCTATCGCCTCCCCGGACATGCTCCAGGGCCCAGTATGCTTGACAGCCACCTGGACGAGCTGCCCGCGCAGGTCGCGTGAATCGGGGAAAAACACCAGCTTGCCCTGCGGATTGCGGCCGCGCCAGCGCTCTTTCTGTTGTTCCTCAACCAGGACTTCAACCGTTTGCCCCAGATAAGCACGCATCTTCTCCTGAGAGACTTCTTTCTGCAATTCCTCTAGGGTGCGAAAGCGGCGGCGTTTCTCTTCTTCCGGAACATCGTCGATCATAGAGCGCGCGCTCACGGTGCCCGGACGCGGGCTGTAGCGCGCGAGATGGATCTTGTCCAGACGAAGTTCGGCAAGAATTTCGTAAGTGCGTTGGAACTGCGCTTCTGTCTCACCTGGAAAACCAACAATGATATCACCATGTATGGCTGCATCGGGCACGGTCTCGCGAACCAGGTGAATCAGGTCTCGGTATTGTTCACGCGTATAGCCGCGTTTCATGTTTTGCAGCACCACGTTGTCGCCGGCCTGAATTGGGATTTCAATCTGCGGCATTACTTTCGGCAGATTGGCGACAGTTTCCAAGATGCGTCGCGTCATGTAATTGGGATGGCTGGTGAGGAAACGGATGCGCGCCAGGCCTTCTATGCCATCAATGGTCCGCAGTAGATCGGCCAGATCGGGGCCATCGGGGACATCATAGCCGTAGCGATCGACGATCTGGCCAAGGAGCACGACTTCTCTTACGCCCTGGTTGACTAGAGAGCGCACTTCGCCAGCAATTTCGCCCACGGGGCGCGAACTTTCTTTGCCACGTTTCTGGGGAATGATGCAGAATGTGCAGGCGTGCGAGCAGCCATAAACGATAGCCACCGGCGCAGAGACAAGCATGCCACGCTGATCCTCAGGCAATATGACGGCGCCATCCTGCAGGGCGTGCCGCGCCTCCGTTTCATGCTGTTCGACCGTGTAGTCTTCGAACTGGCCGAGATGTGCAACCAGCGGCGCGCCGTCCGTTGAAGGCTCCATGAATACATCAACAAACGGAAATTCTTGCTGCAGCGGCTCATTACCCCGTACACCGACAACGCATCCCATCACAGCCACGGTCAGGTCGGGTCGCTGTTCCTTCAAATGGCGCAAATTGTGCAGCTTATTGTAAGCTTTATCTTCTGACTGCTGCCTGACTGTACAGGTCTGCAAAACGATCACATCGGCGTCTTCGGTGCTGGCTGTCAATTCATACCCCTGTTTCTCCAACTGGGTAGCGACGCGCCGCGCATCGGCATAGTTCATTTGGCAACCGGTAATCCAGAAATGGTACTTCTTACTCATACTGTTTACTTGACCAATGGGTATCTGTGATCGGCGGATTGTCTAGATTCAAGATCGCGCCGCGTATTCTGAAGCTGTCGCCAATATGGCGACTTTTGCCAAGCGAAACGCGATTCTATCGCCCGATACAATGGGCGTCAAGGAGAGGGCAGCTTTCTCAGGCGCCTGAACCAGCATGGCGCGCAGGCGTAGGCGTTTGAGAGCATCCCTTTCATGGCCGCTCCAGGAATCAAAATCAGTCATAATCCAGCAAGCAGCCTGATTCTGTATAGTCAGAGGACCGGCGGCAAATAGATCGGTCCAGGCATCATTTGACAAATACCGGCGGTGGCCTGGGTTTCGAAGGGCGTGCCAGGCATTCAAATAATCACCGGCATCACGGAGTTGGCGCGCCTTCTTGCCGCGCAGGCGTGTGCCTGGTACCAGCGAGTCAAACAGCAGCAGCCGGCCGTCTTTAACGAGGATGCGCCGCAGCTCAGCCAACCATGCCGTTGATAGGTGCAGAAAAGCGCTCAGTTGGTCGCCGATAATCAGGTTGAACGTGGCTGTAGGGAAGGGGAGCCGCGGTGCGGCATTTTCGTCCAGTTCGCCTGGGCGACATATTTGCACCTGCCACTGCGGTTCCTGGCGGCTGCTGCCGGCGCGCAGGTTATCTATCAAGATCGAGATTTGCTCCGGCTTTGTGGAGTCCGCGGCTTCTTCAGGTGCCAGCAGCAGTAGATTGCCCTGCGGCGGGAACGGTTCCAGCCAGCTTTGCAGCAGTTCGCGCCAGGCGAGACTTTTGCAGTCGTATTCCGTTGTGCCGCTCATTGCTACTGGTTGATCCAGGCGGGTGTGCCGCAGTCACCGGACGGTGCTTCGAAGAGCTGCAGCAGTTCCTGCCCGGGAGAAAAGGCAGCGAGCACATTGTCGTCAGGGAACAAGGCTAACCAGCGGCTATCGCCCGACCAGTCATAGATGGCGAAGGGCGGGAAATCGGCCGTAAGTGAGAGGAAAGGATATAGCTTGTCGGTCTCCAGATCATAAACTTGCAGCAGGGCACTCTCGTTGGCGCGACCGGGCCCATTGAGATCGACGCCGCCAAGGACCAGGTAACGGCCGTCTGGGGAAATGGTCAGCGAATGATTGGCGCCGAAACCGGCCGTCATGAGTGGTTTGATCTCTCCGGTGCTTCGGGTGAAGGAGAAGACGTGGGCGTTTTGATTCAAATTGGAGAATACAACTGGAAACAGTCGGTCGGGATTAGCGGGATGGACCATGACGTAGTGAATCCAAAAGAGCCGGCCGGTGTCATTGCCGCGGTCGATATATGCCAGTAAATCTGACAACGAAAACAGCTCGCGCGGCTCTGAGCCACCCATGTCCATGGCCATTACCCGGTTATTCTGTCGCCACTGTGCATTGCTGACACCGGTTATGTAGCCGATCGTCTGCTTATCAATCCAGAATGGCGCATGCCCGTTTCCCACCCTGGATAGCGACGAGACGTCGGTTGCCGCCCCGCTGCCCGTAATCTGCTGGCGGCTGGCGAGGTATATTGGTAGGACGCTGTTGCCGGCGGATGGGTCAACCAACACCGTACTCAACTCTCTTTGTAGCAGGCCAATCTGGACGCCCGGAACCGACGTGAATAACGCCTGCTGGCCGTCAGGAGCCCAGATAGGGATGCCGGAAATCTCCCAGTGCGCGCACCCTACGCTCTCTGAGCAGTTGGCGAGGTCAAACCAGGTGATGGTCGCATTTTCGCCCTGATCCGGAAAGACGAAAGCGGAAAGCCCACTTGCTTCAGGATCGGTCTGGCCAAACGAAACCGTGTAAATGTCCGGCTCAGACTGCAGCAGCTGCAAATCGTCACCCTGCCTGATGCCTGTGGCCCAGCTATCCATTTCATAGTCGAACTCTTGCTGCAGAAGCAGATTGTCGCCCGGCAGCGGGCTGGTCCAGAGGAGGCGATCCGTCCGATAAATGGTATCCCAAGCGTTCGTGGCAGGATTGAAACGGTTTAGCGTGGCCCCCTGGCTCTCCGTGTCGTCACCTGGGAGTCTAACGCACGTCGCGTAGAGTAGTTGCTCGGGCATTTGCTCTCCCCATCCTGCATCAGTGCGCAAAGTCTGTTCATAACCGCGCAGCCAGAAACCGCGCGTCAACTTGCTGTTTATAGCAGTGTTGGTGGTGAATTCCCCTTCCTGGCCTAGAAGCCCGGTTAACCAACCGTAAAAACTGTCATGGCGCACGAGTTCACGCTGTAAGAGGTCAGCAGCACCACCATCACTCGCGGGAACGGAATCAAGCAAATAATCAACAATAGTAAATACGCGCCAGCCGTCTTCCCCATAAAGGTCGTGCGGATCGTCACTCTGCCAGAGCTCAGCGAGATCATGAAGCTGCAGCTGTTCGTCAAGAGCGCGTCCATAGTCGACCCGCGCTGCCGGCCATGGTTTGAGGGCTAACTCGTCTAGCCGGTAATCGGCCAGAACCTGGAAAAAGGGCAGTTTCTCGCAGCATGAATAGCCAACCTGGTGGGCAATGAGGGCGGTCACCATTTGCGAGGCGTAGCCGCGAAAGAGGGCCTGGTATCCACTTTCGTCCTGTGGGGTACCAACTAGGGTCGGCGCCGGTAAGGCGAGAGAAAGCACACCATCATTTTCCGCGGCTGCCTGTGGGCGTGCCGCTCCGGCCAGCGTTTGCACATCGGTGGAGAGCTTGATATCGAGCTGCAGATTCGAAGCTTCCCCCAACTCGCGCAGTTTACGATCCAGATCGCCCGCTAGTCGCCGGGCGATTTCGGCGTCTCGTTCGGGAAAAGTGAGGCTGATATTGGCACCGCGCTCTGAAGCCTGATCTCCCCAGAATGCCTGGTCTGGCGGCGCCAGCAGCCATCGTTCACTTCCGAGGCGGTAGACGGATGTGTTTTCCAGCATGACCGTTTCGGTAAGGCCATTGCCGATCTCAGTTTCAAACGGTAGGATGGTGGCGACCTCGGCCGTTAGCAGGTCCGGCGAGAAGGAGATCGCCAGCTGGTCTTCCTGTTCGGCCGCTGCTAATTCTAGCGGCTGCAGGTGCAGGCCAAAAGCGGCACGATCTTGTAAGGACTGGGTCTGAAAAAGCTCATGCTGCGTGGCAGTCCAGGTGGCGTCGCGGCCCGAAAGCAGGGAGAAAAACAACTCATCATCTTGTTCGGACTCGGCCATGCGCAACAGATTATGGCTGGAAATGATATCCTCACGCATCGCCTGCGTGTTGTCGTCTACACGTTGGGTGATCAGACGCGCCGCGCCGCCGACCAGGGCGGCTACAAACAGTACGCCGACGAGGATACTCAGGAAACGCCGCCGCCTTTCTGGGGTGGGATTCTTGGGCGTATCTTCCGGCAGCGCGTCCCAATCAAACTCCTCTTCTGTTTTCCAATCGAAGTTGTTGGACATATTTACAGTCAAGTATGGAATGTTGTGGCCGGTATTTTCGAGGATTATTCTAGTCAGGTAAACAGCCGTTTCGAGCTGAAAGTTATAAACTGCTCATGGTGCCGGGGAAAGCTGATTGCCACGCTCAACAAGGTAATCGGTATATCCGCCAAGGAAGCTGTTAAGTCTACCGCCGCGTAGTTCCACGACGCGATCGACTACCTTGTCCAAAAAATAACGATCATGCGAGATGACGAGCACAGTACCATCAAAGTCGTCGAGTGCCTCTTCCAGAACTTCGATGGCGGGTATGTCGAGGTTGTTAGTGGGTTCGTCCAGCAGTAACAGGTTTGGCCGCTGCTGCACGAGTTTGGCTAACTGCAGCCGGCTGCGTTCACCCCCGCTCAACTTGCCCACCGGCTGCTGCATTTGTTCGTAAGTAAAGAGGAAGCGCAAGAGATAGGCGACGGCCGCGTCACGACTGATTGGCGCATTGTGCCGGATCTCCGTAATAAGGTCGTTATTGTCATCGAGCGTCTCCTGTTCTTGCGCATAGTAACCGATCTTTGTGCTTGGACCGATCTTGATTTCGCCGTTGGTGACATTTTCCGGATCGAGCAGTTGTTTTAACAAGACCGACTTGCCGGCCCCGTTCGGCCCAACAAGCGCCACCCGTTCGCCATGCCAGAGAGTGAGTTCAAGCCCTTCAAACAGAGGAGGATCATCGCCAAATCGCTTGCCTACGTTAACCAATTCAAGGGCCTTCTTGCTGCCGCGCCACCCTTCCAAGTTCAGCTTCATCCGGCGGGCATCGCTCACTTTCTCAATTTTGTCCATTTTCTCAAGCATCTTGCGCCGGCTGCGTGCCTGCTTGATATGCCGTTCATTCACCACCAGCGAGGCCCACAATTCGAAGCGCTTGATGGCCGCTTCTATGCGTGCAATTTCTTTCTGCTGTGCTGCGTAGAGCTGCTGCTGGCGCAGGCGGCGCAGCTCCCGTTCGTTCGCATAGGCGGTGTAGTTACCCGCGTAGATTGTAAGGCGTCCTGCCTCCAACTCGGCTATCTCCGTGACTATCTCATCCAGTAGATAACGATCATGCGAGATAATGACCACACAGCCGGGATAGGTATTGATTAGTTTTTCAAGCTGCTGTTTGGCCCACAGATCGAGGTGGTTGTCTGGTTCGTCGAGGAGCAGAAGATCGGGTTTTTGAACCAGCAATTTGGCCATCATGACCAGTTTCTTCTGGCCGCCGCTAAGATGATCCGCCAGCATGCCCCAGAAGGGCTCGCCAAGACCCAGGGCTGTTAAGGTTTCACGCACGCGGCTGGCATAGCGATTGCCACCCAGATGGTCATACTCGTTGACGAGGGCGGCATGCTGCGCCATTACCTTCTCTAACTTCTTGGGATCGCCATAGACTTCCGGATCGCCCATCCTGGCTTCGAGGCGGGCCATTTGCCTTTCAATGGCGTCTATTTGAGGAACGGCGGTCATGGCCTCTTCTAGCACTGTGCGGCCCGCAGGCAGGTCTGGTTCCTGTTCAAGCCGGCCCCAGGTCAGCCCGGATTTGCGGTAGATTTGTCCTTCATCGACCTCCAATTCTTGGGCCACTACTTTTAGCAGCGTAGATTTTCCCGCTCCATTGGGTCCGACTAGGCCAATACGGCTTCCGTCCTGAATTTCCCAGCTAAGGCCAGCAAAAATGACCTTGCCAGCCAGGTTGACTCCAATCTTATCCAGGTTGACAATTATCTCGGCCATGCGGCGGCACCCTCTATGATATCTGTTTACTGTTTCTCAAATCCTGATTATACTCTGCTGCATGCGCTCGAGACCGGCGATACTGTTTCTATTCATGGCCGCGCTGCTATTATC
>JBJYWX010000044.1:0-13111 GCA_046259695.1 Promineifilaceae bacterium (SeqCode) | reverse complement strand
TGCCGGAAATGCCCGTTTATGTTGACTTTGCCCACGAGCGGGCCGCGGCGGTTTTGCCGCTCCTGGAACAGATTTTAGTCGCGGGCGGCGGTGACGAGCATGCTTAACACGGCCCAGATCGGCCTAAAACGAATTTGCCCCTTGCCTTATTAGACATAATGCCTTTATACTATTTTGTATTGGGCGCAGGTTTCGAGGGAAAATCGGAACTGCCGGCGTTTGAAACATAGAGGCGTTGGTCCAATCCGCTACGCCGGCGATGCCGGGGCCAGGGTAACTGCTCCGGGCGGGCCGCGCGCTTCATCTGTTTATGGATGCCGGGCATCCTACCATGCGTGATGGATTTTTGAGACAGGAATAGATGTTAGGAGGCATGACATGAACACGAGAAGGAATAAGCTGGCTGTAGTAACCGCCATTTTGGCGCTCCTGCTGGTCACGTCCGTGGCGCTGGCCACGCTTTCAGTCACTGATGGGCCATATGTCAATTTAGCCGTGGACGGCGTCGACATAACCGGAGTAGCGAGCCTTTCGCCTCCGAATTCAACGATGTGCATTCGCCTGGATTCGGGCCATGCCAGTGCACCCACTGTCATAGAGACCGATTGCCAAACACAGCCGCAAGACAATGCTGGTAACTTCTCCTGCAATATCCCGCAAAGCGAGCTGGTTGATGGGCAGCAGCTCAATTATTCTCTGGTAGGCTGGACTGGCAACTCCGGATGCACCGGCTCGGCGAGTGACGGGGGATCGTACAGCTTCACACCAACGGCGATCGAGCTGGCCTCGCTAAACGCGGCCGGCGGCGGCTCCTTCTTGCCGGTGGGCCTGCTTCTGCTGGGCCTGCTGGCGCTCGGCTTGATTTCCCTGCGTCTGCTGCAGCAGCGGCGCGTGGACGGCTGATCAGGCCCGGGCACCCTCAGCCTATAAATATGAGTGACCGATGGCCGGCACGCTTCGGGCGTGCCGGTCTTTTCTGATCTTCGGCATGGTTGCCGCACAAAAATCCTATATAATAACCTCGACCTAGCCGGCAGCAGCGACTTGCGACCTGCGACCTACCACGTGCAACCTGCAGCCGGCCACGTGTAAAACCATGCCACTTTCCAAACACGACAAAATCGAACCCTTCCTGTTGGCGGCGGAGAAAGCCGAGGACCGTTTTGATCATGAAACGGCCGTTGACCAGGTCACTCAAGGGCTGGCCCTGCCCGATCTCTCACCCAGCGAACGTTACGAGCTCCTTGAAAAGCGGACGCGCGCCTATGTCGCCTGGGGAGACCAGACCCGCGCGGTCGCCGACGCGCAAGAGATGGTAAAGGCGGCCCGCCAGAGCGGCGACCGGCAGCGCCTGGCCGATGCCCTGGCCCTGGTTTGCCTGGCCCCGGGACGCACGCAATCGCTGTTCGCGCCCTCGGGGGTTGTGAACGAGGCCCTGGCTCTGGCAGATGAACTGCAAGACGAGCGGCTGCGCGCTTTTGCCCTGCAGGCCCTGGCCAATATCGCCCTGATCGAGCAGCGGCCAGACGATTATCGCTCGCTGACGGAAGAAGCGCTGGCGGCGGCGCGCCGCTCCGGCGACAAAGAGGCGCTTTTCTATTCTCTGGAAGCAACCGTCGCCATGTACAACCTGTTCGCCGAGGCAGATAAATCACGGGAAGCTGCGGCCGAAACGCGTGAACTGGCCGAGGCCCTCGGCAGCCTGGCCAGCCAAACGACGGCCCAGTATATTTCTGCCTTTTCCGAAACTGATCTGGCGCGTGCGCGCGATTATTATGAGCGGGCCAGGGCCAGCAACCAAATCACCCATAACCGCCGCTTGGCAGCGGTGATCTCTAACAACATCGGCTTGCTCATGTCGATACTTGGCCTTTACAACCGTGCGCTGGCCTACGCCCAGGAAGCAGTGGACACGGCACAGCGCCTTGGCCAGGGCGGTATCGCCCTCATGCTCGACACACTGGCGCGCGCTTATTTAGGCAAGGGCTTGCTTGATGAAGCCGATCGCGTTTTTTCGCAGGCGCTCGACACGTACACCGATCCCGACAGCATCGGGCGCGCCTACATCGATCTCGGTTGGGGCTTCGTGGCCCTGGAAAGGCAAAACGGGCGCCTGGCGCGGGAGCGCTTCCGCAGCGCCTTACGCGTGGTACCGGGCTATCAGGGATTCGCCTATGCCGGCCTCGCCGCCGCCGACCTACTGTTGGGCGATTTCGAAGGGGCACGGCAGCATTCCGCACAGGCGGTAGAAGCGATAGCCCCCGGCTTCAACACCCCCGACTTCCCGCTGCAGTTGGTGTGGTGGACGCGCTACCGGGCTCTCACGCGGGCAGAAACCGCTGCAGACGGGGAGGCATTTGCTGCCCTGCAGGAAGCGCAGAGGGCCATGCTGAGCCCTATCCAATCGCTGAGCGACGAAGGTCTACGGCGCAATTATCTTAACAAGGTGGCGCTCAATCGGGACATTACCCTTACCTGGGCGCGTGAAGCCTGGCGGCGGGGCGATTCGCTGGCCGAGCTTGTGCAGCGCGAGCCGGCGGCCGGTAATTTGCGGGCGCAGTTCCGGCGCGTGGTAGATATCGGCGCGCGGCTCACGTCACAGCACGATCCGCAGGCGCTGGCCGCTTTCATTGTCGACGAATTTGTAGAAATGAGCGGCGCCGAGCGGGCGCTGCTGCTGCTGGACAAGGACGGCGCGGTGCAGACGGCCGCCGGCTTCAACGAAGAGGGCGCCCTGGCCCTGGCAGAGCCGCTGCTGGAGGATCTGCGGGCCAACCGCCAGGCGCTGCGCCGCCAGAACATAGGGGAGGTTCCTGATGGCGAGCTGCCCGCTTTATACCTGCGATCGCTGATCGCCCTGCCGCTTGTGGCCCAGGGCGAGCTGCTGGGCCTGCTGTACGGCGACATGCGCCAGATATTCGGCCGTTTCGACGAATCAGACGAGCATCTACTGGCCATGTTGGCCAACCAGGCGGCCTCCGCCCTCGAAAACGCCCGGCTTGTTTCTACCCTAGAAGAAAGGGTGGCCGCGCGCACGGCCGAACTGCGGACGACCAATGAATCTCTTGCTGCGCGCAACAGCGAACTGGCCATTATCAACCGGGTGCAGGAAGGGTTGGCCGCGCGCCTGGATTTGCAGGCGATCTACGATCTGGTCGGTGACACCATCGTCGAAATCTTCAATGCGCAGACGGTGACCGTGGGCGAGGCGGACCTGGATACGGAAACAATGACCTACTGGTACGCTTTCGAAAAAGGCCGTCGTTTGCCCCATGCCGTAGCCCCCTTTGGCGCGGGTGCCCGCTACCTGGCACGTGAAAAAAAGCCGCTCTATTTGCGCAATCCGGCTGAGATTGAGTCCTATTATCCAGACATGGACGCGACGCGGATGGAAGGCGAGCAGGCCCTGGCCGGGTCATGGCTGCAGGTACCCTTGATCGTCGATGGCATGCTGCACGGCGGCATCAGCCTCGAAGACGAACGTCACAGCGCTTACAGCGAGTCCGACGTGCGTCTCCTTACCACGCTAGCTAACAGCCTGACCGTCGCTCTCGAGAACGCGCGCCTCTTCGACGAGACGCAGCGCCTGCTGGCGGAAACGGGCCAGCGCGCGGCCGAACTGGAGATAATCAACACCGTTCAGGCCGGCCTGGCCGCCGAATTGGACATGCAGGCGATTTACGACCTGGTGGGCGACAAGCTGGTGGAGATCTTTGACGCGCAAGCGGTCACTATCAATCGCTTCCACCATGACGAGCATCTCAACGAATACGTTTATCTTTCGGAACTGGGCGAAAAGCATGAAGCCATTACACGGCCGATCCTGCCACTGTTTGATGAAATCATCAAGAGCGGGCTGCCCAAGATGATTTCGTCCGGTAATGAGACGCTCCGCGCGCAGGGCGAAATCGAGACCGTGGTGGGCAAGCCCACCTTGTCGGGCATCATTGCCCCGCTCAAACGCGGTGAGCTGGTCACCGGTGTCATCAGCGCGCAGAACGTGGAACGGGAAGATGCTTTTGATGAAGGCGACTTGCGCCTCCTGACCACGCTGGCGAGCAGCCTCAGTGTGGCCCTGGAGAACGCCCGCCTGTTCGATGAGACCCAGCGCCTGCTGGCCGAAACCGGGCAGCGCGCCGCCGAGCTGGCGATCATCAACACCGTGCAGACAGGCCTGGCCGCGGAACTGGATATGCAGGCTATCTACGACCTGGTAGGTGACAAGCTGGTCGAGATTTTTGACGCCGATGCCACTGACATTGGTTTGATTAACAAGGAAGAGGGCACCCTCAACTGGGTCTATGGTTTCGAAGGCGGCGATCGAAGCACATTGGAAACAATGCCGCTTGATCAGGGCCTGTCATCGGCCGTCATCAGATCGCGGGCGCCGCTCGTCCTACGCACTTTGCACGAAGCAGAAGCGCACGGCGCTGTTTTCCAGGATGCTGACGAGACCAAACAGACGGAATCTTATTTGGGTGTGCCGCTGATCGTGGGCGACGAAGTGATCGGTGTGGCGGCGATCCAGAGCTACCGGCCTTCGGCCTTCGACGAGGATGCCACGCGTCTTTTCACAACCATCACGGGCAGCATGAACATGGCCCTGGAGAATGCCCGGCTGTTTGAAGAAACCCAGCATTTGCTGGCGGAAACGGGCCAGCGCGCGGCCGAGCTGGCGGTGATCAACAGCGTGCAGAGCGGGCTCGCCTCGCAGCTCGATATGCAGGCCATTTATGACCTGGTGGGCGAGAAGATTGTCGAGATTTTTGACGCCCAGGTGGTGACCATCAACCGCGTGCACCTGGAACAGGAGCTGAACGAGTATGTTTACTCCTATGAACATGGCGTACGGCGGCCGCCTAACTCGTACCGGCTCATGCCCGCCATGCGGGAGCTCGTGCAGAAGGGCCGGCCGGTTATGATCAATTCCGGCACCCATGAGATGCGCGCCAGCGGCCAGATCGCGACTGTCGACGGCAAAGACACGCTGTCCTATATTGTCGCCCCCCTAAAACGGGGCGACCAGACCACCGGCTACGTCAGCGTGCAGAACACGGAACAGGAAGAGGCCTTCGATGAAGGGGATTTGCGCCTGCTCACGACCCTGGCCGGCAGTCTGAGCGTTGCCCTGGAGAATGCGCGGCTCTTTGAGGAGACGCAGCGCCGTGCGCGCGAGATGGCCGCCGTGGCCGAAGTAGGTAGGGACATTTCGGCCACGCTGGATTTAAGCGACGTGCTGGAGCGCATCGCCGCGCACGCCCTGGATCTGCTGGATGTCAGTGACAGCGCCGTTTTTCTGCCGGATACGAGCGCGGGCGAAGGTAATCCAATCATGCGCGGTTTTGTCGCCCTGGGTCCAATCGCTGAGCTGGTGAAGGCCACGGCCGTCTATCCCGGACAAGGTATCCTGGGCCATATCTGGCAGACGCGGGAGGCTGAACTGCTCAATGACGCCAACGCAGACCCGCGCGCCCTGACGATTGCCGGCACCGAGGACCAGGAGGCGGAACGGATGATGGTCGCCCCGCTGCTATCCGGCGACGACGTAGTCGGTATGATGGCTGTCTGGCGCGAGGGCGAGCCGTTTGATCGCGACGACCTGCGCTTCCTGGACGGCCTGGCGCGCCAGGCGGCGATCGCAATCAAGAATGCCCAATTGTTCAGTGAGGCGGAAACGGCCAAGGCCGAAGCCGAACGGGCGAACGAGGCCAAGAGCACGTTCCTGGCCAACATGAGTCACGAGCTGCGCACGCCGCTGAACGCCATCATCGGCTTTACGCGCATCGTGCAGCGCAAAGCGCGCGGCCAGCTTCCAGAGAAGCAAATCGAAAACCTGGACAAGGTGCTGAGCAGCGGTGAGCATTTGCTGGGACTGATAAATACCGTGCTGGATATCGCCAAGATAGAAGCGGGGCGCATGGACGTGATCTACAACCGCTTCCAGGCCGGGCCGCTGATCGAGGCCACGATCATGACCACCCAGCCGCTGCTGCAGCCCGGCGTAAAGCTGTCCAAGGAGATCGCGCCCGATCTGCCGCTGATTAACTCCGATCAGGATAAGCTGAAGCAGATCCTGCTCAACCTGCTCAGCAACGCGGCCAAATTCACGCACGACGGGTCGGTCGCGGTGCGCGCGTACCGGGAAGACGAAACGCTGGTCCTGCAAGTGAGCGATACGGGTATCGGCATCAGCGAGGAAGCGCTGGGGCGCATTTTTGAAGAGTTCCAGCAGGCGGATTCATCCACCACACGCCAGTACGGCGGCACGGGCTTGGGCCTGCCGATCAGCAGGCACCTGGCCGCCCTGCTGGGGGGCAGCTTGAGCGTCTCCAGCGTGGAGGGCGCGGGTTCAACCTTTACCGTGCGTCTGCCGCTTGACGGTGAGCAGGCGGCGCGCGGTGGCGCGCGGCCGCTGCCCCCGCCAAAAGCGCCCGTCGCGGCGCTGCAGGAAACAGGGGAAGACAGCGCCGGAGAGGCGAACCAGACCGATGGGCGGCCCCTAGTGCTGGCGATTGATGATTCATCCGACGTGGTCTACATGCTGGAGGAGCATTTGTCGGACGCGGGTCTGCGCGTCGAGGGCGCGCAAAGCGGCGCGGAAGGGTTGGCCAAAGCACGTGAGCTGCGGCCGGCGGCGATTACGTTGGATATTATGCTGCCCGATATGGATGGCTGGCAGGTGCTGCACAGTCTCAAGCAGGACCCGCACACGCGCGACATTCCTGTTGTGCTGCTGACCGTGGTGGACAGGCGCGCGCTAGGTCTGCAACTTGGCGCGGCCGATTACCTTGTTAAACCGCTGGAACATGAAACGCTGCTGGCGACGTTGGCAAGGCTGGTTCCGGCGCGGCCTGGTCCCCCATCCGTGCTAATCGTGGACGATGATCCCGCGGTGCGTGACATGGTCAGCCAGCTCCTGCAGGAGAAACCTTATGCCGTGCGCACGGCCGTTGATGGCGTCGATGCCCTGGAAGCGATCCGCAGCGACCCGCCGGATGCAGTCTTGCTCGATCTGATGATGCCGCGCAAGGACGGATTTGACGTCTTGGCCGAGCTGCGCCAGGATCCGCAAACCGCCCATATCCCGGTCATTGTCCTGACGGCGAAGTCGCTGCCGGCCATTGAACGCCAGATTTTGAACAGCAGCGCGCAGCGCGTTTTGCAAAAACAAGGCCTGGCCGGTGAAGCGCTGGTGGCCGAACTGCAGCGCGTATTGGAGCACGGCGCGTAAAGGCGCCCTAGCGGCCACATTTTTGCGCTTAGGTTATAAGTGGGCAGCGTGATGAAAAAGATTTTGATCGTGGAAGACGTGGAAGTGAACACGGAGCTGTTGGTGCAGCTGCTGGAAGATGATTACGAGCTGGTGACGGCCGTTGACGGCGCGCAGGCGGTGCAGCAGGCGGCCGTGGAGACGCCGGACCTGATCTTGATGGACATGTCGCTGCCCGTCATGGACGGCTATAATGCCACGCGCACGATCAAGGCTAATCCCGCCCTGGCATCAACCCCGATCATTGGCCTTTCGGCGCACGCCATGCGCGGCGACGCCGAAAAAGCCATTGCCGCCGGCTGCGATGATTATCTAACCAAGCCGTTGGATGAGGATCTGCTATTTGAGAAGTTGGAGAAGTTTCTTGGAAGGTAGCCGATGGCAGGTGGCAGGGCCCGCCTCAAACACGACTGGGTTACCTGGTTCAGGGCGGCTATAAGGGCCCATCCCACCGACTATGCGCGAACGGCCGCTTATTCTCATCGTCGACGACGAACCCTTCAATATTGACTACCTGGAACAGGAGCTGGAAGACCTGGACTGCGACACGGTCAGCGCGTCCAACGGGCTGGAGGCGCTGAAGCAAGTCGACGCCACGGCGCCGGATATGATTCTGCTGGACATCATGATGCCCGTTCTCGACGGCTTCCAAGTCCTGGAACAGCTTAAGGCGAACGCCGCCTGGCGCGATATTCCGGTGGTGATCATCTCCGCCATGAGCGATATCAGCAGCATTGCCCGCGGCATTGAAGCCGGCGCAGAGGACTATTTGCCCAAGCCCTTCGATCCCACGCTGCTGGAGGCGCGGCTGCATGCCGGTCTGGAGAAGAAACGGCTGCGGGACCAGGAGGTCGAATACCTGCGCCAGGTCGAGCACCTGACGGCGGCAGCGCGGGCGATCGAAGACGACGATTTTGAGGCCGATACACTGGCGCCGGTCGTGGCCCGCTCCGACGCCCTCGGCAATCTGGGACGGGTCTTCTTGCGCATGGCGCAGGAGGTCCACCAGCGCGAGCAGCGGCTGAGGCAGGAAATCGAACAGTTACGTCTGGACATGGTCGAACGGCGTGAAGCGGCCGAGGAAACGGCCGTGATCTATCTGCCTATGGACCGCCGCCAGGCCCTGGCCGCCGGGCGCGAGCTGCCGCAGCGGGCCTCAGGCGCCGTCCTTTTTGCTGACGTCTCCGGCTTCACGCCCCTCACCTCGGCCCTGGAGCAGGCGCTGGGACGGCAGCGCGGCGCGGAAGAAATTGTGCGCCAGCTCAACCGCGTGTTTACCGCCCTGGTTTCCGAAGTTCATGATTTTCGCGGCAGCGTGACCGGCTTCAGCGGCGACGCCATGACCTGCTGGTTTGACGAAGATACCGGCGACGCAAAAACGCCCCCGGCGGCACTGCGCGCGGTCGCCTGTGCCCTGGCGCTGCAAGAGGCGATGCGGCCTTTCGCGTCCGTCGAAGCGGACGGCGGGCAGCTCATTTCCCTGGCGATCAAGGTAACGGTCGCCGCCGGGGAAGTGCGACGTTTCCTGGTGGGGGATCCCGGCTACCACCTGCTGGAGGCGCTGGCCGGACGCGTCCTGAACAGTGTCGCCGACGGGCAGGCGCTTGAGGCGGCGGGCGAAGTGCTCGTCGCCCGGGACCTGGCGCAGACATTGCGTGCGGCGCTGCGCTGCAGGGAAAGCAGGGGAGCCGGTGACGCCTTTTCTGTACTTGAAGGGCTGCAGGATACCGTGCCGCGCACGCCCTGGCCGGAGCTGCCCGCCGGCGCACTGCCGGAAGCGAAGGCCGCACCCTGGCTGCTGCCACCGGTCTACGAACAGGTGCGCGCCGGCCAGAGCGACTACCTGGCCCAGCTTCGCCCGGCAACCGCGCTCTTTTTGCATTTCGCGGGCATCGACTACGACGTTGATGACGGGGCCGGTGAGAAATTGGACGCGTTCGTGCGCTGGGTGGAGAGCATTCTACGCGATTTTGACGGCCAGCTTCTTGATCTGACTATCGGTGATAAGGGCAGCTATCTCTATGCTGTTTTTGGCGCACCGCTGGCGCTGGAAAACGCCGCCGCGCGCGCCACGGCGGCGGCCCTGCGCCTGAGCGCGCCGCCGCCAGCGTTGGCCGGCATCAGCGACCTGCGCATCGGGTTGGCATCGGGCCAAATGCGCCTGGGCGCCTACGGCAGCCGCACACGCCGCACGTACAGCGCGCTGGGCGAAAAAACGAACCTGGCCGCTCGTTTAATGATGGCCGCTGCGCCCATCCTGGTTGACGAAGAGGTCCGCCTGCGGGCGCGCTCTGAATTTGAGTTTGAGCCGCTGCCGCCGATCGAAGTGAAGGGCCGAACCGAACCCGTCGCCGTATTTCGCCCGCTAGAGCCTCGCTCGCGGGCGGCGCTGCGGCGCGCGCTTGACCAACTACCGCCGCTGCTGCAGACTCTGGTGAAAGCAGCCAGCGCCGCGAGCGGCAGTTTCGAAGCGGAGTGGCTGTTCGCGATGTCTGAGGACGAGGCGGCTGCGGCCGGCGCGCCGGGCCTGTTGGCCAACCTGATCGAGTTGGGCATCTTTGTCCGCGACAACGGCCGTTACCGCTTCGCCGATCCCGCTTTGCGCGACACGGTCTACGACACGATGCTCTTCGCCCAGCGCCGCCGCCTGCATCGCGCCACGGCCGACTGGTTGGAAACCCGCTATGCCGACGACCTCAGCCCGTATTACGAACAGCTTGCTTACCACTATGAGAAAGCTGAGGACAGCGCGCGCACCATTCACTATTTGGAACTGGCGGCCGTACAGGCACGCGAACGCGGCGATCTGGATGCTGCTCTGGCCTACTTCAATAAAACGCTGGGACTGCAGAGCGCGGACTCCCCCAGCCTACGCCCGGACTGAATCGGCCCGCGGCCGCCCGCGCGCTACTCGCTGCGTTTGCCGGGTATGATGTAACGCTGCGCCAGATAAGGCGCAAGTTGTTCCTTGATATTCTCCTGCAGCAGGTGGCCCGAAGCGTGCATCAGTGTGTCCTGGTTGAATTCGGGCAGCTTCTGCATGCTGGCCAGGCAGGGAAAATGGTGGTGCAGCAGGCCCGCTTTTTCAATGGCTTCTTCCACAGGCAGCCCGGCGAGCCCCGCGGCCACGGCGCGCGTGCAGCCGCAGACCGCGTCGCGCTTGACCGTGGCGCTGCGGATGGTGCGCGTGCTCTCGTCCACGTCAATGGCCAGCGCAGGACGGCCAAAATAGTGGGCAAATTCAGCAATGGCCGCGCTGCTGTAGGCGACCCGCCCTTTTAAGGAAACACCGTAATCCACCTCGGTCAGCGAACAGAGCGGCTTGGGGGTGGCGCAGGCAACGCCGAGATCCGCCAGCCAGCCGTGCAGCTGCCGCTCCAGCCCCGGCGGCAGCCAGGCCTGGTTATCCACCGCCACCAGCACCGCTTCGGCGCCGCAAAGCGTGGCAATATCGGGCAGCAGTTCGGCGACGCCCTTGTGCTCGGCGAAGGAGAGCAGCAGCCTGGCAGGCGGCAGCGAGGGCGGCAAAAACTCCTCGGGATAATCAATAACCGGCGGCAGCACGGCCGGCGCCTGCCAGACGTTGACCTGCCACTGGTCGGGACCAAAGGCGCGTATATGGGCGACGTGGCGGCGGCCGTATTCACCGCTGATTATGGCCAGGATTTTCATACGCGCATTATAGCACGGCTCAGCGGCGGCCAGAGCAGGCCTAGTCGCCCAGCCAGGTCATCAGCCCGGCGAAATCGCTGATCGAAACCAGCAAGACGAGGCCGATGCCCAGTAGATAGGCCAGCGCCTCGCGCCTGCTGAGGTAGGCGGGCATATCGCGCAGCAGCTTGACCGCGGCCAATCCAACGCCGATGGGAATGGTGGCCATGACAATCAAGAGCAAGACTATGATCGGATAGTAGAGGAAACCGCCAAATCCAACGTCTTTGGGATCGGGACTGCCGTAGGCCGGCAGGTGGCCGCCCTGCGCGGTGGCAGCGAGTACGAAAAGGGCGAAAAGGACCAGCCAGATCCAGGGCAAATAAAGGGCGAGTTTTGCCAGCCAGGAAAGGAGGCGCATGCCCCAATGATTTTCCGGTGACGGCCGGTCGTCCGCCGTTTGACTCATGCCTCCAGTTTAGCGGAACGGCCGTTTTGTCACAAGCGGCTGCTAGTCCACTTTGCTGGCGATCCACCAGGTGGTGCCGCCCGGTCCCAGCACGCCGCCGCGGCGATCTTCATCCTCTTTCTTCTCCGGCTCCTGTACCGGCGTCGCCCCGGCATCAAGCGCAAGCCGGTATGCAGCGTCCACGTCCGGCACGTAGACGTGCACGTGCGCGGGAAACGCCGGCCATTGTTCGACGCCGTCGGCGAGCATGATCACGCTGTCGCCGATACGCACTTCAGCATGCATGATCCCGCCGGAGTCGGATGGGAAGCGGCGGATTTCCTGCGCGCCAAAGGCGGCGGTCAAGAACGCGATGGTGCCTTCAGCGCCGTTGACGACGAGATAAGGGGAAACGTTGTTGTAACCTTCAGGTTTGTAGGAACTGGTCATGTGATTGGCTTTACCTCTTGTTTTTTCTACAGGATGAAGGGGCGAGAGTGCGAAGGCGCACGGGAGCGAAAGTAAACGCTCACCAGCCGCTCTTCGCGCATTCCCGCCCACTTACGCGCTGGATACGGCTACATAGTGGGGGGCGGTTCGCGGACCGCCCCAACAGTAAGTCAACCGCCGGCGATAGCGCCGATGATATGGTATGGCTCTCGGCCCTCGGCCACGTCCTGCGGCAGCGGTTCATCCGGCGATTCGTGCGAAAGGTCTTCTTTGCAGGCGAAGAAGCGCAGATACGGGCGTCTTAGGCCCGTTCCATGATCGCGTATCGTGCCGCGCAGCATCGGGTAGGCCGCTTCCAGGGCATCCAGCACCGCGCGCTGCGTCACCGGCCCCTGCACTTCAACACGCACCTCGCTGCCGGTTCCGGCCATCGTGCGCAGGTGATGCGGGATCGTGACCCGGATCATGGCAGCGTCTGTACTTCGACCGACAAGACTTTGGGCAGGTTAGGCGCGATGCAGGACCAGGTGTCGCCACCATCAGTCGAGGCATAGACCTCGCCGCCGGTGGTGCCGAAGTAAACGCCGCAGTCGTCCAGGCTATCTACGGCCATCGCGTCACGCAGGACATTGACATAACAATCTTGCTGCGGCAGGCCGTTGGTCAGCGCCTCCCATTCGTTGCCGCCGCTGCGGCTGCGGTAAACGCGCAGCTTGCCGTCGGGCGGGTAATGCTCCGAATCGCTCTTTATCGGCACGACGTAGACGGTCTCTGGTTCGTGCGCGTGCACCTCGATAGGGAAGCCAAAATCGGTGGGCAAATTGCCGCTGATCTCATACCAATTGTCACCGGCGTCGTCGCTGCGCATGACGTCCCAATGCTTCTGCATATACAGCGTCTGCGGCCTTGAGGGGTGCAGGGCGATGCGATGCACGCAGTGCCCTACCTCCGCTTCTCCGTCCGGCAGGTAATTGGAATGCAAACCGCGATTGATTGCTTTCCAACTCTCCCCGCCATCGTCGCTGCGAAAAGCGCCGGCGGCGGAAATGGCCACGTAGAGGCGCTGTGGATCGGACGGATCGAGCAAGATGGTATGCAGGCAGAAGCCGCCCCCACCGGTCTGCCAGGTGTCGCCCGTGCTGTGCTGGCGCAGGGCGGGCAGTTCGGCCCAGCTCTGGCCACCGTCAGTCGACTTGAAAATTGCCGCGTCTTCGGCGCCGGCGAAGATAGTGTCCGCTTCCGTCAGCGAAGGCTCCAAATGCCAGACGCGCGCGAACTCCCAGGGATGCGGC